>DASRDS010000301.1:0-32841 GCA_035652495.1 Gemmatimonadaceae bacterium
GGCCAACAGATTCTCGGCGAAGTGCAGGATCGCCGCGAGCGGGTTGTTCAACTCGTGCGCGATCCCGGAGACGACGCGGCCGACGGCCGAGAGCTTCTCGGACTGCGCGAGCTTCACCTCCAGCGGGTCGACGAGATTGCGCGACAAGGTGAACGCCAGCAGGCCGGCGATGAGTAACGCCACGACGAGCAGTCCGCCCGCCGTGATCGAGGTTTGGATCAGCGGGCGTCCGTACTCGGACAACGGAGAGACCGCGACCAGCATGCCAGTTCTCGTGCGGCGATAGGCGATGACGCGATGGCCATCGTAGCGGCTGGCGAACCATCCCGAGTCGCCGGAGAACGACCCATCCGGCGGGGGTGTCGCCGGCCGTGCGTCCTGAGGCGGTGAATGGGCGAGTGCCGCGAGTAGCGCTTTGCCACGAGCCTCCTCGAGGTGCCGCTGCTCTTGCGTCAGGTCGAACAAGAAAATCGGCGTCGCGGCGCCCAGGGCGATCGCGATCGTGATGTAGCGAATCTTCTTCGCGAGCGGATACCGGGTCGGCTCCGCGCCCGCTATCGGTCGCACGGCGCGCTCTGCTTCCAGATAGACCGCGGCGGCGAGGATGGTGCCGAGCAAGGCGCCTTGCACGACGAACTTGGCGGCTTCGAGGTAGGGTAGGTGAGCGAATACGATCAACTGGAGGGCACCGATCGTGTAGCCCACGGTACTCGTGGCTATGGCGCAGGTGGCCACGAAGCGAGGGAATCGCGAGACGCGCCCGGCGAACGCAGGCCAGCGGAGTAGGGGAAGAACCACGACGCCGGTCCAGCCGATGACGGGCACTTCCCAGGCGTAGCAGAAATGGATCCACGCCAACTGGTGGGAGTTGGTCAGCCACCACAGGTTTGAGAATGCGAGCCCGGCTCCCCACCAGCACGTGCTCGACAGCACAAACAGGCGAACCGCGAGTTTTCGCACGGTAAACATGATACGGTGCCCATGGGCAAAGAGCGAGGCGATGATCGCCTACCACGACAAGGAATGGGGCACGCCCGTGCACGATGATCGCGTGCATTTCGAGTTTCTGATACTCGAAGGCGCTCAGGCCGGGCTGACCTGGGAGCTCATCCTGAATCGCCGCGAGAACTATCGGAAGGCGTTCGCTGAGTTCGATCCGGCGAGGGTCGCGCGATTCTCGGATTCTCGTCTCGCGAAACTGCTCGAGAATCCCGGGATTATCCGGAATCGCTTGAAGATCGCGTCGGCGGTATCCAACGCCAACGCGTTCTTAGCGGTTCAAAAAGAGTTTGGCTCGTTCGACGCGTATATCTGGCGATTCGTCGAAGGCCGCCCGATTGATGGAAAGCGAAGGGGCGGCGATATACCCGCTACGACATCGCAGTCGGATGCGATGTCCAAGGATCTCAAAAAGCGCGGGTTTTCTTTTGTCGGGTCGACCATCTGCTACGCGTACATGCAGGCTGTCGGCCTGGTCAACGACCATCTGGTGCGCTGCTTTCGACACAACGCACCAGACGGACGTGGGGTTTTTTAACGCCCTAGCTTCGTGACGTTCTCGGCGGCCGGGCCCTTCGCGCCTTGGACCACATCAAACTCCACGCGCTCACCTTCAGCCAGCGACTTGAAGCCGCTACCCTTGATCGCGGAGTGATGGACGAAACAATCCTTGGAGCCACCCTCGGGCGTGATGAAGCCAAAGCCCTTGGCGTCGTTGAACCACTTGACCGTGCCGGTCGTACGCATTTGTTCGCTACCTGATTACTGAATGTTGTCGGGAATGAGCGAAAACCAGCACCGACAACTGTACCGTTGGGGCGCGTCGTATTCACTCGTACTACTTACCAAGCACATAAGTTAGCCTATTCCATGATCGATCTCAACGGAAAGACCGTAGTCGTCACGGGCGGATCCCGTGGCATTGGCGCATATATAGTTCGGACGCTCGCCGGCGCCGGCGCACATGTCGTGCTCCATTACTCGAACAGCGCGCCGGCGGCCGAGGAAATCGTCGCCGAGCTCGGGATGGATCGTGTCGTCGCCGTGCGCGCGCCGCTCGAAGCGCCCGGTGCCGGTGCCCGGCTTTGGTCGGCCGCGCTCGCTTGGCGAGGGCGTGTCGACGTTCTCGTGAACAACGCCGGCGTGGCGATCGAATCGAGCGTCGACGATTCGATCGAGGCCTGGCGCGCGGCGTGGGACACCACGTGGCAGGTCAATGTCGTCGCGCTCGCCGATCTCTGTCGCGAAGCGATTCTGCATTTTCGCGGGCTCGGCGGCGGCACGATCATCAACGTCTCGAGCCGCGCCGCCTTTCGCGGCGACTCGCCCCACTACATGCACTACGCCGCCTCAAAGGGCGCGGTCGTGGCGCTGACCAAGAGCATCGCTCGAGGATACGCCAGGGAAGGCGTCCTCGCCTACGGCGTGGCTCCCGGGTGGGTCGCCACGGACATGGCGCGGCAGTCCATCCAGATGGTCGGCCTGGAGAAGCTCGTACAGGACATCCCGATGGGCGCCATGGCGCCGCCGGAGGATGTGGCTAACGTCGTCGCCTTTCTGGCATCAGGACTTGCGCCCCACGCCACCGGAACAACTATCGACATTAACGGTGCCTCGTACGTTCGGTGACCCTTTTTCACTTGCGGCGACCTCGGCTTGTGATATTTTTCACAAGCTGTACCCTGCGCGTTGCGTTGAGCTTAAGCAGACCTGACCCGGACCCCGACATGGCCTCTGATACCACCCTTCGCCCAGGCGAAATCAAGGATATTCTCCTCCGCGAAATCGAGGCGGCGGATCTACACGAGCTCGACGTTGAAGAGGTCGGCAGCGTTCTCGAGGTCAAGGACGGCATCGCCCGTATCTATGGCCTCGAGAAAGCGATGTCCGGCGAGATGCTCGAGATCACGGCATCGGACACCGGCGAGGTTATCACGGCGCTGGCGCTGAATCTCGAAGAGGACAACATCGGCGCGGTCATCCTCGGCAACTACCTCGTGCTCCGCGAGGGCGACGAGGTGCGCCGCACCGCCCGCGTGCTCGAAGTTCCGGTCGGTCCTGAGCTCGTCGGCCGCGTGGTCGACAGTCTCGGTCGTCCCCTCGATGGACTCGGCGCGATCAACACCAAGTTGACGCGGAAGGTCGAGTCGAACGCCCCGGGCATCATCGTCCGCCAGCCGGTGAAAGAGCCGCTGCAGACGGGACTCAAGGCCGTCGACTCGATGATCCCGATCGGCCGCGGCCAGCGCGAGCTCATCATTGGCGACCGCGGCATCGGCAAGACCGCGATCGCGATCGACACGATTATCAACCAGAAAGGCACCGGCGTCATCTGCGTCTACGTCGCCATCGGGCAGAAGGCGTCGACGGTCCGCGCGGTGGAAGCCAAGCTCCGCGAGACCGGCGCGATGGAGTACACGATCATCGTGAACGCGGCGGCCTCCGATCCGGCGCCGATGCAGTACATTGCGCCGTACTCCGGGTGCGCGTTCGCCGAGTACTTCATGTACCACGAGGGCAAGCCGACGCTGTGCGTTTACGACGACTTGTCGAAGCAGGCGCAGGCCTATCGCTCGCTGTCCCTCGTGCTGCGTCGTCCGCCGGGCCGCGAAGCGTATCCCGGCGACGTATTCTATCTCCACTCGCGGTTGCTCGAGCGCGCGGCCAAGCTCTCGGACGATCCGGCGATCGTGGATAACAAGACGATCTTCAAGACCGGCGGCTCGCTGACCGCGTTGCCGATCATCGAGACGCAGGCCGGCGACGTTTCCGCGTACATTCCGACGAACGTCATCTCGATCACCGACGGTCAGATCTTCTTGGACTCCGACCTGTTCTTCGCCAACGTCCGTCCCGCGATCAACGTCGGCATCTCGGTCTCGCGCGTCGGTGGATCGGCGCAGATCAAAGCGATGAAGTCCGTTGCCGGACGACTGCGGCTCGATCTCGCGCAGTATCGTGAGTTGGAGGCGTTCTCGGCGTTCGCGTCGGACCTCGATGCCGCGACCCGCCGACAGCTCGATCGCGGCGCGCGCACCGTCGAGATCTTGAAGCAGCCGCAGTACGCGCCAATGCCGGTCGCGCAGCAGGTCATGTCGATCTTCGCCGTGACCCAGGGACTCCTCGACAGCATTCCCGTCGCTCAGATCAGAGACTGGGAAGCCAAGTTCCACGAGTACATGGCCGCCCAGTTCCCGCAGGTCGCCGATCGCATCACGAAGGAGAAGGCGATCTCGAAGGAAACCGAGGCCGATCTCCGGCGCGGCATCGAGACGTTCACGAAGCAATTCCGTGGCTAAGGGTCGCGAGCTTCGGGGGCGCATTCGATCCGTCGAGAACACCCGACGGATCACGCGCACCATGGAAATGGTGGCGACGTCGAAGCTCAAGCGCGCGCAAGACCGGGTCGTCGGCGCGCGCCCGTACGCCGCGGTCCTGCGTGAGATCCTGACGGACCTGTATTCGCCCGAGCTGGCCGACCGCTTTCCGCTGCTGCGGCAGCCGCACAAGGTCCAGCGCGCGGCCGTGCTGCTGCTCACGTCGAACCGTGGCCTCGCGGGCGGATTCAACGCGAACCTGATCCGAGAAGCCCGTGGCGCGATCGAGCGCCTGGAGAAGGACGGCGCCGCCGTGGATGTTCACGTCGTCGGGCGCAAAGGCATCGGCTACTTCAAGTACGTCAACCGCGCGCTGGCCGCGAGCCGCACGGACATCACCGACCGGCCCACCGCCGACGATGCGAAAAGCCTGGTCGATGATCTGATGCAGCAGTTCATCGAGAAGAAGATCGATGCGTTGTACCTCGTGTCGGCCAAGTACAACTCGCCGCTGTCGACGCCGCCGGTCTCCGAGCAGATCCTGCCCGTCACGCCGCCGGCGAAGGACACGAAGCGGGTCCGCGACTATATTCTGGCGCCGAACGCCGAGGAGATTCTCGGGCTGCTGCTGCCGGCGTATGTGCGCAACACCGTCTATCGGGCGCTGGTCGAGACCGCGGCCAGCGAGCAAGGCGCGCGGCGCACGGCGATGAAGAACGCGACGGACAACGCGACGGATCTCCTCAACACGTACAAGCGCAACTACAATCGCGCGCGTCAGGCCCAGATCACGCAGGAAATCGCGGAGATCGTGGGTGGCGCCGCGGCACTGGAGTAGATATGGAAAAGAAAGCGGACAATAAGGGGCGCGTCGTCCAAGTCATCGGCCCGGTGGTCGACGTCGAGTTCGACGCGGGCAACCTGCCCGAGATCTATAACGCGCTCGAGATCCGCTCCGGCGCCGGATGGGACGGCGGCTCGGAGAGCACGGGGGTCGATGTCGTCGTCGAAGTCCAACAGGAAATCGGGCGCAATCAGGTGCGCGCGGTCGCCATGTCGTCGACCGACGGCGTCCAGCGCGGCATGGAAGTCGTCGACACGGGCGGTCCGATCACGGTCCCCGTGGGCGCCGCCGCTCTCGGTCGCATCCTGAACGTCCTCGGCCAGCCGGTCGACAACGGCGCGGCGATTCCGGCCGATGCGCCGCGGTGGCCCATTCACCGTCCCGCGCCGCAGTTCGTCGATCTCGAGCCGAAGACCGAGATGTTCGTGACCGGCATCAAGGTCATCGACCTGCTGGCGCCGTTCGTGAAGGGCGGAAAGATCGGACTGTTCGGCGGCGCCGGCGTCGGCAAGACCGTCATCATTCAAGAGCTGATCAACAACGTCGCGAAGGTGCACTCCGGCAAATCGGTGTTCTGCGGCGTGGGCGAGCGCACGCGCGAAGGCAACGACCTGTATCTGGAAATGAAGGAGTCCGGCGTCATCAAGTCGGCCGCGCTCATCTACGGCCAGATGAATGAGCCACCGGGCGCTCGTCTCCGCGTCGGTCTGTCGGGTCTCACGGTCGCCGAGTATTTCCGCGACGAGGAGCACGCCGACGTGCTGATCTTCATCGATAATATTTTCCGGTTCACGCAGGCCGGATCGGAAGTGTCCGCATTGTTGGGGCGTATGCCGAGCGCCGTCGGCTATCAGCCGACGTTGGCGAACGAGATGGGCGATCTGCAAGAGCGCATCACGTCGACGCGCAATGGATCCATCACGTCGGTGCAAGCGATCTATGTGCCGGCGGACGACCTCACCGATCCCGCGCCGGCGACCGCATTCGCCCACCTGGACGCCACGGTCGTGTTGTCGCGCGCGATCACGGAGCTCGGTATCTATCCCGCCGTCGACCCGCTCGCCTCGTCCTCGCGTATTCTCGACGCGCAGTACATCGGTGAGCGCCACTATCGCGTGGCCATCGAAGTCCAGCGCATTCTGCAGCGCTACAAGGAGCTGCAGGAGATCATCGCGATTCTCGGCATGGATGAACTGGCCGAGGACGACAAGAAGATCGTCGGACGCGCGAGACGAATTCAGCGCTTCATGTCGCAGCCGTTCGACGTGGCCGAGCAGTTCACGGGCATCAAGGGCAAGCAGCTCACGATCGAACAGACGATCTCGTCGTTCGAGCGGCTGATCAATGGCGAGTTCGACAACCTCCCCGAGCAGGCGTTCTTCATGGCCGGCTCGATCGAGGATGTCGTGGCGAACGCCGAGAAGCTGAAGCAGTAATGCCATTGCACGTGCAGGTCGTCTCGCCAGAGCGCATCGTCTTCGAGGGGGACGTGGATTCCGTCCGCGCCCCCGCGTTCGACGGCGATCTCGGTATTCTGCCCAAGCACGCACCTATGGTCACGCTTTTGGGAACCGGTACGCTTCGGTTGGGAAGTCACCGGTTCGCGGTGCGCGGCGGGGTGTTGCAGGTGGTCGACGATCAGGTACGCGTCATCACGGACCACGCCGACGAAGCCTGACGCTGACGGCGCCGACGACGCCCTGAAACGGCTCAGGACGCGACGTCGCGGCACACAGTATGCCGCGACACATGGGGCCGGCTACCACCACCCGGCTTCTTACCACCCGCGGAGAACAACTGAATGACCGATCGTGCACGTGGAATCGTGTTTTTGTCCGTTGTCTCGTTGGCGTTGACGCTGGGGTCGGGCCGGTCGAGCGCACAAGCCTGGAATTATCCAGCGTTCCAAGGTCCTCGCGTCGTGAATCGCGAGTTCAACTTCGCGATCTTTTCGAGCGGCGATGGTGGCACGGGTCTGCTCGCGCAGTGGCGCGAGGGCATTGCGCCGAATTGGATTTTCGAGGGAGAGCTCGGCTTCACGAGCCCGCCCCATATCGACACCCACGGGCTGATCGGCGGAGCGCTGGGCTACCAACTGGCGCGCGAGACGAAGGACATTCCGCTCGACTTCCTGCTGACGGGCGGATTCTACGATGCCTTCGGCAGCCCGAACACCTTCCGGATTCCCTTCGGCATTTCGATCGGCCACCGGTTCCAAATTCAGAACAGCACCGTCGCGATCACACCGTACGTCGAGCCGCGCCTCTCGATCGATCACTCGCCGGATGACACGAAGCTCGGTGTCGCGTTCGACATCGGCGGGTCCATGGAGCTGACCCCGCAGCTCTCGGTGCGACTCCTCGGGACGTTCGGCGGATCGAATGCGCTCCCCAACGACCCCGGGATCGGGTTCTCCGTCGCGTGGACGCCGCTCGGGTTGTCGGGCGCGCGGAAATAGCGGTGCCCGTGTTGCCCACCGTGTTCGACGCGCGCGATGCCCTTCGGGTGCTCGCGCGCGATCACGGTGACCTCGCCGTGTGCTACCTCAATTTCGTGCGGGGCGCGAAGGTCGAGGAGATTTACGGGTGGGAGAAGTTCGACGCCGTCATGGACACCGTGACGAGCGGTCTCCTCGACATCGTCTCACACAACGCGCTCGCCATCGCGATCAATCCGCAGGACGACAACTTCGCCATCGTGCATGCGCTCGCGTCGGAGCCGCACGATGTCGAGACGCGGCTGGCCGCCTGCATCGAGTCCGCTCATGGCGAGGAGATCGCGGCGCTGTGCGAGATCGTGACGGGTCGCGCCGAGCTGCGCGTCGATCCGCGGATGCGATTCGAGCGGATCGCCTACCGCGCGGTCCGCGAGGCCGCCGGCGCCGCGCGCAGCGTCGAACAGCGAGAGCGGTTGCGTCGCATCGCCGAGCTCAAATCCAGCATTCAGGACCGGGCGATTTATATCGACTATCACCCGATCATTTCCGCTCCGAACGGGACGGTGTTCGGCTACGAGGCGCTCGCGCGCGGCACGCGTCGTGGATTGCGGCGGCCGGAAGTCATGTTCGAGGTCGCGGCCGAGGCGAATCTGATCTGGGAGCTGAGTCGGTTGTGCCGGAGCGCCGCGCTCGACGGTCTCGCCCGCCTCGGTCCCGGTGAATTGTTGTTTCTGAACGTCGATCCGCACGACTTCGCCGATCCCAATTTTGATTTGCCCGGTGATCCGAAGCGACTCGTCATCGAGATCACCGAGCGCATCGCGATCAAAGACTATCCCACATTCCGCGAGCGCCTCAACGCGTTCCGGGCGAGAGGGATGCGCGTCGCGGTCGATGATGCCGGGAGTGGATTCGCCGGCTTGGGATCGATCGCCAACCTCGAGCCGAATTTCATCAAGCTCGATATCTCGTTGATTACCGGCATCGATACCAGTTCGACGAAGCAGCATCTCGTCGAAACGATGGTGCGGTTCGCGAACGAGCAGGGCGCGATGGTGATCGCCGAGGGAGTCGAGCGCGCCGAGGAGTTCGCGCAGGTGCGGCGGCTCGGCGTGCACCTCGTGCAGGGGTTTTATGTCGATCGCTCTCAACCGACCATCAGCCGGTCGACGAGACCGAGCGATCGGTTAGCCGCGCCCAGTCCCTGACGCACGACATCTTTGGCCGCTGCTCCGGCCACCCTGAGATCGCCCGACAGCTTCGAGCGAAGCTCGGGGGCCGACCGCACGACAAACCCGCCGCCGGCGGCGAGCAACAGGCCCGCGTCGCGACTCTGGCTGTGTCGCGGACCAAAGAGAACGGGCACGCCGAAGGCGGCCGGCTCCAGGACGGAATGCAGCCCGGCACGATGAAATCCGCCGCCGACGTAGGCGAGGGTCGCCCGGGCGTACAACCGCGCCAATACCCCGACGCTGTCGACGACGACGAGATCGGCGGTCGTCGAGCCAGATGATAACCGGCTCGATGTCACTTTGTTGGATGTGGCCCACGCTTCGATCCCGGCGACGTGTATGGGGGTCGGCTCGTGCGGCGCCACGATCAGTCGTACGCCGCTCCCAAGCCATCCGGGCAGAACGATGCGCTCGTCCGCGGGCCACGTGGACCCGGCGACGCATATCGTCCGCCCCGCCAATTCCGGAAAGGCATCGGCGGCATTGGCCGCGTTTCTCCAGACCTCGTCGTACCGCGTGTCACCTGTGATCTGGATCACCTCGGAGCGGACGCCGAGATCGACCAATCGCTCGGCGTCTTCCGCCGAGATGGCGCCCACCGCGTCGAGCTTCGCGTACGCTTCGTGGAGCACGGCTTTCGCGAACACCGATCGCCGGGACGATCGGGAGCTGAGCGTCGCGCTGACGAGTCCCAAGTGAACGCCTCGCGCGGCGGCGCGTTCGACGAGCACGGGCCAGACGTCGAGTTTGCTAAAGACGAGGGCGGTGGGCGCGAGCGCGTCCAGCGCCGCATCGACATCGGAGATATTATCGAATGGCAGGTAGTCGCTGAAATCTACGGACAGCGATCGGGCGAACCGTTCGGCACTCGGGGAGTAGTAGGTGAACGCGATCTGAACGTTGGGTCGCTCAGAACGGATGAGCTCGACGATGGGTCGTGCTTGCAGCGCTTCGCCGACGGATGGAGCATGAATCCAGAGGAGCGGACGGCTCGCATCACGATGGGCAGCCGCCCACGCGCGATAGCGGTCGATGAGACCCGCGCGGGCTCCGAGTGCCCGCAGCCACTTGGCCTCGGAGAGTGCCGCCGCTACTCTGGCAATGCTGGCGTAGGCGGGGCGAAGAAGGGGATGCAACCGCTACTTGGCGGCCAATGCGGCGTCCAGTGCGCGCCGGAACGTGTCCGTCGGGAGCGCGCCGGCGATCAGCTTATTCCCGATGATGATCGTCGGCGTCGACTGCACCCCGGCTCTCTCGGCCCGATCCTGGTCGGCCTTGATCATGGGCAATGTCGCGTGCGTGGTGCGGCAGGTATTGAACGAACGGGCATCAAGGCCCACCTTCACGCCAAGGGAATCAAAGACCGCCGAGGGATCTTTCAGCCCAGCCCACGTTGCCTGAGAGGCAAACAACGCGTCGTGCATCGGCCAGAACTTGTTCTGCGCGCCCGCACACATTGCCGCCTCGGCTGCCGGGACGGCGTTGGGATGGATGGTCAGCGGGAAATTGTAGTACGCGAGACGGACCTTTCCGTTGTCGACGTACTCGCGACGCAGAGCGGCAAACGACTCGTCATGCCATTGTTTACAGTAGGGGCACTGGAAATCACTAGCCATGATCATCCAGACTTTCGCCGTCGAGTCGCCAGCGATGCGCGCGGCGTCGATGCGTTGGGTGAAACTGTCCGCGGGAACGGCGGCGCGGGCGGCGACGATCGCCTTGGCGGTGGTCCCGTCGAACGTGGTGGTAGCGCCGCTCGAGGTATTGCACGCGACCGATACGAGGAACGCGGAGAGCAATTGACGATTCATGAATTTCTTAGCGGACATTGCGCCACAATGAGTTTCGTTCCAAAATCCTATCCGTCTTGGCGTTACCGTCGCAAGGGAGCTCGAGGGGGACCGGTGCGATCCACGCTCGCGATGGTGCTCGTGTGCGCGAGTCTCAGCGCCGCCGCCGGCGCGCAGGAGACGTTCTCGCCCACCCAACAGTTCGGCACGGGATTGATCAACGCTCCGGTGGCATGGGTGTCTCCGCAGACGGCGGATTTCTGGATCGACTACAGCGGCATGCGCATCCCGTCCACGACCCAGTCGCTGAGTGCCGCGCACGGGTGGAACGGGAACGGGGCGATCGAGACGCAGTGGCTCGGCCGATTCTCGCTCGGGTTCTCGATGTATAGCAACAACCCGGATTTCGGGTTCTTCGGCCAGCTGCTGGCGCTCAAGGACGGCCAGTTCTCGCCGCTCCTGCCGGCGATCGCCGTCGGCTTCCGCAATCTCGGTCCCTACGACCATGAAGACCGATTTCTGATCGGACACGACATTATGGTCGACACCGTGGGCAATACCCACGGGTTCACCCCGTCGTACTTCAATCACTTTCATACCGCCCCGACCCTCTACATCGTGGCGACCAAGTCGATCAACTTCACCCCAATGTTCTCCGCGAGCCTCACGCTCGGCGGCGGCAACGGCTTGTTCAGCGACGACGGCGGCCTGGGTCCGGCCTATGACCGGAGCGGGCAGACGGTGAAGGGGATGTTTTTCGGGGCGCAGCTCCAGTATCACCCGAACAGCGTGACGAGTATCTCGATCGTCGGTGAGAACGACGCCTGGAACTACAACGCGGGTATCCGCGGCGAGTTCCACGGGGTCGGGATCGGGTTCTATGGGACGGAGCTGGAAGAGGGAAATACCAAGCGCCCGAGCGACTTTCTGATTTACAATTACACCAAGCCGAACTTCATCGTCTATTATCACGCGAATTTCCGTGACGTCGGACGAGGGATCTTCCTGCGCAGCGAAATTACCCAGCTCGAACATCAACAGGCGGAGCTCAAGGCCGAGATGGCACGGCGCGAGCGGCGCATTCACGATCTCCAGGTGTCCCTGGGCAAGCTGCAGGGATCAGCCTTGAGTGATGTGGAGCGTCAGCGCCAGGAGCTGGAGGCCCAGCTCAAGGAAGAGCAGGATCAGATTCGCCGGGCGAATGAGCGGCTGCAGCAACTGCAGGGTGGGAAACCACAATGAACACGCTGGCTCACGTGGCGCGCCCGTCTCGAGCGCATGTGGCGCCTAGGGCGCCTATGTCTAAGGCAGCACCCGGGATTGCCGCGGCGCCGGCTCGTGTAGCGCCTCCGGCGCCTACATCTCTAGGAATACGCCGTGTGGCTGCGGCGGCCTCCGCGAGATTTCCGAAAACGGGGACGATACCCATCCCAAGTGTCCGCCGAGCCACGCGAAGCGTGGCGAGGGCGGTCATTGGACTGGTGCTGATCGCCGGCACTGCTCGGGCGCAAGAAGAATTTGGGCAGACGCGGTTCTGGGGGTCGGGGCTCATCGATATCCCGACCGCGTGGGTCGAGCAGGTCACGGGTGATTTCTCGCTGAACTACAGCGGCTCGTCGTACCAGACGTCGTCGCAGATCCCGCGGTACAACTCGTCCCTGAACTCGAAGCTGAGCCTCAACACGTCGCTGTTCAGTCGCCTGCAGCTCGGTGTGTCGCTGCTGTCGACGAACCCCGAGCAGTCGTTCTACGGCCAGCTCGTGGCCCTCCGTGAACAAGACACGAAAGGCAGCGCACTGGCATTCCTGCCGTCGCTGGCGATCGGCGTGCGGAATGTCGGGCCGTACAGCCGGATCGATCGGTTTGGTCTGGGATATTCGAATGAGATCAATCCCAAAGGGGGAACGGCGCCGGTGATCCGGGCCGATTCGACGCACCAGTCGTTCTCGACCGGAAACACCGTGTACGGTGTCGCGACGAAGAACGTGTCGCTGCAGGAGATCAAGGCCTCGTGGCCCGATGTGAACGTCAGCGCGACGATCGGCTACGGGAATGGCCTCTTCAAGGATCATGGCACGCTGCCGACCAAGTACTATGCGGCCGATGCCACGGGTGGTCTCTTCTACGGGATCGCGACCAGCTGGCGCCCGACGACCAACACCCTGATCTCGATCATGGGCGAGAACAACGCCTGGGACTTCAACGCGGGCGCCTCGATCGACTGGCGCGGGATCCGCGCCGGGATCGACGTGATCGATCTGGGCGGCGGGAGCCAGAAGCTCAACGCCGCCATCCCGGCCACGGCGCTCTATCACTACACGAAGTTCGCTTTCACCCTCGGCTGGCACAGCAACGTCTTCGCCCTGCTCAACGGGAAGTTCCTGGAAGACCGCGCGGCGGTCCTCCGGAAGGAGCGGGACGGACTCCTGGCCGATATCTCGAAGCGCCAGACCCGTATCGCGGAGTTACAGGGGCTCGTCAAACAGTACGAAGCACAGAATCTCCTCGAGCTGGAGCAGCGGAGAGCCGCGGCCCAGACCGAGCTACAACAGGAAACCGAGGCGCTGCGGCGGCTCGAGGATCGTCTGAAGCGCATTGAAGCGCAGCAAGGCTCGTCTCCTCCACCTCCTCCGCAAACGTCGAACCCTCAATGACACGGTTTGGTCTCTGGAGTGTGGTCCTGCTGGTTGGTGTTGCCGGAACAGCGGCTCGAGCGCAGCAAAGCTCGTCACCGCCGCCGGATACCACCAACACGCAAACGTACGCGGATCGCCGCAAGGCGATCCTCGACGACATCAAGGCATCGCAGCGCAAGCTCGATGACCTGCGCGTCGAGCGCTTGCAGCTCGAGTCGCGGGTCGAAGCCGTCGCCGGCAAAGTGGCCGAGCAGCGCGTCAATGAGCTGCTCATGAGTCACGAGACGTACGCGCTGCGCCAACTGGATTCGCTCCTGACCGTCTCGCAGGATGTGCTCCTCGCGCAGCGCGACCGGTTCCTCACGCTGGGCGACGCGGTGCGCCGCCGGGCCGGGGCCGAGCTGATCGTCACCTTGCGCGCCGATTCGGCGTCCACGCTGACGCAGCGGATCGACAGCGTGTCGGTCCGCATCGACGATGGCGCCGGCGCCTCCCGCGCCTATTCCCTGATCGCCAACTCCGCGCTCGCCTCGGGCGCGGTCGACGAGCTCTATCGCTCCAACGTCTTGCCCTCTCCGCACACGGTCTCGGTGACCGTGGGGCTCAACGGCGGAACGCAAACGCAGTCCGTCCGCGTCGACGCCGCCGCCGGCGCGTCGACCTATGTGCAGTTCGCCGTGCGCGGCGGCCAGTTGGTACAGACGACGTGGTCGAACAAAGACTCCTCCTCGCACTAGCGCTGTTCTCGGCGGTTGCCGGGGCCCAACAACCGGCTTCGCCGCCACCGGCGCCGAATCCCGTCCGGGATACCACCATCATCCCGCCGTTGGATAAGGGACGCGCGGTCGATGCGGAGATTCGCTCCGCGCTGTACTCGCTCATGACCGGCGACGCGATCGCGGCGCTCAGTCGCCTGCGGCCACTGGATCCGGGCACCGAGGGCGCCGAACGGCATTTCCTGATCGCCGAGTGCTACTATCGCCTCGGGATGGATGACAGCCTCCGGATGGAGGCCGCGACGCTCGCGGCGATGCCGGAAGCCGGTCGCTTCCAACCGCTGCTGCACGCGCAACTCCTCCTCGCCGACTATCGCGATGGCGACTACGCGCGGGCCGCCGACCAGGCCAAAACCCTCGGCGCCGACCAGAGCGGTATCACGTCACTGCTCGCGGGCCTCGCCGCCTATCGCCTCGGCCAGGAACCGGCCGCGCGCAGCGCGTTCGAGGCGGCCGAAACGACGAACGGTCCGTACAAGGCCTACGCGCAGTACATGCTGACGGTGATGGGACTCAAGGCGGACACCGCCCACGGTGTCGCGTCCGCCATGCTGGCCATCGACTCCCTCGTGCCGTCGGCCCAGAGCCCCGTATCCGACCAGCTGCACCTGACGCTCGCGCAGCTCGCGTACGAGGGCGCGCAGTATGACCGCGCCGCGACCGAAGCCGGCCTCGTGTCCCCGACGAGCGGGCTCCGCGCGCCGGCGCTCCTGACCGGCGCGTGGTCCGCCTATCGCGGCGCCAAGCCGCAAGCGGCCGGCGACCTCTTCGCCACCTATGCCCGGGACTACCCGGAGCTGCCCGCGCGCGACGAAGGTCGCCTGATGCACGCCCAAGTCGCCCTGCAGCTGCACCAGGATGACTCGGCCGCCCATGCCTTCAAGGCCGTCGCGGATTCAGTGTCCGCGGAGGTCGGTGGTCTCGGGACCAATGCGTCCGGACTGCGCGGCGGCGCGCGACTCCTGGTCAATGCCCGCGTCGCCGACGTGCTGCTACTCGGCGATGTGGCCGGCGGCAAGGCCGTGACCTTCCCGGATTCCGCGGAAGCCGGCATCGATGCGCTCCGTATCGCGGTGCCGAGTAACCCGACCGAGACGCCGGCTGTGCCAGCGCCGACCCCGGTCTCGGTCGAAGCGCTCACGAAGCGCCTGGATGCCGCTGGTATCGACTCCGCCGGCGCGAGCAAGGGCGGCGTATCCGCGGGAGCGCCGCTCCTGCGCCGTGTGGTCTTCATGCCCGCGTCCGACGCGTCGCGCGGCGATCTGGCCAAGGGTCTGGCGACCCTGCGCGACGCCGATGTCGGGACGGAGTTGGCCGACCAGGCCGTGCGAAGCGAGAAAACCAACATCGCGCTGCAGGTGGCGAACCTCAAACGCATGCGCGAGATGGTCCAGCAGGAGCAGGACAGTCTGCGCAGCGGGTTCGGACCCCTCGCGGTCGCCGAAGACTCGCTGGCGAAAGTGACCGCGAACGTCGACTCGGCGTATTACCTGCTGCACCGTTTGATCGGCGCCCAGTCGAGCGAGTTGCGCGGTCTGGCAAACGAGAACTCCGCGAAGCTCGATAGCGTGCAGCGGTCGCTGCAGGCATCGGCGACGCCCGCCGATATCGCCTATCTGCAGCAAGAGCACGAGACCGCCAACATCTATCGTCGCATCGCCGACGACGTCGAGGCCCGACTCGACTCGGCGATCGCTCACAATCCCGCCTTCGCGTTGCGTGACACGGTTCGCCAGCGCGGCGAGCGGACCCGCGCGTTGATCGTGCAGACGCGGGCCGCGGGCGCCGTCGCGGCGGCCGCCGTGGACAGTGCGCAGGCGCGCGTCGAGCGCGGACCGTCCGAGGCTCGTGTCGCGCTGCGCGCGGCGTTGGCCGCGGCACAAAGTCGTCGCGACGCCGCGGCGAATGCGCTCGTCGTCACGGTCGATCGCGAGCTGACGGCGCGTGGCATCGCGCTCGCGGCCGCCATGCGGCGCGACCTGGAGGCCGCCGAGTTTGGGTCGGCGACCGCGTCGTTCTTCCGCGCCATCGGTGCGGACAGTACGGCCGCTCCGGCGTCGACATCCGGGAGCGCTCCATGAAGCGCCTCCTGCCTCTCCTTCTGCTGCTCGGCGCGGCACCCGTTGTCGCGCAGACCACCGCGCCGACGACGGTCAGACCTGTTGTCCAGCATCTGAGACCGGTGACGATAGCCGATTCGGCGATCGCGCAACTCGAGTCGCTGCTTCAGCGTTACCCGGACAGCCCGCTCCGACCCGGCGCGCTGTATGAGCTGGGAGAACTGCTGACGCGGCGAGCCGACGAACGGTTCGCGGCGTCCCAGCGTGTCGACACGCTATCGGGCGGCGCCGCACATCCAGACTATACGGACGCCATCGCACGATACGAAGAGATCGTCAAGCGCTATCCGTCGTTTGATCAGATCGATGGCGCCGCCTACACGCTGGGCACGCTGTACTCGTTCGACCAGCGCTACGCGGATGCGGTTCCCATGTTCGAGATGGTGGCGGCGAAGGATCAGTCCACGCACAAATCAGAGGCCTTGTTCCGGCTCGGCGACGCCGAGTTCGAGATCGCGGCGAATCAAAAGGGCGACGCGCGCATCGCGTCGTTCACCAAAGCGGCGAGCGCCTATGAGCGCGCCGCGGCCGCCTCGCCAGCCAACGGTGACGTGTACTTCTTGTCGCTGTACAAGCTCGGCTGGGCCTACTACAACACCGCCACGCCGCAGAATCCGGCGGGCTACAACCAAGCGGTCGAGGTCTTCGGCCGCCTGGTCGATGCGTACGACAAGCTCACGCCGGAGCGCCAGCAGCGCTTGGGGCTTCGGGAAGAGGCCATCGAGTACATGGCGGTCTCGTTCACCCAGGTCGGTGGCGCCTCGGCGGCGAACAAGTTCTTCGCGGCGCGCTCGGACAGCGGATCGCTCAAGATTCCGGTGTTGCGTCGTGTGGCGGCTCGCTTGCGCGACCAAGGCGACTTCGCGCGCGCCGTCGATGCGTATCAAGAGCTGCTCGTCGAGGCGCCCGATGACTCGTCGGCCCTGAATACCTCGCGCGAAGTCATTGACATTTATCAGAACCGCACGCTGGAACCCGAGAAGGCCCAGACGGCTCGCATTGCGCTCGTTCAGAAATTCTCGCCGGGCTCGTCATGGACGGCCGCGAACCCCACGCACGCCAAGGATGTTGAGGCGGCGCGCGAGGAAGTCCTGCGGCAAAGCGGTCAGTACGAGCTGGCCAAAGCGCAGCTGGGGACGACGCCGGTGGCCCAGGCGCCCAAGCGCCGCAAGGGTAAGACGGCGGACGCCACCGCGGTGACGCAAGAGCAAGTCGCCATCACGCCGGCGGCTCGCGAGCACTATATCGAAGCCGCGCGGCTGTACGGGATCTACATGTCGGACTACGGTCAGTCCGACAGCGCGCGCGAAGTCGACATTCACTATGCCGACGCGCTCTATGGCGCCGGGGATTTCCGGAAGGCGGGGACCGAGTACACGCGGGCGGCGTTCAACTTCCCCGCGGACACGTTCCAGGCGCCGATCAAGGCGGCGAACCAGCAGTCGGCCCAGAACGCGATCGTCGCGTGGGACTCGGTGACGGCGCACGACTCGACGGATCGCGCCTCGCAGGACTCGCTCTTCGCGGCGGTGGACAACTATGCCACGCGCTATCCGCACAGCGATGTGGCGAAGAAGGCCTTGATCGAAAAGGGTCGGCGCGCGGCGCAGGGCAAGCGGTGGGACGTGGTCGCGCAGACCTTCCGGATCTATTCGCTCGAGTACCCGAACGATCCGTACGCCGCGACGGCCGCCAAGCAGGTCGGCGACGCGCTCTACAAGCAAGGCAAGTACGCCGACGCCCAGCTCCAGTGGGACTCGGCGGCCGCCACCGCGCGGGCGACCGGGCGCAAATCATTCGCCGATTCTATCACCGGCGTGCAGCAAGGCGCGGCCTCGTCATATGCGGACTCGCTCATTAAAGCGGGCGCGTATGACAAGGCCGCAAAAGAGGTGTATATCGCGCTCGCCGATAAGAATCCGTCGAGTGAGAAGGCGCCGGATGCGTTGCGCAACGCGATCGAGACGTACATGCTGGCCGACAGTGCGGCGCGCGCCAAGGGCGATGAGAACGCCTCGAAGGACGCGCGCGTGCAGGCCGCCAGTCTCTCGAACCGGTTGATCACCGAGTACCCGTTGTATCGATACCGGCTCCAGTATCAAACGCTGCATGCGGATCTCCTCGAGGAGATCGGGCAGGGCGATCAGTCGGTGACGGCGTTGCGTCAGATCATCGCCGACAACCCGTCGTGGCGTGGCCGCGCGGACGCCGAGATCAAGGTCGCCGTGCGGCTCGACTCGCTCGGGAAGGGCAAGGAGGCCGCCGCGGCCTATCAGCAGTTCGCGAACGATTATCGCCAGGATTCGCGCGCACCGGACGCGTTGTACAACGCCGCCGTGACGTACGTCCAGTCGCGCGATACGCTCGCCGGCGCCGCCGCGTACGGCACGTTCGTCGACCGGTACCCCAAGGACTCGCGCGCGGCACAGGCGCGCGTCTACCGGGTGCAGTTGTTGCGCGCCGGTGGGGACAATAACACCGCCGATGCCGACCTCAACAGGCTCTGCAGTCTCCTCAATCCTCCGCCGGAGTTGAAGGGTGATTGCGCCGCGAGAGCGGGCCGGGCCGCGTTCGACGAAGGGCTGGCCGAATTCTTGAGGTATCGCGATGTGAAGCTCGTCATCGCGACGCGGGCGCAGTTGACCGCGGCCGGCGTGAAGAAGGCATCGGCCCTCAAGCAAAAAATGCTGGGAACCGTGACGGCTGCATTTACGAAGGCTATCGAATCGGGTGATCCGCAGTACCTGGCGGCTGGCTCCTACTACGTCGGCTACTCCCAGTGGGAGTACGGCAACTTCTTGAAGAACGTGCAGCTACCTAAGTCTTTGAGTGACGCCGAGCGTCAGGCGGCCTCCGCGGGCGCCGGGCAGCAGGCGCAGGCTTATTACGATCAGGCCACCAAGACTTGGCAGGCGTTGGTCGACAAGGCTGCGCAGGACGGCATCAAGAACGCTTGGATCGACCTCGCTCGCGATGGAACGACCGGCAAGGTTCCCGAGCTCCCTCCAACTCCTGGAGGGCTAAAATGATCAACGCTCGCTTCGCTTCGCTCGCTCGTAACACGATTGAGCGTAACACGAGTGCGCGTAACACGATTGGGCGTGACACGATTGGGCGTGACACGAGTGCGCGTAACACGAGTGCGCGTGACACGAGTGCGCGTGACACGATTGGGCGTGACACGAGTGCGCGTGATACGAGCGTACGTGATACGAGCGTACCTGATACGAGCGTACGTAACACGGGCGTACGTGACATGACGGTACGTAACACAGTCGCGCGCGAGAATCGGCTCATGTTTCGCAACCGACGCTGGCGTGATGTTGTGAGCTTCGTAACCGGCGCGTTACTCGTATTCTTTTTCTCGTGCTTCGTGGTCACGAGCGCGTCAGCGCAAGTGACCCCAAAGAAAAAGAAGCCCGCGCCCGTAGGCGGAGCCCAGACGGTGGAAATTCGCGGGCAGGTGCCGACGCCCCAAGTCGTCACCGTAAGGCCGCGAGCCGTACCGGATTACTCGCGGGGAGTTCTAGTTCCCGCGTTCTACGACCAGCACTTCTGGCCGTCGATCCTCGCCCCTTATCGCGTGGTCCCGACGTTGCCGAGCGAGTCGGCTCATCGTCCACCGGAGGCGGCGCCGGACACGGCTGCCGCGTCTCCCCCTCCCTCGAGAGAATAGGCAATGGAAGCGTTTCTCAAGTGGTTCCGCGACGGCGGCCCGATCATGTACCCGATTCTGGTCGTGGCGCTCGCGGGCCTGGCCATCTTTCTGGAGCGGTTCTACGTGATCGTCGGCCGGTCGCGCATCAACGGCCCGGCCTTCATCGATCGCGTGATGCAGCTCGTTCGCGCCGGCCGGATCGATGAAGCGATCCGCCTCTGCACGCAATCGAAGGCGACGCTCCCCGACATGGGCTTGCTGATCCTTCGCTCCAAGAGTCACGACGAGGGTGAGCTGCAGAATGTCGCGGATGCGGCGTCGCTCGCGGTGATCCCGCGCCTGACGCGGCGTCTGCAGTATCTGCCGATGCTCGCCAACGTCGCGACGCTGATCGGGCTGTTCGGCACGATCTACGGTCTGCGGTCCGCGTTCGCGTCGGTCGCGCTGGCCTCGGCGGCCGAGCGGTCGGAGAAGCTGGCGGCGGGTATCGCGATCGCGCTGAACGCGACGGGCTTCGGGCTCTTGACCGCCATTCCGTTGACGGTCGGCCACTCGTATCTCTCGGCCCAGGCCGAGCAGATCATCGAGCAGGTCGACGAGTTCTCGGTACGGCTGATCAACGCGCTCGTCGAACGCCCCGACGTCCGCATAGCGACTCGCTAACCGGAACCAAGCGGAGGGACCGCCATGGCCTCTCGCTTTCATCGCGCCAAGGTCCGTCGCCGCGAGCTGAGTCAAGGGCAGCTCGGGCACGGCGGCATCAATCTCGTCCCACTGGTCGACATCCTGACGTCGATCGTGTTCTTCTCCCTGGTCACGTATCAGGGCCTGGTCGCCGTGCTCACGTCCTACGACCTGAGCCTCCCGCCCGTCGTCGTCAACGCGCCGGAAGCGGCGTCGAAGCCGGACAACGCCCAGCTCAATCTCTTGCTCGCCGTGCGCGTGTCGAACGATGGCCTGATGGTCGAGCACTCGGAGGAAGGCGGGTTCCGTCGGCAAATAAAAGGTCTGTCATCAACGTCACTGGATACCCTGCAGGCGCTGATGGTCGACATCAAGGCCAAATATCCGCAAAACAACGATGTCGTCGTGATCCCGAACGATGATGTCGCGTATGATGACGTGATCCACGTGCTGGAACGACTCAAGATCGCGAAGTATCCGAACGTGGCACTCGGCACCAAGGCACGCGTCGCCGCGGGCGCATCCGCACCGGGACGCTGACCATGGCGAAGAAAAACAGCCGGTTCCAACAGTCGCGCGAGGCACGCCGCGGCGCCCAGTTCGCCAAGTTCAAGTTGGCCGAGCTGAACCTGGTGCCTCTGGTCGACACGCTCGTGTCGATCGTGTTCTTCGCGCTCGTCACCGCGGTCGTCGGCGAGTTGGCTCCGGTAGTCGCCGGCGTCACGCTCCCCGAGTCCAGCGTCGGCGGCAACGCGCTGCAGCAGCTCACGCTCGGCATCGGCGCGCAGGTGACCGTGGCGAACCAGCCGGTCATGAGCACGGTCGACGCCGCGCAGGCCCAGTCGAACATTCCGGGTCAGCCGCTCGCGATCCCGCAGCTCTACGCGGTGCTCAAGCAACGCGCCGACTCGCTTCGGGCGCAGCGCAATACGCCGGCGACCGATCCCGTGGATCAGGTGCTCGCGATCCAGGGCGACAAGACCATGCACTACGATCTCTTGTCGCGGATCATGCAGACCGCGCGGCTCGCGGGCTTCAAGAATATCTCGTTGCAGGTCAAGCGCACCGGGGGTGCGAGCACGTGACGGCCAGCGAGGATCCGCGGCGCTCCGGCGCCAGCGCGCCTCCGCCGAAGCGGCGCACGGGACGCGTTCGCGCGCCAGTCGATGAGACGAGCTTTACGCGCGAGCTGCGGCACGAGCTCGCGTCCGACGAAGGTCGCGCGCTCCTCGTGTCGTCCGGCATATCGGCGGGCATCGGCGTGCTCTGGCTTTTCCTCGTGCTCTTCGGTCCGCGCACCGAAACCGCACATCTACTGTCGGCGGAAGAGCGGCCGATCAATGTGACATTCGAGGCGCCGCCGCCGGATCTGCCGAAGACCCCGCCGACGCCGGCCGCACCGGTGGCCGCGGCCAAGCCCGTGGCCAAGCCAGCGGCAGCGGCACCAAAGCCCTCGGGTCCGACGCTCGCTGAGAAGCGGAACGCGGCGGCCGCGGCGGCGTTCGGTGCGCCCGCCGCGTCGAACGGGCCGGTCGGCGACGTCTCGAACGTCCTGCGCGGTGTCTCGGTAGCGTCGAACTCGCCCGCCACGCCGGGTGCGGCAACCGGCGGCAAGCAGGTGCTGGCCTATGGTCAGGGCGGCGCCGGCTCACGGACGCCAGGCCGCGATGCGGGCGGTGGATCGGGCACCGGCTCGATCGGCGCCGTGGAAGGCACCGGCGGGTTCGGCGCCCAGGCCGTGCGCATTGGCGCGCCAAAGGCCATCGGCGCGCCGAGCCTTGGCGGCCCCGGGCGCGACGTCGGCGAGCTCGGCACACAGGTGCGCGATCACGAGTCGCAGCTCCGGTTTTGCTACAATGAGTTCGGGCTCAAGGTGAACCCGAGTCTCGCGGGCAGCGTGGTGATATCTCTCACGCTGACCGAGAGCGGTGCGGTCACGAACGCACAGATCACGAGCCGGACGTGGAGCGGGCCCGGCGCCGACGCAGCGGAGCAGTGCATTCTGCAGCGCGCCCGTGCGTGGAAGTTCTCACCGTCGGCCTCCGGCGCTGGCACGTTCGAGTTCAACTTCAGCTTTACGAAGTGAGTCGAAGCGGGCCGCGTAGGCGGGCGTGAAGCGCACCGCCTGCGGCACCGTGTCCAGGGCACGCGCCTCAGCGTTAATCTGGTCCACGGGGCTGAAGGTCCTAGTGGTCTCGGCCGACACCGCGGGTAGCTTTTGCTGTGGCGTTTTCTGACACGCCGCCACCGCTAACAGGAGCACGACTCGCCGCATGCTTGGAAATCTGCTCGTCATTGCGCTCCTTGTGCAGCAGATCCCACAACCGGTTGGGATCGTCAACGACTTCGCGCATGTCCTGAGCCCGAGTGCGTCCGCGCAGATCGAGCAGATCGCCGGCGATGTCAGAAATAAGTCGCGTGGTGAGATCGCGGTCATCACCGTGCCTGACATCGGCGACCAGGATCCGGCGCAATACGCGTTGCAGGTCGGCCGCCAGTGGAAGGTCGGCAAGATCGGCAACCCTGGTGATCCGACGCGGAATGCCGGCGCGGTCATTCTGCTCGTCCCAAAAGAGACGTCGAGCGATGGCCGAGGGCATTGCTTTATCGCCACGGGTCGGGGCGCCGAGGGATTTATCACGGACGCCGATGCCGGGGATATCTGCCGGGAAGCGACGCCCGACTTCCGTAATCGCGACTACTCGAGTGGACTGGAGCTCGTCACCCTTCGAACGGCCCAGCGGTTCGCCGACGAGTTTCATTTTTCGCTCGACACATCGCTCGCGCAGCCGCCGCCACCGCCCCAGGGTACCGCTGGGGGAAGTGGTGGGATCGGGCTTACGCCGGTCGAGTGGGCCATCATCTTCGTCGTCATCTTCTCCATTCTGCGTCTTGTCGCGGGAGGTCGCCGCGGGTGTGGCGGATGCGGGTGCCTGCCTATTCCGATTTTCTTCGGCGGAGGCGGTGGTGGCGGCGGGTGGAGTAGTGGAGGCGGTGGCGGGGGAGGAGGCGGCTTCGGTGGATTCGGGGGCGGTGGAGGGTTCGGTGGTGGCGGCGGTGGCTCAAGCTGGTAGAATTCGGCGTGCCCGCGAAACCTGACGCCGAGTCGGCCCTAGCCGATCTCGTCAAGCAACTGGAGCATGTCTGGGAGCGCGGCCTCTCTGCCGTGGTCCTCTATGGTTCGGGGGCGGGCGGGGAGCATATCGCCGGCCGGTCCGACTACAACGTGCTCGTCCTGGTCGATTCGGTCCCGCTGGAGCGACTTCGGGCGGCCGAGGCGGCGCTCCGTGCGTGGCGGTCGGCGGGGCACTCGCCACCGCAGATCATGACGGTCGAGGAATGGCGGACGGGCGCCGACGCGTTCCCGATGGAGTATGCGGACATCTTGGCGCGCCACCGTGTGCTAACCGGCGATCCGCCGTTTACCGGTATCGCGGTTCGCGCGGCCGATCTCCGGTTGCAACTCGAGCACACGGCCCGCGCGACCCTGCAGCGTCTACGGCGGCGGCTCCTGGGGGCCTCGGGCGAAACTCATCGTGACGTTTTGCGGATAGCGTGAGAGAGGTGATGATCGTCTTTCGAGCGAGCGAACGATTGCACGGCGCGACGCCGCCGGCGGAGAATGACGCTCTGGCGCGTGCGGTCGCGTCCCGGGTGGGGTTCGATGCCGAGCCGTTCCTGCGTGCCGTGCACCATGTTCGATCCGCTCCGAAGCTGTCCGCTCGCGAAGCGACGGATGTGCTCTCCGGCTATCTGGTCGGGCTGGAGCGCCTGGTCACCTATCTCGACGCCTACGAAGCATGAAAAAGATTCTTTTTGTTCTCGCGCTCCCCGCGACGCTGGCCTGTCACGGCGACAAAAAACCGGCGGCCGTGGTCGCTGCCGCGCCGGTCGACACGACGCCGGTCGACCTCTCAAAGGTGCAAACCGCGCTGCCGAAAGCCGCGCCAGACACCTTTACGCCGCCGCCAAAGCCCAAGAACCTCGTCGCCCAGACGCCAGACTATCCGCCGGCGCCCGAGGCGCTGATGGCGTCGGTCAATCGCGAATCGGCGTTCTCCCGGTTTTGTTTCGAGGAGTACGGCGAGAAGCTGGATCCGACGCTGCGCGGCGGTGTGGCGATGCTCGTCACGGTGAACTCGCAGGGAGTGAGCGACGCCAAGGTGGCGAACAGCCGCTGGTCGTCGAAGCAACCCGGCGCCGGCGTCGATCAGTGTCTCAACGAGAAAGCGAAACTGGCATGGAAGCTCGAGCCCGGCGAAGTTCGTTCGGGTCAATACGTCGTGCAGATGAGTTTCAGGGGGAATTGATGAAAGCTTCGCGCGTTGTCGTCGCCGGTTTGATGCTGTCGCTCGCCGGCTGTGGATACAACCAGATCCAGCAGATGGATGAAACGGCGGCACAGGCGCAGAAGAACATCGAGGTGCAGCTTCAACGCCGGTCGGATCTGATCGGCAATCTCGTCGAGACCGTGAAGGGCCAGTCGAAGCAGGAGCTCGATGTGTACAAAGGCGTCGCGCAGGCGCGCTCGGGGGTGACGGATGCCATCAACAGTCACGACCCGGCGCGCGAGGCCGATGCGAACGTCCAGTTGTCGACGCAGTTGACGATCCTGAATCGTTCTGTAACGGAAGCGTACCCGCAGTTGAAGTCGGACCAGGCGTACCTACGGCTTATGGATGAGTTAACGGGTACTGAGAACCGGATAGCCACGGCGCGAACCGACTACAATCAAGCGGTTGAGACGTACAATGCGTATATCCGGCAGTTCCCGCAGGTCGTCACCGCACGTCTCTCCGGGTCCAAGCCGCGTGCGTACTTCACGGCCACCGCTGCCGCGCAGGAAGCACCCAAGGTCGACTTCTCGACGAAGCCGTAACGTCCTCCTCTTCCTCGCGCCGTTTCTCACCGCGGCGTGCCATGACGTCGCCGGGCCCACGCTTCAGCAGGGCACGAATGACACGCTGACCGTGCGCCAGCTGACGGAGACGTACCAGAATCTCGAGTACGATGAGATGCAGGAGTGGGAGAGCACGATCGGCATGCCGGTCGGGCTCTACACGCAGCAGATCGCCGGCATCGCCGCCCAGCCGCAGCGGTTCGACCTGTATCAATTTCTCGCGGTCGATGCGGATCCCGGCTTTCAGTCGATCGTGATGTCGGTGACGAACGCGCGAGCGCTGCAGACGCTGGGGCGGAAGATCAACGACTCGCTCTGGATCGGGATCGGCAAGGTGTGGGAGTCGGCGGCCGCCGGGGATGCGGCGTCGATCTGGGGCGCCATCCCGTACACGCAGGCGTTCGACCGCGCGCACTTTCCGAATCCGACCTTCGATCCGCAGCCCACGGTCTACCAGGACGTCGACGCGCAGCTCGACTCGGCGATCTTCGTCTACCTGGCCGCGCCGCCGCTCCCGCATGGCGGGCCGGACACGGCGGAGCTGATCTATCGCGGCCTTCCGGCGGAATCGCTGGCGACGATCTATAAGGAAGTCGCGCACACGCTGCGCGCGCGATACGACCTGCACCAGGCCGGCCGCGATGGCTCGTACTACTCGCTCGCGCTCAAGGAAGCGCAGCAGGGCATCAGTGATCCGCGGCATGATTGGAATTGGTACAACGACGCCACGGAGATCCAGAACAACGCCACGTACAATCTCGTGTCCGGTCACAGCGCTGGTCAGCTCGCCCCATCGGCGACGCTGATCAATCTCATGCACGCACGCATCGCCGAGGGGATCGATGCGAATCAGGACCGGCTGGATTTCTACTTCATGAAATTCGCGAGCTCCGGGTCGTGTGATTTGAGCTGTAGCGGATACCGCCCGGGTGGCGACATGGCGGAACCGGGTGGGCGCGGGACGTCCGATTTCAACCTGCTGAATTTCGGGGCGGGTTTCCGGCAGCCGTACATAACTTGGACAGAGACGCAGCTGATCGTCGCCGAGGCGGCCTTGGCGACCGGAAACGCCATCCTGGCTCAGCGGGCGCTGACGGCGGTGCGCGCTCAAGAAGTGTATGGAGTGGACGTGAGCGGCGATCGTCTCGCGTCCGGGCAACTGGCCTGTGGTGGCCCGTGCACCTTCGCGCCGCAGCCTCCGGTGGCGGCCACGCTTCGCAACATTATAGAGGAGAAGTACATCGATCTCTTCTTGAGCGCCGAGGTCTGGTCGGACTTCCGGCGCACGTGCCTGCCGTACATCGCGGCCGCGCCGGCGACGGTGACGGACTCGATGCCTCGAGGTGGCGGGCTGCCGGAGCGGTTCCCCTATGGGCAGACGCTCGCCGGTGATCCGAACGCCCCAAACGTAAGTCCCGGCGCGCACAACGCGGACTCGCCACAGCCGTGTCCGTCGTACTCTTTCTTCGGGAATCCGGCGGCGTACTGACGTCCGTGTTCGACCGGAATCTGTCAATCTGATAACCGGTTCTTGACATGATCCGCGAGGGCCCGTAACGTGGCGCACCGCCAAGGACTACGTCCGTAGTTCTATGCTCATAGTTCTACGATCATAGTACTAAAGAGATAGTAGTCATGCGGGGTTCGTGATCGCTCCTCCACTCTCACTGCGAGGTGCCGCGAGACCCATGTCCAGTCAGCGAAGTAGGTGGTTCCACCCAGGCGCCCTTATTGGGGTCGCCGTAGCGTGCATGTTCTCGCTGCCGAGCGAGCTGCGCGCGCAAGCGCCGGTGATGATCACCGGCCAGGTCAGCAGCGATGCCGGAGTGCCGCTCGCGGATGCCGGCGTGTTCATCGCCACGATGAACTTGAACGCCATCACCCGCGGCGACGGCAAGTACACGTTGAGTGTCCCCGGCGCGCGGGCGTCCGGCCAGACCGTCACCCTCAGCGTGCGCCTCGTCGGCTACGGCAGCGCCACGGCTCAGGTGACGCTGACGCCGGGTGCCACGATCACCCAGAACTTCAAGCTGGTCATCAATCCGTTCCAACTCGGGACCGTGGTCGTGACCGGACAGGGCACGACGGCGACGACCGACCAGCTGACGACGGCCCGCAGCAACGTCGCGCCGCAAGAGATCCAAAAAAGCAACGAGTCGAACGTGATCACGGCGCTGGCGGCGAAGGCGCCCGGCGTCGAGGTCTCCCAGAGCTCCGGCCAGCCCGGCGTCTCCACGTACATCCAGCTGCGCGGCTTGACCACGCTCACGGCATCGGACGGCCAGCCGCTCATCGTCATCGACGGTCTGCCGGTCGACAACTCGATCGAGCAGACGCCGGGATTCGCGCCCGGCATGACCTCGGCCGCGAACGGCGGTCCGCAGCAGCCGAACCGGGCGATGGACATCAACCCGGACGATGTCGAGAACGTCGAGATCCTCAAGGGCCCCGCGGCGGGCGCGATCTATGGCTCGCGCGCGGGTCAGGGCGTCATCCTCATCACGACCAAGCACGGTCGCGCCAGCCAGACGCACTACTCGGCCAAGAGCTCGATGTCGTGGGACAATGTCTCCAACGTGCCGTTCCTGCAGCGGACGTATGGCATGGGCTCCGACGGCAAGCCCTTTTCGTGCGCCGGGATATCCGATTGCAGCCCGCCAGGTCGTGGCGCGTCATGGGGCGCCGTCATTCCCGCCGGGACCCCGACGTTCAATCACGAGAACGACATCTTCACGAATGGTCACGTCTACGACAATGCGATCACCGCATCGGGCGGGAGCGACCGGACGCAGTTCTTCGTGTCGGGCGCGTACAACTACAACCGCGGCATGATCATCGGGCCGAATAACTCCTACGGCCGGACTTCTCTCCGGTTCAACGGCGCCGATCAAGTAACGAGCGAGCTCCGCATGAGTGCCAACGCCGCGTTCTCCGCGTCGAACGGCGCCTATGTGGAAAGCAGCAACGACGTCAGCGGCTTGCTGCTCGGCGACTGGCGCACCCCCGCGACGTTCAACAATCTGCCGATCCTCGATCCCACGACGGGTGAGCCGCGGGCGTTCCGATTCGAGAATCCACTCCCGAACACGGACTTCCTCTCGCGCGTCTACGACAATCCGTTCTTCGTCGCCTACAATCAGAAGAACACCGCCAACGTCGCCCGCACCTTCGGCAACGTGGCCGCGGACTACCAACCGGTCTCGTGGCTGCACTTCAACGAGCAGGTTGGCGCCGACTACTCGAACGACGAGCGCTTGTTCAGCGAGCCCTGGTCGTCGGGCGGCAGCGCCGGCCTCGGCAGCGCCGGCAACGTGGCGCTCGGCTTGGTGACGCAGGGCTTCGTGAAGAACTGGTCGATCGATCAACGGTTGTCGGGAACCGCGAAGCACACGTTCTCCGACAACTTCGACGCGACGTTGACGTTGGGCAACAACATCAACGTCAAGCAATACAATACGTCGGCGACCACCGGCTACGGTCTGACGACGCCGTCGCCCTTCGTGTTGTCGAACACCACGCTCATTCAACCGCCCAACGTGTATACGTCCAACGTGCGACTCGCGTCGTTCTTCGGACAGTTGCAGGGCACGCTGTGGCACCAGCTCACCCTGACGACCGGGTTGACGGATGACGGCGCATCGACGTTCGGCGCGAACAAGCAGTTCAGCCTCTTCCCGCGAGGCGGCGCGTCGTGGAACGTCCTTCGCGATGGCGACAACAATGGCGCCGTCAAGAACATTCTGACCTCGGCGAAGCTGCGTGTCTCGTACGGGGAGACCGGCACCCAACCCCGTCCGTACGTGCTCGGGAGCACCTACGCGGCGCAGACGTTCGCCGATGGATTCGCGACTGGCATCCCGACCTCGAATGTGAACGGGAACGGCGGTCTCGCGACGAACGCGCTGGCTCCGAACCCGGACCTCACCAGCGAGCGGCAAAAAGAGCTCGAGCTGGGCACCGACATCGCGTTCCTGCATTCGTTCGGCGATATCAGCTTCACGTACTATCGGGAATACACGTCGGGTGCGATCTTCGCGGTACCGGTATCGCCGTTCACCGGCTACACCCAGGAGTTCGAGAACGCCGCCGACCTGTGGAATCGCGGGTTCGAAATCGCGCTGAATCTCCGGCCCATCACCACGAAGCACTTCGCGTGGGATGTCGGCGTCAACTGGGCGCGGAACCGCAGTCAGGTGGTGAGCCTGCCGAAAGGCGTGCAGTTCGTCGACATCGGCGGCACCGCCGGTCTGGGTGGCCTCACCGGTGCGGCCGTCGTTGGCCAGCAGGCGCCAGTCTACTACGGCTCCGACTATGTTCGTTGCGGCCGCGGCGTGCTGATCAACGGCGTCAACATCGACCAGGTGGCGGGTGAGTGCAAAGGCGCGAAGGCCGGCGCCCTGTATATCGACGGCTCCGGGTATCCGCAGGTCGATGTCAGCGGCAAACAATACGTGATCGGCGATCCGAACCGGAACTGGATCGGATCCCTGCACACCGGCATCCATGTCCTCAAGTTCTCGATCTCCGCACTGCTCGACGTGCAGAATGGTGGCGACAGCTACAACGGCACCAAGGGCGCCTTGAACTACTTCGGCCGCTCGTTCGACTCGTTCTTCTACCGTCAGTGCAACTGTAAGGTCAAGTTCGGCCAGAACTACATCGGGACGAGCGCGGGCGCCGCGGGCGAAGGCGCCGGGACGGCCGTGCCGCTCGATCAGTCCTGGTTCCAGGGGAACGGCGGCATCTTCAACGGGCCGGGCTCCTACTTCGTCGAGCACTCGGGCTTCGCCAAGCTCCGCGAGATTTCCGTGGGCTACACGCTCGACATGCCGGCCATCCAGCGCGTCACGACGTTCACGAGCATCGAGCTCCGCGTCTCAGGCCGGAACCTGCATACCTGGACGAGCTATACGGGCATCGATCCCGAGACGAGCATCCTGGGCTCGGCCTCGCCGGTGCGCGGCATCGATTACTTCAATATCCCGCAGAATCGTTCGTATGTCGTCACGGTCACCCTCAACCGCTAACACGGAGACGAGCCCCATGCGCATTGCCAAAGCGATCGCACTCGGCGCGGCCCTCCTGCTCAGCGGGACGGCATGCCACGATTTCCTCACCGGTCCGAGTCTCGGCATCAATGACCCGAACGGTCACGCGTCGTTGAAAGACCCTGGTCCGTTGTATGTCGGACTCGAGGCGGGACAGGCCGAGAACAATACGGCCCAGTTGGCGCGGTTCGTCGCCGAGTACATGCAGCAGATCTCCGGCGTCGCCCGCCAACAGCAAGGCTTCGATCAGTACATTGTCGGACCGGGCGACGACGACGGGTCGTTCGCGTCGGTCTGGGCCGCGCTGCCTCCGGCGGGCGGTGGTGGCGCCGCTGACGCGCGAAAGATCCAAGCCATCGCGCTCGCGCAGAGCGACTCCATCTATGTTGGCATCGCCAAGGTCTGGGAGGCGATGATCATCGGCGATGCGGCCTCGATCTGGGGCGCGGTGCCCTATAGCCAAGCGTTCGACATCAATAAGTACCCGCAGCCGAAGTACGATGATCAGATGTCGGTCTTGAACGCCGTCGAGACGACGTTAGATCAGGCCATAGCGTTTCTCAATTGCAATCCGGCCGGAAAGACGAACCTCGGGCCGACTGGCGTGCTGCCGGGGAAGGTGCCACGCACCAACGAAGTGATTTATGCGGGGCGATCCTCAGCCGCTCTCGTCGCGGTGTACAAGGCCGTCGCGCACACGCTCAAGGCCCGGTACTACATGCACATGGCGGAGGTCGATCCGTCGAACTACGCCAAGGCGCTCGCCGAGGCACAGCTTGGCATCGCGACGTCGGACGATGATTGGACGTGGTTCGCCGACGTCGCCACCGGCGCGAACCAATGGGTGTCATTTCAGGGCGCTCGCGGCGGCGACATCAGCGGTGGAGCCGCGCTCGTGAACCTCATGCGGGCGCGGGTGAACGCCGGCCTCGATATCGACAATGGGCGCTTCGGATTCTACTACGTCGAGCCGAACAGCGGCCTTCCGTGCACGCTCGGTGCCGGCAACGACAACGGATGCACGGGAGCGCGCCCCGGTGGCAACAGCGTACTGCCCGGCGGCGGTGACGATATCGATTTCAATATCTTCAACAACGGCTCCAATTTCCGTCAGCCGCAAGTGACCTTCACGGAAACCAAGCTGATCATCGCCGAGGCGGCGCTCCAGACCGGAAACGTGACCTTGGCCGACTCGGCTCTCAACGCGGTCCGCAACAACGAAACCTACGGCGCGGATCCCATCAACGAGGCCTCCGACTCCATCTACGCCAGCACCTGCTCGCCCACCTGCAAGTTCGCCGCACAACCGCACGTGGCGCCCACGCTGCAGAACATCATAGAGGAGAAGTACATCGATCTCTTCGCCACGCCCGAGGTGTGGAACGACTACAAGCGCACCTGCCTGCCGTATCTCGCGGCCGCACCGTCGACACCAACGTCGAGTGCGACGCGGGCGAACGTCCCCGGTCGCCTGCCGTATGGATTGACCGCGGCGAACGCCGATCCGAATACACCGAACGTCGGCGCGACATCGCAGAACGCCAACGATCCACACGCGTGCCCGACGCTGACGTATACGTCGACGCCAGCCGCGTGGTAGGTTAAAATCCTTCGCAACTATAGACCGCCGCCGGCCGCTTGTTGGGCCGGCGGCGGCGCTCATTGAGAGGTCGTGTGCTGCACTACTTCCGCCCATTCGCGCCCGCACTGCTCGGCGTCGCCGCTATGAGCTGCATGCGATATAGCGAGACGCCATCAGGAAATGCGCTACTTCCGGGGCGCGATGTCAGAGTCTCATTGAATAGTCAGGGAAGCGCCGAGCTCGCCAGCCGCCTCGGCCCATCGGTGCGAACGCTGTACGGGAAGCTCCGGTCGTCGGATTCGACCAGCGTCACGCTCGCGCTCGCGCGAACGACGTTGATCGATGGCACCGACGCACCCTGGAGTGGGGAGATGGTGACGATCCCCACGAGCGATATCACCGAGACGGAAGAACGAAAAGTAGACGCCGCGAAAACCACGGGACTGCTCGTGCTCGTTTCGGGCGGCATCGTCGGACTCACGCTGGCACTAGGACGCGGCGGCTCATCAACCGGCGGCTCATCAGTACCCGGTACACCGGGGAAATAGCGGACAATCTTCACGAAAAATTTATTGCCGGCGTAAGGAGAGAGCCCGTAAGCAATTAATTCACGGGCTCTCAACGTTCCACTTACAGCTTCCGTACAACTCCTTGACGATCCACGGTCCGTCCCATAAATCGCCGTGTCGAAACACTCGTTAAGGAGGGTCGCGATCCGTCTCTGACGTCCGCTGTTCCACCCACCGGTAGTTCGCACCGGTAGTTCCCAAGAAAAAATTGGAGGAAACTTGAGTATACGCTCGTCTATGCTGACGGCC
>DASRDS010000302.1:0-14376 GCA_035652495.1 Gemmatimonadaceae bacterium
TATTGTTGTCACTGGAGCACGCGGCGCCGACGAGAATCAAGGCCGCGAGCGAAAGACGGCGATACATGGTGGTGTGGTCTCCGATGGTTAGCGGCTGATGGTTCCCCAGAGGCCGAGCTTCGCGTTGCCACTGGCGGTCAGCATGGATGCCGGGACCTCGACGACGATCGACAGGACGTTGTGTCCTTTCACGAAATCGATACCGGGATTGCGGAAGGAGCTGGCCGACGGCGTCGACGGCAGTTGGGCCAAGGGGCCGGTGACCGGCTTCCGGTCAGGCAGAATCCGGAAGAACTGTTCGAGGTCGATGAAGAACGGATCGCTGCGCGGGCCGGCGAACAGCTGAATCGCCGTGTTCGAGCCCAGGACCGTGTTGACCTTGCCGGTCAGGACCGGCTTCGCGGTGGTCAGCGTGTTCCGCATCGCGCCGACGACTGACGGCGCCATGGGGCCGTACAGCGACACGGTCTGATTCGCGCCGGTGCCGGTGAATACGACCTGCATCACCAGGTCTTCCTTCGCGTCACCGGTGTTGTCGATCTTGAACTGGTACAGCAAGTTCGGATCGAACGAGGTGTTTGGTGTTTCCGCTGGCGTCAGGAACGCCCAGCTATTGAGCACGAGCGCAATGCGGCCCGGCGCGGAGCCGGGGAAAGCGTAGAAGTCCGTCATGTCCATCGACGGGTTGAGCTCGACGTCGGGGCTGTCCTGATGGTCGGATGCCCAGACATGCCGCGTCGTGGCCAATATGCTGGCGCCGAGCGCGGCGACGAGCCCGGCAGCGAGCAGACTGCGGGCGCGAAGCATGAAACTGCCTCCAGAATTTGTGAGAGTGATGTGCGGTGGGGTTACGCCGTGGGAGGGCGATCGGATTTGAGATCCGATCGGCCGGCGTGCGCGTAGATGATTATCTTCTGGCCGTGCCCGGGCCTCGATTGACGCTCCGTGCAGAACGGCGATATCCTGCGCGTCGACGGTAGCACTGGTCGTGTCTTTCGCGAGAGATAAGATGCTCAAGCTCAGTACCCTGTTCGCTCTCGCCGCGCTCGCGGCGCCACTGCACGCGCAACGCATTCTCGTGGGCCTGCCCGCGAAGGCCACGTCGCTGCCAAAGGACGGGCGACTCCTGCTGCTGCTCTCGACGGATAGCGCGTCCGAGCCGCGCTTCGAGATCAACTATCACGACAACACGCAGCAAATCTTCGGGATCGACGTGCATGATCTGAGCGCGTCGCACCCCGGCGTGTTCGATGCGCATGCGTATGGCTATCCAAAGGAGAGCCTCGCCGACGTTCCACCTGGCGACTATTGGATCCAGGCTGTCCTGCATCCGTACGAGGTCTATCACCGTGGCGACGGGCACACGGTGGAGCTGCCGCCTGATCGTGGCGAGGGCCAGCACTGGGAGCGCGCGCCCGGCTCGCCGATGAGTCGGCCGACGTTCATCCACTTCGATCCGCGGAAGAGCAACCTGATTCGCATCACGCTCGATACCGTGATGGGGCCGTTGCCTGAGACGCCGGATACGAAGTACGTCAAGCACATTCGCATTCAGAGCGATCGTCTCACGAAATTCTGGGGGCGGCCGACGTACCTGGGCGCGATCGTCGTATTGCCGGAGGGATTCGACACACATCCCGAGTCCCACTATCCGCTCGCGATCGAAGAGGGCCACTTTCAGCGCGAGCCCTCGGATTGGCGGGAGGAGCCAGCCGCCGCGAGTTTGCCGGCGCCGAATCTGGCCGAGATCGCGCATGATTGTCCGAACGGGAGCTCGCTCGAGCACTGCAATCGGGCGCAGCTGCGCCGGCTGGCGCAGGAGCACGAGTACGAGTTCTACCAGAAGTGGACGGGGCCCGGGTTTCCGCGCGTGATCATGGTCACGATCCAGCACGCGAATCCGTACTACGATGATTCCTACGCGGTGAACTCGGCCAACGTCGGGCCGTACGGCGATGCGATCACGTATGAGCTGATTCCGTACATCGAGAAGCAGTATCGTGGCCTCGGGCCATGGGCGAGAGCGCTCTACGGAGGCTCCACTGGCGGCTGGGAAGCTCTCGGCGCTCAAGTCTTCTACCCTGACGAGTACAACGGCAGCTGGGCGTTCTGTCCTGATCCCGTGGACTTTCACGCGTACACGAATATCGATCTGTACCACGACAAGAACGCGTACTTCTCCGAGGGCTACTGGCGCCGCACGCCGCGGCTTGGCGAGCGCACGTACCTGGGCCAGGAGCTCTCGACCGTCGAGCAGCAAAACCTCGTGGAGCTGGTCCGCGGTACCCACTCGCGGTCGGGCGAGCAATGGGACATCTGGGAAGCCGTGTTCTCGCCGATCGGCACCGACGGGTATCCCCAGCGGATCTGGGATAAGAAAACGGGCGTCATCGATACGACCGTCGCGGCGTATTGGCGCGACCATTACGATCTCGTGCACATCATGCGGCGCGACTGGCCGACGCTCGGGCCCAAGCTCAAGGGGAAGATCCACCTCTACGTCGGGCTGTCCGATACGTGGATGCTGAACGATGCCGTTTATCTGGCCGACGATTTCCTCAAGTCGACCCAAAATCCATCGGCCGATGCCGTCGTCGAGTATGGCGCGCGTGACGAGCATTGCTGGACCGGGGATCACGATCACCCGAACACCATCGCCCGCGGTACTACCAGCGGGCGTATGATCCCGTTGATGGTGAAGCGCTGGCTGCAAAGCGCTCCGCCCGGAGCTGACACAACCAGTTGGCGATACTAGGTGTCTAACGGGCCATGATGATCACCATCTTGGCCTGCCAGCTCTGGGTTAGCGATAGCACCTATGGCCCCCGAGTCGCTGGGAGGCTGTATATACATAGCTCGACTGCGAGTATCGGCGGGCTAGTTCCCGACGTGCCGGTGCATCGCGCGGGTGACTCGGTCACGATCGCGCTGCCGGATTCCCAGGGTGAGTTCCGTGGCACCGTCGACCCGGATGGGCGGATCGGCGGATTCTGGGTGCAGGCGCGCGGGCTCGTGAGTGGCGTACGATACGCCACGCCGGTCACACTCTACACGCCTGGGAAAGGGGCGTATTTCTCGATCGGCGAGCTCCGTCCGCTCGAGGAGCATTACCGGTTGTACATGCGCTCGACGCCAGACTCCGGCGTCACCTTCCGCGTGCCGGAGCGCAACTATCTCGGCGGCCAGGGTTACGCGCGCTACATCATGCAGCCGGACGGCGACTCGATTCGGTTCGTCGACACGACGCATACCTTCCCGTCGTTCTCGGGACATAGAGTGGGCGATCGTATCACGATGCACTGGCCGGGGCTCGATATGCCGGTGACGCTTCGACCGGCGACGCGCCGGGAGACCGCTGAGTATTACCCGCGTCCGCCTGGATCGAAGTACACGTACCGGGTGCCGAAGCGAATGCCCGATGACTGGCGCATCGGCCGGGCGCGCGACGTTGGGATTGACGAAGCCGCGCTCGCCGCGATCGTTCAACACATCGGTTCGACCGACCCGGTTTCGCGAACCGCGCCATTGATCCAATCGCTGCTGATCGCGCGCCACGGGCGCCTCGTGCTCGACGAATATTTCTTCGGGTTCGACGCCGACCGCCTCCACGACCTGCGCTCGGCCAGCAAGACCTTCACGTCGGTCATGGTGGGTGCGGCTCACGTCGACATGAACACGCCGCTTTACGCGGCCCTCGGCGACCCGCAACCCGACCGCTCGCGCATCACCGTCGGCCACGCGCTGACGCACAGCACCGGTCTCGCGTGCGACGACAACGACGACGACTCGCCGGGCAACGAAGACAAGATGTACACACAGACCGGCCAACTGGACTGGTATCGGTTCATCCTCGAACTGCCCGTCGCGCATGATCCGGGCACGGTCTACGCCTACTGCTCCGGCGGCATCAATCTCGCCCTCGGCGTGGTCGCCCGCACGACAAATACGTGGCTACCCGCATTTTTCGCGAAATCCGTCGCCGAGCCACTGGGCATACACCGGTGGGCGATGAATCTTATGCCGACCGGCGATGGGTACGGTGGCGGCGGGCTGTACCTCCGTCCGCGCGATCTGCTCAAGCTCGGCGTCGCGTATCTCGACAGCGGCGTGTGGCATGGAGCCAGCTATCTCGACGACGGCAGGTGGAAAAGCCAGCGCATCGTCAGCGCCGATTGGGTCCGCCAATCAACCGCGAAGCAGATCGTGACCGGCACCGACACGTGGGATGGCTATGGCTGGCATCTGAACATCCTACACGCGCCGGGCCGCGACTATCACGACTACGAAGCCACGGGTAATGGCGGCCAGCTGTTGATCGTCGTACCCGACCTCGATCTGGCCGTCGTGTTTACCGCCGCGAACTACAATCGCTACCCCATCTGGCGCACCTTTCGCGACAGCATCACCGCGACGCAGATCATTCCCGCCGTGCACTAGCCTTGCACTAACGAATCATGTAGACCTTGCGCACGGTGTCGCGCACCTCACACACGCCATTCCACCCGGCGGGGAAACACGCGAGCGTGTCCGGCTCGATCTCGATGACTTCGCCACTCTCGTGGTAATACGTCGACCGTCCGGCGATGAAGTGGCAAAACTCATCACGACTGACGCCGCACCGCCAAATCCCGGGCGTGCAAGTCCACACACCGGACTCAGCGCGCCGCCCGGTCTCGGGCGCTTCTTTGTTCATCCGAATGCCCGCCGTCGTCGACTGACCCTCGATCATCGTCGACACCGGCCCCCACTCCGCGAGCGGCCCCGCGGTCAGCGCCTGCCGTAACACCGGCGTTCGATCGCCCGGGCCCCCCAGACATCGCATGTAGCTCGCGACGAACCCACCATGCACGTCGGCCGCGCCGATCCAACCTTCCTTGAAGTGGATCACGTCGCCAGCCCCGATCGTGTCGGCGCCGAACGTCGCCGAGCCGCGCAGGCAGAACCACAGCTCGTCCGCCGCGAACCGGAGCGGGCCGCTCATCACCGAACGAAGCCCGACCTCGGCCAGTGGATCGGCTCGCGAAAACAGGACGACGCGACCGATGTGTTCCGAGGCCTGCGCGATATGCGGTGCCGAGCTCATGCCGAATTATGTTTCGGGTTGTGCATCGCGCGCTATTGGTACTCATGAGCGTTCTTCCGACCATCGCGGGAGCGCAAGCCGGCTGGATTCCGAGCTCGGACTCGGTCAATCTGTTTTACCGGGTCCAGGGCCAGGGTCGCGATACGATCATCGCGATCCACGGCGGGCCCGGGGTCGATCTCGAGAGCATCGCGAACGACTTCGCGCCGCTGACCGAGCATCATGTCGTCATCTTCTACGACCAGCGTGGCGCCGGGCGGTCGACGTTGCCCAGAGACACCACGGTGCTGACGGCCGCGAATCAGATCGCGGATCTGGATGCGGTGCGCCGGTATTTTCATTTGAATCGCGTCACGCTCATCGCGCATTCGTATGGACCGTTGTTGGCTGCCACGTACGCCTTGGCGCACCCCGAGGCGGTCAAGCGCATGATTTTCTTTAATCCCGTTCCCCCTCGCCGCGGCGACTTTTGGCAGCGGTTCGGGAAGACGATGAGTGCGCGCTTGGACAGCTCACAGCGCGCCGCTATGGCAGAGGCCCAAAAGAAGCTCAATGATCCCGCTAGCGGCATTCTCGAAGATTGCCGCGCGTTTTGGAAGATCGCGCTTCGCCCCCGCCTCGCGCAGCCCGATAGTACGCTGCACTTGATTAAATCCGACCTTTGCGGCTCAGATCCCGTTGGGATTCGCTACGGGCTGACCGTCACCAATCGCCTGGTGATGGCTTCGTACGGCGATTGGGATCTCAGAGATCAACTACACAAACTCGAGACGCCTGTGCTCGTCGTGCACGGCGAAGAAGATGCGATTCCGATGGACGCCGTCCAGGAGTGGGTGACGTCCATGCCGCACGCGCGCCTGGTCAAGGTGCCGAACGCCGCGCATTTCTCGTACGTCGAGCAGCCGCAAATTGTGTGGCCGGCCGTCGACCGATTTCTTTCAGAAATCCTTACTGAACACTGACCAATAAGTCGCGCGAGCGAGCAAAAAAGGTCACGACCGCCCGACGCTGCTCGTTGAGCGGCCGGTTCGCCGACACGCTGTCGGCGGCGGCGCGGACGGCAGCCGCGGCGTCGGCCTTATCCGGTGCGCGATCCGTCTGGATCACGGACAGGACGTGTCCCACGCGCCCGAATGCGTCATGCGCGATCTCCGCGTCGACCGCGCCCGGCGGCACGACATCGAGGGCCCGCGCCAACGTGCGCACGGTCTCGACCTGATCCGGCGACGTCGGTGACGTGGCCGCGATCGCGTCCGCGAGCATGCGCAGGCCCGTGGCGGCGTGCGCATCGGCGGCATGCGGCGTCCACGGATTCCCAAGCGGCTGCTCGGTGAACGCGGTCAACGCGACGAGCGTTGCCCGCGGTCCGACCTTTTGGTTCCGTGTCGCTACACCGACGCTGAGCAACGCCAGGAGCACGAGGCCTAACAGCCACGTGATCGTGGTGCGTGGGGCCGCCACGACTATCCTCGCGGCAGACGGTCGCGGTACTGTGGGCTCATCGGCAGCTCGGTGCCATCGGTCAGCACGACGCGATACTCGCCGGAGACCAGTGCCCGCAATTCCTTGACGTTGTCGATCCGCACAATGAACGAGCGGTGCACGCGCGCGAACTGCGCCGGGTCGAGGCGCGATTCGATGCCGGAGATGGTCGACCGGATCAAATGGCATTTCGAGCCGACATGCAGCCGCAGGTAGTTGCGATCCGCCTGCACCCAATCGATCGCCTGCGTCGACACGAAGTACGTGCGGCGTCCCATCGTGACGGCGACGCGGTCGAGGTACACCGTGCGCTCGCGCAGCTGATCCACGAGTTGGCGGACCTGCGTGCCCAGCGCGCCGCCGTTCGAGCTGTCGCTCGCGGCGAGCGCGGCCCGCGCCCGGTCGAGCGACCGCTCGAGGCGCTCGCGATCGTACGGCTTGAGCAGATAATCGGTCGCATCCGCATCGAACGCCCGGACCGCGTGCTCCGCGTGCGCGGTCACGAAGATCACGAACGGCGGCGGACGGGTGCCGAGCCGCTCGAGCATCTGGAAGCCATCGAGCTCCGGCATCTGAATGTCCAGGAAGAGCACATCGGCGTCGCTTTCCGGCAGCGACTTCATCGCATCCGATGGGTCCTCGTACTCGGCCACGACCTCGACGTCGGTCTGTTCCGCCAGCATGGCCTTGAGGCGGCGTCGGGCCAGGGGTTCGTCGTCCACGACAGCGATTTTCATATCAACTCGTCAGCTCGAGAGGGACGGTGATGGAAACGAGCGTGCCCCGCGGCGCGGCGGGTGACAGCTCCAGGGTACTCATGCCAGGGAACATCGCGGCCAATCGCGCGCGCGTGCTGCCGAGCCCGACGCGCTCGCGGCGGTCGCGCTCGGGTGGGGGACCGATGCCATCGTCGCGCACGCTCAAGATCAGGCGGCGCCCATCGCATCGCGCGGCGACATCGATATGACCGGCACCCCGCCGCGGGGCGATGCCGTGGGAAATCGCGTTCTCGACGAGCGGCTGCAGCAGGAACGACGGCACCCGCGCGTTCATAACGTCCGGATCAATGCGCATCGAGACCGACAGCCGGTCGCCGAACCGCATGCGTTGCAACTCGACGTAGGATGCCAGGCGATTGAGCTCCGTGCGGAGCGTCACATGGCCCGACGGCTCGGAGTCGAGCGACGTCCGCAACAGATCGCCGAGTCGGACGAGCATGGCCTCGGCGACGATCGGATCCTCGGGCACGAGGGCCGCGATCGCGTTGAGCGTGTTGAACAGGAAGTGCGGTTGCAGCTGGAGCGACAACGCGTGGAGCCGCGCGTCCGCCAGCGACCGCTCGAGCTGAGCGGCCAGCTCCCGCTCGCGACGGGCGCGATGCACGCGGAAGAGCACCGCGTACTCCATGAGGAGCACGAGCCCCTGTTGCGCGTTCGTCTCGAACAGATAGCGGAACGAGAGGAGCGGCGACGCGAGCGCCGATTTGGCGTCGTCGGACAACGTGCTGCCCGCGACCCAGAGGCCGCGGACCATCCACGCTTGGGCCGCCGCGGCCACGATCCCGACCAACGCCCAACCGAGCAGGTTGAGCGCGATGCGTGGCCGCGGACCGGCCAACGGAACCTGATCGAGCGCCAGGAAGACGAACGGCGTCAGCGCCAGCCAGAGGCCTAAATCCGCGCTCGCTCCGAACGCCACGTGGGCCGCCGACGGATCGAATCCGACCGCGCGATTGGCGGCGACGATCGGCCGAATCGAGGCCAGCTCGATGACGAGTTGCAATCCGCCGACGGCCGCCCATTCCGCGAGCGTGGCCGTGCGCGCAACGCTTTGAGTGCTCACCCGGACTTGGCCTCCTCGGCCGTCACGAATACCCACCAGACCTGATCCTCGAGCCCCTCAGTGAGTGGCTCGCCATTATAAAGTGGCAGGATCCGGCACCCGGTCGCTGGCAACGCGCGGAGGGTGATTCGCTTGAGCGGGAGGTTGACCCGCGCATAAGCCACCGGAACGAGAACGGTTCCCTCGTCGCCCAATTTGACGATGAAATACTCGGCATTGCCGGCAGCCCGGCTTTGCACGAGCGATTGAACCGATCCGACTGCCACCCGATCTGAACTGTAAACGGTCCAGCCGCGACAGTCCGTCGTCCGGGTGGGGCTCATACGGCCTACGGTCATGTGGCCTACGGAACAACCAGGCGCCGCTAGCGACCAGACGACTCGGGCCGAATACCGCCGGACGCGGGACGTCCGCCGGATATCCTGGGACGACGTTCGCGCTCGCCGATCACCTCAATGGCGAGGTCGAGCAGCATGCGCACGGTCGGATGCGGCTCCTCGCGGCGGAACAACAATTCTAGCCCTGAGGGAATGCTCACATCGTCGATCGGTACCGCGACGAGTCCCGTGTAATGCCGTCGCGCACCGAGCGTCCAGCCGCGCCCCTGGAGCGCCAGCACGCGCGCGGTGTGCAAGCTGTCAAACGATCGTATGACTGGCGGACGTCCCAGTGCGTGCATCACGGCGTCGTGAAAGTGCGGCTCGTTCTCGCGTCGAATAAATAAGAACGGCACGGCGGCAAGATCGTCCAGTCGCACCGTCGCTCGCGTCGCCAACGGATGGTTCACGGCGAGCAGCGCCGAATCGAACACATAACTGGCCAAGCGCATCCGAGCGACGCCAGATGGGAGGCTCGCGTGTACATGTCCGACACCGAGATCGATGCGCCCGTCGAGCAGGGCGGCGAATTGATCCGGCGTCGGCAGCTCATCGATCACCATCTCGATATCGGGATACCGCTCGGCGCACCGTCTCAGCACTTCACGCATCACGGGGCTCGCATGCATGATGTCGACGCCGCTCAGCACGCACCGGCGTCGATGCAGTCGGCCGATGCGAGAGGCTTCGGCGACCGCCGCATCCAACGCCGCGAGCACGCGAGCGGCGTCGTTCGCGAGCGACGTACCCGCCGCGGTCGGTCGTACGCCGCGGGGCAGGCGATCAAAGAGCTTGAGATCGAGCTCCCGTTCGAGCTCATCGATGTTGCGGAACAGCACCGACGGCGCGACGCCGAGTCGTTGCGCGCCACGTGTCCATCCGGCTTCCTCGATGAGCGCGGCGAGCGCGCGGAGATGGCGCAGCTCTAGCCCATGCGTGCGTGGCGGTGTGTGTCCGACCGGTACCGGCGGTACTAAGGGCACATCATCGCGCACGCTCTCGAATACTTCGACGATGTGGCGGATGATCGGGCGCTCATCGTCCGCGCGCCACATGACCGCTTCCCAGAGCGGAACCGCGAGCCCATGGACTGGTACCCCTACGGTGCCATCCGGCGACATCTCCACGAATCGGCTCGGCAGTGGCTGCCAACCCTGATTCGCGGCCACGGCGAGAAACACCGCGTACACTCCGCTGTGCGTGTCGACGATCGGCGACGTGTTGCCCAGCCGTTCGAGGTGTTCTGTCAGGGCATCATAGACATCCGGATGATAGGCACGAGGGACCCACAGGATCGGATACGGATTCAGCTCGTGCGCCTCGATGAGGGACCGTGAGGCGAGCGGATGCGTCGTGGATACGAGCGCGATCTCGATCCGTGCGTCGGTGATCCGTTCGGTCGCGATGTCCTCGAGCGCCGGCGGCGGCTCGACGCCAAGCGCGAGGTCCAGGGTATGGCCCAGCAGTCCCCGCCACTGGCTCGGACCTGCTTCCAGGTCCTCGACCGTCAGGTCGATGTCAGGAAAGTGTTGTCGAATGAGCGCCAGCCCGCGTTGTACCAGAGGCGACGCCAGCGATCCGCGGCCGACGCCGAACCGGATGCTGCCGCCGCGACCCTGAGCCGCCCGCGCCGCGCGAATCACCGCGCCGTCGATCTGCGCCAGTATGCCGCGGGTCGCCGACAGGAGCGCCTCGCCGGCGGACGTGGGCGCGCATCCCTTGGCATGGCGCGACAGCAGCTCGGTGCCGATCGCGCGCTCGAGGAGCTTGAGCTGCCGGGAAATCGCGGGCTGGGCGACGCCGAGCTTGTGCGCCGCGCGTCCGATGGTGCCTTCTTCGGCGACGACGACAAAGTACCGGAGCTGGCGAAGATCGAGCTCGCTCACGGTTTCGGCTTGCGTCGCGCCTGACGCAAGAGCGCGCACACGGCGCGGACCGCGGCCTTTGGCTCTTCGCGGCGCCACATCATCTCGAGACCCCATGGAATGGCGAGGCCCGCGAGCGTCCGTCTCACGGTGCCGCGCGGCACGCGCACGGCCTGCGACAGAAATCCCAGCGTCCACCCGCGTCCCTCGGCCGCCAGCCGCCAGAGCACCTGAAGGCTGTTGACGGTCGTCTCGAGCCGCGGCACGAGACCAAAGGATAAGAGGGCCTGCATGACTTGATCGTAGAACTCGGGTTGAAAGCGGCGATCCATGAACAAGAACGGCACATCGCGGAGGTCATCCGCGGTCAGTATCCGGCGGGCCGCGAGTGGATGGCTCTCCGCGATCAGTGCTGAATCGATTCGATCCACACTGAGCTGTTTCCGCGCCAGCGAGGCGGGAAGCGGAGGGCCCCGCATCACATGCCCGATACAAAGATCAATCGTGCCCGCCAGGAGTTCCCTTTGTTGTCGCGGCGTTGGCACATCCTCGATCACGATACGCACGGTGGGGAGCCGCACGGCCGTCTCGCGGAGGAGCAGACCTAGGAGTTTGCCGACTTCGTTCGTCGCGACGGCGCCGATCACGCAGCGCATCGACGCTTCCGTGCGCAGGCGCTGCGCATCGGCGGTCAGGGCTTCGACCGTCGTGAGGAGACGCACGGCGTCGGTTGCCGCCGCGAGGCCCGCATGGGTCGGCGTCGTACCCTTTGCGCCTTTCGTGATGAGTTGGACGCCTATTTCGCGTTCGAGATCCCGGAGTTGGCGCGAGAGTGCGGGTGGGGTCAGGCGCAGCCGCCGCGCGGCGCGGCCCAGGCTTTCCGAGGCAACGACGGTCGTCAATGCGCGGAGCTGACGGAGCTCGAGACCGGTCGAGTGATTCCGACGTGGGGATGCGGTGCCGAGCGGTGCGGACCGGCCATGAATCACTTCCAGTGCCCGGCGCACATGCGGTCGTGATTCGTTCGCGCGCCATAAGAGCCCCGTGGTCATGCTGACGTGCAATCCCTCGACGGGAATCGCGACCGTCCCGGGCGGCGCCATCTGGAGTCCCGGCCGCGACCACAATGTCCATCCAGCGCCCGCCCCTACGGCTAGCCAAACCGCTTTCGGCCCCGAGAATCGTGCGTCGAGCGGCGGTTGAATGCCGAGTTGTTTCAGAGTGTCGTCAATGACACGCTGCGACTCTGAGTGCCACTCGGCTCTCGGAAACAACAGGGGAAACAGAGCGAGATCAGAGGACAATAAAACAGAGCGCGACGCTAGCGGTGTCTCGACGGGGACGATCGCGCAATCGAACGGCACGTCGTACAACGGCGCCCAGCCGAAATCGTGCGTCGCCACCGGCGATGGTAACCCGATCGCGAGATCGAGCGCCCCGGCGTTCAGTTGCTCCCATTGCACGGGGCCCGGCTCGACTTCCCGAATCTCGAGCTCGACGTCGGGCAACTGTTCACGGATCGCGGCCTCCGCCGGCTGGATCTGCTCGAGCCACCAGGCGGATCGTCCGACGCCGATGACGAGTCGCCCCGTGAGGCCATGCGCGGCATCGGCCGCGCGACGCACGATGGATTCGGCCTGCTCGAGAATGGCGCGCGCGCTCGACGCGATCGCCTCGCCGACGGGCGTCAAAGCAACGCCCGCGGCCTGACGCGCGAGCAGTTCCAGCCCCAGCTCGCGTTCCAGCGCTTGAATCTGTCGCGAGAGCGCCGGTTGGGCGACGCGGAGACGATGCGCCGCCCGACTCACGCTCTTTTCTTCCGCGACCGCCATGAAGTAGCGCAGGTGCCGCAGATCCACGATCGCCTCCCATGCCGAAACGGCAAGGAAGCCCGAACAAACAAGTATTGGCCCAGTGTCTACGTACGCCGGTAGCATTCTTCTCCGCAAGAGGAGAAGCATGGAGCAGGAGTGGGATGACGAATCCGAGACGGCGCGAAAGGAACTGATCGAGCTCCTGTTGACCCCAGGCGCGATCGCGACCTCCGTCCAGCCTATAGTCGATTACCGCACCACTCCGCCCACGCATTGGGGGGTGGAGTGCTTGACGCATGGTCAGCGCGGCACCGTGTTCGCCGACGCCGAAGTGCTGTTTCGCACCACGCGGCTGGCGCGATTGGAGTCAGAGGTCGACCGCGTCTGCGTCGCCATGGCGCTGCACTCCATGCGTCGCATCGCCATGCCGTCCCGAATTTTTCTGAACGTGCATCCGCAGACGCTGACGCGAGACGCCTGGTTTCCCGCCTACGTCCAGGAAGTCGCCGAGCGGTGGAAGATCGGCGCGGAGCGGCTGACGATCGAGATCGTGGAGCACGATCGGCGCACGCTGTCCGGCCGCGTGCTGCGGGCGGTCAACGCGCTCCGCGAGTTCGGCGTGTCGGTCGCGCTCGACGATTGCGCGGCCGATCTGACGCATGACCCGATGCTCGTCGCGGTCCGCCCCGAGTTCGTGAAGATCGCGAAGCACGTGGTCTGGGCGGCGCGGCATTCGACCGCGGGGTTTCGCCGGTTGGAGCGGCTCGTTCAGTCGACGGGCAACCTCACGACGCTCATCGCCGAGGGCATCGAGACCGCGGCCGATCTGGAGATGGTGCGGTGCCTCGGCGTCTCACTGGTGCAGGGCTTTTTCGTCGGCCGCCCGGTCGCGATATCGGCGCTGCACCGTGAGCGGTAACCGTTCAATCGCATAGCGAAGCATGGTCCTAGGCATATGGCCCGCGTGCGCGTCGAGGAACCCGTGGAGCGTGGCGGCATCGCGCTTGCCGAGCTCACGGAGCATCCATCCGGCCGCTTTGTGGATCAGATCGTGCTCGTCTTCGAGTAACATCGAGGCCACGCGCACGGTATCACGGTATTCGCCGTGCTTTATAAAATGGTGCGTGGCGATGATCGCGATCCGCCGGTCCCACACATTCATCGACCGGGCGAGCACGTCGAGTGTCTGCCGTCCTTTCGTCATCAAATGGGCGCCGACGATACCCGGCGCCGAGCTGTCGACCAGGTCCCAATTGTTGATATAGCGCCGGTGCTTCATGTACACGCGATAGATCGCCGCGCGGCGCAGCGGCTCGGCCTTCGCGAACGCACCGACGAGAATCATGAGGGCGAGCAGCCGCTCCTCATGGACGCGCGACCGGAGCAGGGCGGTGACATCGGTCGTCGGGAGCGACCGATACTGTCGCGCGAGCTTCCGAAGGACCGGTACTCGGATCCCTAAGAACGGCTCGGCGGTCTTGAAGTACCCCTGAAGAAAGCGCGCGCGATCCGGCTCGGCCAACTCGCGCAGGTGCTTCCTGAGGGCGCTCACCATAGGCGCAGTATATCCAGTCAACCTGACGGGGCGGTTACGTGCACGTCGCCCTTGAACGTTCTCACGATCACGCGCGCCGCCCCATGCCCGATGGCGAACGCGAGGCTCTGCCCCTTCCCGGACTCTCGTGTAACGGGCCGCATCGACGAAATCGCTGATACGATCGTGCCGAACTCGGTCGTGACATCGCACTCGGTACCCGTGGCGGGATCAAACACCTCGGCCGTCGCCAGGACCGCGCGATTGTGGATCATGCCGCCGGCGATGAGGACCCGGCCATCGGCCAGTCGCGTGGCGCTGTGGATCGCTCGCCGCGCGTGCATCTGGGTGCACGTGGGGCAGAGGAGCAGGGCAACTA
>DASRDS010000303.1:0-23157 GCA_035652495.1 Gemmatimonadaceae bacterium
CCTTGTTGTAGGTCGCGAGCAGCACGGTCGTGGGGACCGCCTTCAGGTCCGCTGGCTCGTTGACAACGGACTCGTTGGCGAGCGTGAAGCTCATCGCCCCTCCAAGCGCGCGCACAACGCTGTCACGCGCTCCAACGTCAGCTTGGCGAGTCTGGCGACATGTGGCAGCCGCCGCAAAGCGTCCTCACGCGTCCACAGATTCGCGTCCGCCACGCTTTGACGTTGCAACTCTGTCAGGTTGAGGAGGTTGAGCCACTCCGCATCCGTGAGCCCACCTGTTGTCTCAGTACTGAGACATTTGGTCACGCGAAAATCCTCCGAGTTGGTAGTGGTACAGGTACCCGCTCGAAAGAACGCGCGGCCCGGCCGGGAAGTAAACAGGCGTGTACGTTAGGCCACAATAAACCAACAGTATGTGACATAATGGGTTAGCGGCCGTGATCTGCCACGTTTCCTCAACGCTGAAAGCGAGGGTACTCGGACGGCAGCGGGTCCGGATCGACGCGTCGTGCCGCCCACCAAGCCACGAGCGCTAGCGCCATGACGAGGTCGTCGTGCATGGTCTCGCGAGAGTCTTCGCCGGCCGCATAGGTGTCACGGCCGGACGGAGTCGTCGTGACGCGGAAACCGGTCAGTTCGTTGACGAGCGCACTGACATAGTCCGGACCCGTGTCGCTGGCCGCGCGCGGCGGTGCCGCGATCTTGAGCTGTCCTTCCTGCAACGCCACGACGATGGCGGTGATGAGATCAGCCTTGGGCACGTGCCAGCGGCCCGCTTCCATATGCGCGCGTGCGCCGGCTGTGATGCTGATCAGTTGCGGGCGAATGCCGAGCGAGTGCGCGATGTCAATGACCGGTTCACCCACGCCCGTACAGTCGAAGATGGCCAGCGGTGGTAATCCATCGACCGTCAGTGCCGGCAGTCGCAAGAGATTCGCGACGTACTTCACCATGGCGGTGTACGGCTCGTCAATCGGCCGCCGCTCCACATGGATTATGTCCAGCCGGCGCGGCGCCGGCGACGGTGCAATGTCGGCGGTCTTGAGCGGCTGGCGCGCATGATCGACATAGACGATGGGCGTGTGATACGGATCGCGCTCACTGATCGGCGTCAGGCCGTCGTCATAGCGACCGATCACAACCGCGGTGGGGTCGTTCAGCTTGCCGGGGTCAACGCCAACAAGCATGTGCAGTGTCATTGAGGAGAACCAAAGAGGGAGGGGATTGTAGGATCGAGCGCCGCCAACACGAGCTCACGCGGGAACACGGTTTCTTCCGTCTGCCCGAACTGGCACAGGTACTCGCGCCGATACACGCGCTCGCCAACCGTAGCGCGCTCGCGCTGGAGCCAAGCGGGATCGAGTCGCGGACATTCCGGCGCGGTCACCTTCACCTTGTGCCAGGCGGTGGGGTCGCCCTGGTCCCACTCTGTGTAGAAAAAGCCGCGCACGTCCCACGCGCTGCTCAGCAGGATGAGCCGCCCTTGCGACGTGGCGAGCATGGGTCGCGCGGCGTAATACAGTTCATCCGGCACGCGCGCCGCTTCGTCGAAGATCACGAGCGACGGTCCGCTAAAGCCGCGCACGTTGGCCTCCGTGCCGGGCAGCGCGAGAATGCGCGAGCCGGTCTCGAACTCGACGGACATTTCGTTGTCGTTCACGAGGGCCGGCGCGGACGTGCCGAGCGTGCCAACTTGCTCCTTCACTTTGCGCAACAGTTCAATGGCCTGCCGTTGTGCCCGTGCGAAGATCAACACCAGTGCGGGCGCCGCGAGTATGGCTTCATACAGCGCCAGGTTGGCCGTGACGGTGGACTTGCCCCATTGCCGCGTACACAACAGGATCACTTGCGGCGCCGTCGAGCGGAGCACTTCCAACTGTCGCTCGTCCGGCTCAAAGCCACACGAGCGTGTGAACGTGGCCCGGTCCGTGCGCCAGGCCATCGCCCGCATCAGCGGATTGTTAGCGCGGCGACGTGTCGTCGGCATCGGCCTCCGCTGCTAGCGCGGCAGCGATCTCCGCGCGCACGGCTGGGTATGGGGCGAGGATGTTCATGATCACGGTCGTGACGCGTTGGAACTCGGCCGACTGAATCACATTGATGGTCAGGTGCGCCGGGTCCGGTAGCTCACCGGTGATCTTGGCGAGCAGTGCCACGGCCTCGCGCACTTCGCGTTGCGCCATGATCTCGGCGCCGATCTTGTCTTGCGCGCGTGCCCGGCGCCGCATGCTGACGGCCGCCGCTTTCAACTCCAACACCTCATGCAGCAACCGGTCACCGTTCGCGACGTCGGCCGCCGCAGCGGCTAGTGCCATCTCGCGCGGTACATGCCGGTCCATATGCCGACGCATGGCCCATTCGCCAGCGCCCGATTCACTGCCCAACAACTTGTACGTCTCTCCCCGCAACGCCCGCGACTCGTACTCGGTGCGTTGCGGGTGACGACACACGCTACAGCGTTGGGTCATGGTTAGGCGTGAGGGTTGATGAGGGGTTGCGGGCTGTCGCGGTGAGCTAGGGCGCGCATCGCGTTGACGTACTCGGTCGGGTTGGCAACCGTGTTCCCATGGCGCATCAGTTGGAGCACCTCGACCGCCAGGGCCAGGAACGCCGCGACCTGCGCTTCATTCAGCGGATAGCGCGCCGCTGGCCAGACCCACTCCGGGCCGGGCAGATCCAGCACGCCGATGGCCCGGTGCAACTCCAGATAGCGGCGGTACGCCTCGTGGTACGGCGTCACCGTGTTGGTCCACTCGATCGCCAGCGGCCGCACGGTGTCAACGATGCGCTGCGCCAGGTCGTGCAGAGCACGCGCGTGCTGCTCGACATCGTCACAGGCGGCCGGGTAGGCGTCCGCAGCCGCACGACGCGCGGCGCGGGCCTCCGGTGATGCCTGCTCGGCGGCACGTTGCTTGGCCGCAGCCTCGCGGCCCGCAGCAACGGCGGCCATCGCACGCTCATCCTCGGCCGCTGCCTCGGCGAACTCCTTCTCCTCAGAGGATGCCACGATAGTCCGCCGTGCGATCGGTGCCCAACAGCCGTGCCTTCTCCCGTTCAACCGCCAGCTGCCGTTCGGCTTCAGCAATGATCGGCGCACGGGCGACCGCTTCCGCCTCACGCTTGGCGCGCTCCTCTGCAATGCGGGCGTCACGCTTCTCCTTGAGCATGGCAGCGACCGCTGCATCATGCTCCGCTTCCTCAGCGCGTTCCTTCATGCGCTCGATCTCTGCAGGTGGCACTGGCGGCCGGTACGACTCCGTCTTCACTTCGGTCAGCAACGCGCCACGCAGCGGATGCGTCCTGTTCTCGAGCGCCTTGGGATCAGGATTGAACTCAGGCGTGTCAGCCATTGTCATGCTCTCCTCTTGGGTGTGAACGGGGGAACCTGTGACCCACGGACCCGGCGAGCGCGGGTGTGAGCGGAAGTGATGGTGTAGCAACACCGTCTTTCGATGGAGCCGCCATGAAGCCGCCAAACGCTTCGGGCGCCATGACGATCAGTAGATCACCGATCCGCCACATGACCCGTGTCATTCGTCGCACCCGTTGATGGGCGCGCGCATGTGTGCCGCGTGGTCGCGGCAGGGCCTAGGCGGCCACGCACGCGCCGGCGTGGGTAAGTGGGCGGGTCGTCTGCTGGAATTGCTTACGGGCCAATCAGAACGTGGCCATGCGCCATGCGACCGAGCGCGGGCGATATGCGGCGGCAGCCCATCCAACCTTGCCAACCTTGGTTCGAGGTTGGATCGGTCCGAAGTTGTGGCCGCGTAACGGCGTATCCAACCTATCCAACCTATCCAACCTAAGAAGGAGTAGAGTAAAAAAGCGCGCCCGCGCCGCTGTACCGGCGTCGTATCGCGTTTAGCGACTGGACCCCCAAAAGGTCCGAAGGGTCGGATAGGTCGGATAACGTGTTGCCCCGCCACACGCCCACGGATGGGGAGGTACGTACACGGCTGGGTGAGGTTGGATGAGCTCATCACCGCTCCTCCACGCCGCGCGTGTCGGCCGTCCAGCTACCCGGTGTGCCTTCGTCTTCGGGCCACGGACCAGCGTACCCAGTCGCAGCCTGAAACGCGGCACGCGTCTCACTCAGTGGCGGGAAGCGCATGACGTTGACCAGGCCCACTTCGGGGATGTGGTGGCGACGGTGGACCAACGCCGGCACCCATTCACGTAGGAGGCGCGAGATCACCATTTCGCTCGCGCGGCGTGTTTCGCCATGGCGTCGAGCCGTGGCAATGAAGTGGTCGTAGATCCGCTCAGCCTGAGCGACGCCTTGCCCCTGCCAATCGCCGGGCAGCATGCCGCGACTCAACACGCTGACGAACCACTGTTGCTCCGCCGTGAGCGAGTGCAGTTGCTGCCCACGCAAAGCGTCCGTCTGTGGCACCTTGGCCAATAGCGCATCGTTGATCGGGTACGCTTCGAGGAACGCGCGCAGCGCGCCGTATCCGGCGTTGTTGTCGGCCGCCAGTTCGTCCTCGATCGCGGCGAAGTAGGCGTGATCTTCCTTGCGCGCATCACTCACCTTCAACACGCCGTAGCGGCGCTGTTTGAGTGCGGCCGGCACGGCCCATTGCTCATTGCTGGTGATCAACAGGCGCGCATAGTTCGAGATCATGACCGGCTCGTGCCCCTTCATCTCCAGCAGGATCTTGTCGGACGTGATGAGGTGCTTGAGCGCGCTGGCCGCTTGGTGCGAGCCAGCCCAGACGGCTTCCTCCAGTTGGATCAAGACGCGCCGCGCGACGGCACTATTGAACCGGCCCAGTAGCTGCTCTTGCTTTTCGAGCACGGTGTAGGCGTCGCCCAACAGAAAGCCCACATGGCGGCCGACGATCGTTTTGCCGACACCTTCGTCGCCGAGCAACACGAGCGTGACGCCGCTCTTGCGGCCGGGGCGCTGAATCAAGTCCGCGAAGAAGCAGAGGACCCACTGATACAGGTGGTCGTCCCCATTGCACACGTTGTCACGGAGATGCGCGAGGAACAGGTCGCATGAGCCGCTGTCGGAACACGGCACCGTGAGGCCGCGCCACGTATTGAATTGACCGAATGGTTCGTCGGCGGGCGGTGGTTCAAACACGATCCCCCGGTAGCGGCGCCGGCGTTCGGAATGCTCCCACACGTCGACGAGCGGTTTCCACTTCTCGCCGTCCACCTGCACCCGTCGATGGGCATACCACGCGCGCAGTGTTGACGGTGCAATCAGGCTCCAGCGGCCGTCCTCCTGCTCCCAGATGATCGCCACCTTGTCGCCGACCACCACCTGCGCATGCGACGCGTTTAGCTCATCGATCCCGGCGTTGACATCGTCCGCTGTTGACGCGCCGGGTGACTCGTAGTTGGGGTGGCGCGCGACGCTCTGGGCGATGCCGTCAACTTCCCTGGCGCCGAGCGGGGGCGAGAGGAATCGGTCGTTGTACTCGTGCAGCTTGTCGCCGAAGGCTTCAATGCCAAAACGTTCACGCAGGTATATCGCGATCTTGAACAGGACTTTGTTGCGTTCACCGTCCGTGACGCCGCCAGGTTGACACGCCACTTTGACGAGCGAGCGGGGGGCACCCTTCCACAGTGAGTCGTCGTGAGCGGCTTCATCCTCCGCAATCTTGACGTGAGCTAGCTCGTCTACCGTGACCGCACATTCGCCCGCGTAGTGGAGAAAGTCTTCAACGTTGAGGTGCTTGCCGCTCGCTGTGATAGCGTAACGATCCGTGGCGGCGCCACCGAAGTACGGCATGTTGATCCCGCTTCCCTTGTCGCGGGCGCTCGCCCATTTCAGTTGTGCGGGAAAGAACATGTCCACCTTCGACGCGATACCCAACCCGTGCGCCAACTCCTTCAGCTTGCCTTGGACGATGTCTGCGCGACACGGCTCGCGGCAGAACAAGTACAAGTGCGCGCCGCCGCTTTTTGACCGCAGCACGACCAGCGGCAATTCCATCTTGTACAGGCGCATGGCGAGTTTCGCGTGATCGATCGCGCGGTCGTCAATGTCGATGGCGCCCCACTCGCACAGACCATCGTCGAGCAGCGGCACCACGCCCAGACCGGACGCACCGGCCAAGTGCGCGCGCCAATGCTCTACTGTTGCGGGGCCGGCCGGCATCGAGTAGCGCCCTTCCGTCTTCTGCCCGGTCGGCGCGGCACCAGTTTGCAGATAGAACAGGTGCCCGCGCGACGACCCACGGAATCGTTCCATCATCCGCTCGCTCGCGTCACTGGCCGTCACGCCGCCAACTCCCACCAGCGCGCCAGTAAGCGGCACCGTATGCCGACCGGGCATTGCCACGTGAGGACCGTGTCAACGAAGTCGCCCAATTGCAGCGCCCGCAGGTCGCAGCGATGCCGCGTGGCGAGGAGCGGCCAAAGGAGTCGCGTGGCTAGATCGTTCTCACCTGGCGCAAGCTCCACCGATAGGGAATGCGGTTGCGCGGTGAGCCACTCGGCGACACGTGCCGCGTCGTGCGCCGCGATAAAGTCGCATTCAGGCACGACGATCGCGGAGAACGTATCCGGATCTATCACCAACACGAACGACCCCGCGCCGCATTGGATGCGCGTCGCTCGGCGCGCGAGCGCTACGTCACGCGGGACTAGCCACTCAACATTGAGCGGCGCTACCTTCGAGGTGTTGGGCCTTTGGTCAGCTCCGGGTTGAGAATGACGCTTCCGGCTCGCATCGCGGCATGACCACCGTGATCGCGGGCCGGCAGTGTTAAGGGAATCAGTAGACATGGGAGTGTTGGTCTTGGGTTGGGCATAGCTGGTTGAACTCCTCCTAGTTGGTGGTGACGGTGTCCGGCCTCAGCGACCGTGATGACGCGAGCGCCGGTGATGCACGGGTTTCACGGCCGCCGCTGTAGCGGTCTTTGGCGCAGGAGCGCCTTCGACACGACGCGCACTTTTGTCCGCGTCGATGTACGATTGCAGATCTTCTTCTTTGATGCGGATGACTTTCCCGGTGCGTCCGAGTCGCACGGCCTTCAGCCGGCCACTCCGGATCTCGGAGTACACCGTGTCTTTGTGAAGACCGGTGATCTCGATGACATTCGCGGGTGTCAGCAGTCGGTTCACAAGCGCGGATCCTCAGTAGCAGATGCACCAAAACGCGAACAGGGGCCTTCAGCCCCGACGTCGGCGAGAGTGCCGGCGATTTGGTTAGCTGGAGGCCCCTGTCGCAATGCAGAGGCGTCTACTGAGCGCTTTGGTCCGCTCGGGTCCGGCTCACTGCGCGTGGCCGGTGGCGGCTTGATCTTGGCGAGCAGGTAAGGGCGTTTGCGCCACCCCGTCCGCTCTAGTAGCCCCTACGTTAACCGTCGACCACGCTGTAAGTAAAGGCCCGCCGGTCCTGCCTTAGGTGATTGCCGTCGCGCTCCTTCGAGCGCATTGCGAGGCCGCGCGGAGGCCGCCAAACACCTACAAACAGGGGCCTTTTAGGACCTTCGCCGACCTTCGAGGACCTACTTGCTTGCGGCGAGGGAAAGCGGGCTAAGTGCTTTTATCTCAGCACGTAAGTTGTGTCGCGCCCGTTAGTAAGGAAAGCTCCCGAGACAGGACTCGAACCTGTGACCCGCGGATTAACAGTCCGCTGCTCTACCAACTGAGCTACTCGGGAATGGAGCACGATAAGCTACTGGTCTGATTGGACTTCCTCAAGTTCGGCCTCCGCCAGGCGACGGCGTCCGGAGGCGACCATGGCTAAGACTTTGGGCAGTCGGATAGTAGGCCGTCCCGGATGGGGGCAAGCGCGCCAACGTGGGTTTTCACTACTAGCGCGAGTGGGGCGAGGCCGCCCAGCGCTACCTGTGAGGCGGAGAGCCAGTCGCGTGCGCCCTTGGATCTCTCCGCCACATCGTTGCGCCGCAATGATCGGTGTTCAGCCGTGCTTACGGTTTGCCGTTCGCGACGCGCTGATTGTATTCGTCCAAGTCGATCGGCCCGCCGGCATCCGTCACAGCCTGGCGCTCGTCCGCGGCCAGCACGTCCTGAACGACATCGACGCACTTCCAGGCCGGAACGGGCGCGTGGCCCTCGGCGTCCGGGAGGTACGGCGAGGGCTCGACTTCGACGCGCTTGTGGATGTAGCGGCCGCAGTTGACGAAAATCTCGGTCGGCGTGATATGAACGGCGAGTTGCGCGCCGGGCCAGGTTGAGAGGACGCGCGGATCGCGAATGAGCGAGGCGTCGCCCTGTACGCGAAGGCGATGGGGGGTCGCGAAGTCGATGAAGAGGAGGCCGACACGACGGGTTGCCTCGATGTTGCCCATCGAGTAGAACATGCCGTTGCCGTCATATACCGGGAACGCTATCGTCCGCGAATCCGGGACGCGGACGAATCCCGGTGCGCCACCCTTGTACGAGACGGTGGGGCGACCCTGAGGGTCGACCGTCGCCAGGAAGAACATGTCCAGGCGCTCAATGAACGATTTCTCGGCTGGCGCGATTTCGGAGTGGACGATCGCCGCGTCGAGCAGGTCGGCGAGGGGACGCCGGTTGAACTCGTCCTGCAGGGCGCGGTGAGCGGTGGAGTAGAGTGTGCTCATAGAGAGGGATGAGTAGCGATGCGCCAGCGCGGTGGCTTGTATGATTGTGCACCACCTGATGCCGTGGTCGGCATCGGCCGTGCGCGAGCGATCTACATCGGGACGTTGGAGCGCGTGGACTGGCACGCGCACGGTACACCCGTGCTCATCGCTGGTTTGGCCGGGCGTATACGCATCGGGCTCGAGGGGAGATGTTGGTATAGGTGCCACGCCGCCATCATTCCTGCCGGCGTCATGCATACCCTCGAGCTCGACGACAATCCGCTCGCGGCGTTGTACGTCGAACCTCAGCTCGCCTCGATTTCAGGATTGAGTCGGCTCGGCAGCCATTGGGCGGAGTGGGGACAGGTGCTCATCGGCAACTGCGCCGCGCTCGGGACGTTCCGGGAGATGTACGAGAATCGGCAGAGCCTCGGGTTTGCCGGCGAGGCCATCGATGAGTTGCTGGGGTTCGTGCGGAGAAGGGAAGCACCGCAAGTCGACCCGCGCATCGTGAACGTCGTCCGGCAGCTCGCGGACGATCCAGGCGCGCAGACCTCGGTCGGCGTGCTGGCCGGCTCGCAAGGACTGTCTCAGCGGCGCTTCATGGCGCTATTCCAGCGCGACATGGGCGTTCGATTCCGACGCTTTCGCGTTTGGAATCGCTTGCGCGCGGCAATCCAAGTCGCGCTGAGCGGCCGCACCCTGACGGAAGCGGCCCTCGCGACGGGCTTCACCGACTCGGCGCACTTCGCGCGGCAGTATCACCAAATCCTAGGGGTGACACCGTCGTCCGTGCTCCGCCGTGTGGCGCGGGCGGGCGGGGTTTAGCGGTCCGGCGGCATGGCCGTCGGCACATGCCGCGGCACGCTGATCTGGCCATGGTCGACCACGACCCAGCCGTCTCTCACCACGAGCGATACCTTCGTCAGATCGTCGAGCGTGACGTCAGGGCGTCCGTCGATGACGGTGACATCGGCGAGCTTGCCCGGCTCCAATGTGCCGAGGCGGTCGCCCATGTCCAGCATAAGCGCATTCGTCCGCGTGGCGATCTGGAGGACCTCCGGTACCGTGTAGCCCAGGTTGACGAATTGATGCATCTCGTTGAGATACGGCGCCGGTAGGTACCGGAACCAATCGCGGACGAGATCAGTGCCGATGCCGAGCGTGATGCCGGCGTCTTTCATTTTCTTGACGAGCTCGAAGTTGGCCGGCTTCGAGAAGAAGAATCTTCGCGACGGCGTTCCATAATACGCGCCCGCCGAATTGAAGATGATCATGTACGGCGTCAGCGTCGGATCCGACTCGGTCCCATGCTGCTTCATGAGGGCAATGGTCTCGTCGGATCGCGGCAGCGGATGCTCGATCATGTCGATGCCCGCTTCGACGGCCCACTTGATGTAGAATGTCTCGCAATCGCACGTCACCTTGAGCCCCAGCGCGTGCGCTTCGGCGATCGCGGCCGAGACCTCGGCGGGCGAGAAATGGCTCGCGATCTTGATGACGTCGGCGCCCTTTGTAAACTGCTCGCGGACAGCCAGGCGCCAATCGTCTGGGCCCGTGGCGACACGCACCATGCCCTCGGCGGAGCTGTTGTAGCCACCGCCATCGTCACCATGGCCACCCTTGCCGGTGATGAGACTGCCAGCGGCGAACACGCGCGGTCCGATGACACGGTTCTGCTTGACCCACGCTTGCAGACGGAACGGAACATCGTCCTCCGAGCCCACGTCCCGGATGCTCGTGATGCCGCTCTCGATGTAGTAGCGAAGACGCTCGACCCCGCGCAGCGCCGCATCGGCTCGGCTGTTGGCCATGGGCCCGGGCGTATCGTCATCCGGATACGTGAGATGCGTGTGCAGATCGATGAGTCCTGGCATGACCGTCTTGCCGGTGACATCGATCACGCGCGCATCGGACGGCCAGCCAGTCGACGATGCGGGCAGGATGCGCTCGATGTGGTTGCGCGTGATGACAAGCGTTCCCTCACGCACGGCCGCGCCCGTCCCGTCGAAGATGCGGCCGCCGCGGAGCACGAGTGTTCCCGGTGGTCCGTTGACGCCCGCTGGCTCCGGCACCCGGCGCGGATCATCGGTGACGGTCTGGGACGGCGAGGTGAAACGACGCCGCTCAGTGCGCCCGACAGTATCACGACTATTTTCTTGAGCTTTCGCCGTCGCCGCCAAGAGTACGATCAGGCAGAAAGTCGGACGCCGTATCACGTCGCCACGCTCCGCGTTAAATCGTTGACCGGATTTTTGCGCCAAGATAACGTCGGAGGACTGTAGCATGAGACGCGTGGTTTTGCGAATACGTCTGATTGCCATCGTCGCGCTGACCGCGCGCGCGGTCGCCGCCCAGCGGGCCGGGTCGCCGATCGCCGCCGATAGCGGCAGCCCGCTGTTCGTGCCGAACACCGCGAACGTCCACCTGCTCTCGCACATCCCGCTCGGCCGCTCGCAAACCATCGCCGGCATCGCGATGGAACAAGAGATGTCGCGGCCATATGTGTACGTGTCGCGGATGCTGGAGCCGCATACCCCCGCCGGTTTCACCCTGATCAGCGTCAAAGACCCGGCGCACGCCAAGATCCTGTACCGCTACAACATCAAGAACGCCGAGCTGCACGCGGGGTTCGGCGGTATGGAAGGGAAGACGTTCACGTACCACGGCCGGTACTACTACGTTCAGGCGTTCCAGTTCGCCCAAGGATCACCCGACGCCGACCTCGGCGCGATCGTGTTCGACGTGACCGGTCTGCCGGATACGTCGACCATCAAGGAGGTCGGCCGGCTCACCGCGTCGAACTCCGCGGTCGTGAACGGGTCCGCCGGGCAGTGCGGCGGCGTGGTGGGATGTTCCCTCCCAGGCGGGTTTCATAACGTGTTTCCGTACCGGCACTCGGACGGGCGCGTCATCATGTTCGCGACGACGCTGACCGGTACGTACGCCAGCATCTATGACATGGGGAAGTTTCTCGCCGGCGCGGCGAACAAGGGGTACATCGGCCAGGTGCCCGTGCCCGGCGCGACCGGGCGATACCACGACTTCGTCGTGCAGTACGATGCGGCCACGCATCAGGACAAGTTCTACGGTGGCGCGCAGCCCGGTGGCTATTTTGTGTTCGACGTCTCGAAGCCGGAGTCGCCAAAGCTCTTGACCTCGATCACGCCGATGCCGGGCGCCATCGTCTCACCGTTCGGGCGCGGGCATACCGTCACGCCGACGCCCGACGGGCGGTATGTCGTCACAGAGACGGAATACCAGTACGCGCCACTCCGCATCTTCGACCTCAAGCCCGGGTTGGACGGCCAGGTCGCGACGATAACGCAGCCGATCGGCGCGTGGACGGCGAACTGGAAGCATTTACCGCACAACCACGAGGTGCGTTGGCCGTATGTCTTCGTATCGGCGTACGAAGACGGGCTTCAGGTCTTCAACATGATGGATCCGACGGAGCCGATCACCGTCGGGTACTACAAGACATACGACGGGCCGACGATGTCTGGGGAGACGCAGGGCGGACGGTCCGACACGGCGGAAGTAAGTCAGCGTCGCGGGACCGGCACGGTCCTCAATGGCGCATGGGGCGTCGCGGTGCGCAACGCCGACGGGCTCATCGTGATCAGCGACATCACGACTGGGTTTTGGGCGCTGCACATGGATGGGTTCGACGGATGGGATGGGCGCAATTGGGGCATGCCGAACATCTCGACGGCGCAGGATTGGACGCACGGTCCGGACGGAGCGCCCAGGCATTGATCACGCGCCTCGCGATCACCGCGCTGCTGATTACAATCGCGGCGCCGCGTCCGCGATTTCGTCTGGCCGCGGTCGGCCCGGTGCGTCTCGCATCGGGGTTCGTTGCGCTGGCTCCCTCGCCGTCGCCATTCGGGCTCGCTGCCACGAAGGATGGTCGGGTCGCGTACGACCTCGACATCACCGTGCACAATCTTCCGGCCGCATCGAGCCTCGGTGCGTTCACGACGTACCATGCTTGGCTCGCCACGCCCAATCTCGAGACCGTGCGCCACCTCGGCCTCGTCGCCAACGACACGGCGCTTCGAGCGAGTGCTGACTGGAACAAGTTCACGGTGGTGATCACCGCTGAAACGGCGACGGTCGGTTCGCACTGGCGCGGGCCGACCGTGCTTGTTGGGCGCAGTCCCAGTTCGCTTATGCAGTCGTTCGCTGGGCATCCGTTCTATAACACTGGTATGCCACCCGACTGATGCGCACGCTCGCGCTCGTGCTACTGATGATACCGACGGTCGGCATGGGTCAGGATATGGCCGGCATGCCCGGCATGGCCGGGATGATCGATTCGACCGAGTCGCCGAGTGGTCGATCGATTCTTCCCATGATGAAGCATCCCATGATGCCCGGCTTGGAAGGGGTGCGGCCGAGCGCGGGTGAGTTTCACCTGCATGCCACGAAGGGCATACTCGAAGCGAAGGCTAGTGAGGCGATAACGATCAACGATGGCGATACGGTCGCGATCGAAGCTGGGTTGGTCCGTCGGACAATCAATGGGAAGACGCTCGTGATGTACGCGTTCAACGGACAAGCTCCTGGGCCGCTGCTCCGAGCGCACCAAGGGGCCACGTTTTACGTCAAGTTTCATAATGCGATCGATCGTCCCGCGACTATCCATTGGCATGGGGTGCGCCTAGACAACAAGTTCGACGGCTCGCCGGGCAACACACAGCCTCCCGTGGCGGCAGGCGGGACGTTCGTCTACGCCGTGCATTGCCCAGACGCCGGCATCTTCTGGTACCACGACCACGTGCGCGAAGATATCGGCCAGCCCATGGGTCTCTACGGGAATATCGACGTGGAACCCACCACGTCGAGCGCTGCTCCCCGTCGAGCGTTCGTCATCCTGAGTGACCTGTTAGTTGACGGCGACAGCCTCATCGCATTCGGCGACTCGGCGCCCAATTTCGCGCTCATGGGCCGATTCGGGAACGTCATACTCGTGAACGGCGAGCCGCGCTGGCATCTCGATGCCAGACCAGGGGAGGTCGTGCGGTTCCTGCTCACGAATGCCTCGAGCGCCCGCACCTACAATTTGAGCTTCGGCGATGCGCCGATGAAGCTCATTGCATCGGACCAAGGCCCGTACCAACTGGAAATCCCCGTGCAGAGTGTCGTGATCGCGCCGGGCGAGCGGTACGTCGTGGACGTCAAGTTCTCCGGCGGGAAGGTTACGCTGCTCAATGCGGTGCAGGAGATCGACCACTTCCTGGGCGAATTCCATGCGAACGTCGATACGCTCGGTGTCGTAACGGTCGCCGGGCAGCCAAGCACCGAGTCGGACGCGGCCTTTGGCATGCTGCACAAGAGCTCAGCGATGACCGAAGAGATCGAGCGCGTTCGGCCACAATTCGACCGGCCGCCCGATGAAGAGGTCGTGCTCACGACGGCCATTCATGATCTGCCGATTCCCGTCATGCAGTTCATGAGCGTTGACACCCTGTTCCGGCCAGCCCTCGAATGGACCGACGGCATGGCCGACATGAACTGGGTCTCGACCGGGAAAGAAGTCCGATGGGTGATTCGCGATGCGCGGACAAAGGCCGAGAACATGGGGATCCACTGGCGGTTCGCTCGTGGATCGCTCGTCAAGCTGCGCATTTACAACGATCCGCGCTCGTTGCACCCGATGGATCATCCGATCCACCTCCACGGCCAGCGATTTCTGGTCGTTGCCCGCGACAGCGAGCCGAATCCCTATCTCGTCTGGAAAGACACCGCCATCATCCCCGTGGGCTCGACCGTCGATCTCCTGGTCGACATGTCGAACCCGGGCACCTGGATGATGCATTGCCACATCGCCGAGCACATCGAGTCGGGTATGATGGCGGCATTTACCGTCAGCACCCAGTGAGGATTCTCATGCGTCTTCTTTTGGCAACCGTGATCGGTGCGAGCGTCGTTGGCGCGCAGACCCACCATCCGCCCGTGGGTCAAGAAGGTTCGCCCAACATTCACGTGGTCGGCCACATTCCGCTCGGCGGCGACCTGCACGTCACCGACATCGATATCGAACAGGAGCTCGCGCGGCCGTACGTCTACGTCTCGCGCGGCGTGCGCCAACCCGCCGGCTTCAGCATCATCTCGGTCCGAGACATCAAGCACGGCCAGGCCGATCCGCAGCTCTTGTACGAGTGGAACATCGAGAACCCCGAGTTGCACGTCGGACTCGGCGCCCTGCGCGGCCGCTACTTCAAGACGCACGGCCGCTACTACTACGTGCAGTGCTTTCAATTCAGTCAGGGCACGCCGGACGCCGACCTGGGCGCGATCGTCTTCGATGTCACCGGACTCCCGGACACGTCGAAGATCAAGGAAGTCGCGCGCATCCGGCAGCCCGACGCGCCGGGCGGCTTTCACGATGTCTTCACCTACAAGCATTCGGACGGGCGCGTCCTGCTGTTCACGTCGACCTCCGCGAAGCCGTACGCGCAGATCTGGGACATGGACAAGCTGCTGGCCGGAGCGCCGAACTACGGATTCGTGGGACGCGTCACGAATCCCGACCGCCTCGCGCAGAACGATCACAGCATCGTCGGATCGTTTCACGACTATTGGCTCGGGTACGATCCCGCCACGCAACAGGACAAGTTCTACGGGGCCGGCCGCGGCGGGTACTACGTCTTCGACGTGACGAAGCCCGAAGAGCCCAAGCTCATCACGTCCATCACCGGTGTCATGGGCGTCACCTCGGGTCACACGATCACGCCGTCGCCGGACGGTCGATACGCCGTGACGGAGACGGAAGTCCAGTACGAGCCGTTGCGCATATTCGACCTGCAGCCTGGCTTGGAGAAGAAGGTGCAGACCATCTCACAGCCCATCGGCGCCTGGACGGCCGATTGGCGGAACCTGGCCCACAATCACGAAGTGCGTTGGCCGTACGTGTTCGTATCGGCGTACGAGGATGGTCTGCAGGTGTTCAACATGCTCGACCCGACCGACCCGTACACCATGGCGTCGTATCACACCTTCTCGGGCGGCCATCAAACCGGCTGCTGCTCGCAGGCGTTCATCGCCGATCCCAGCCAGGATCCCGCCGGGCACGGCGTAGAGAATGGCGCCTTCGGCGTGCAGGTCCGCGACGCCGATGGGCTCATCGTCATCAGCGATATGACGACCGGATTCTGGGCCTTCTATATGGACGGATTCGACGGGTGGAACGGGCATCAGTGGGGCATGCCCAACGTGTCGACCGCCCAGCATTGGGACACGGGCCCCGAAAGCGTGCCGCCACGTCGGCCGGTTCAATGACCGACGCGCTCGCGTAAGCGCATGGCATCGAACGGCGCATGGACTTTGGCGTCATTGTCGAAGTAGACGTACACGTCGCGCCGCGCGCGGCGCCATCGCGTGATCTTCGCGGCCCACGAGTCGAGCTCATCGTCCGCGTACCCGCTCACGTACAACTGCCGTGAGCCATGGAGTCGGACGTACACAAAATCCGCCGTCACTTCCTCGGCGTACGGAAAGGTGCCCGCCGTATCGGCGACGACGAACGCGCATTCGTGCTCGCGCAATAGGGCGTAGAACTCGTCGTGGAAGTAGCTCTCGTGCCGTACCTCGAATGCGTGCCGGTACGGAACGAGGGTCTCCGCGGTGACCAGTGCTCCCCGCCGAAGACGTTCGTCATGCCGAGTCGCGAGCGCCGCTCCTTCGTGAGACGAACGCGGTAACGCGCGAATGAACGCATCGACACGCTCGGCGTCGAACGCGTACGTCGCGGGCAGTTGCCACAGGAACGGTCCGGTCATCTCGCCGAGCGCCAAAATTCCGCTCGCGAAGAAATTGGCGAGCGCCAACGTCGTGTTGCGCAGCTTCAAGTTGTGTGTGATGAAGCGACTGCCTTTAACGGCGAACACGAAGTCCCCGCGGGTGACTTCCGTGATCCACCGCTGGAACACGGCCGGCGATTTGAGGCTGTAAAACGTGCCGTTGAGCTCGATGCTGTCAAATCGCTCACTGGCATACGCGAGCCAACGCCGCGCCGGCACGTCGTCCGGGTAGAACGACCCACGCCAAGGTTTATAGTCGTAGCCGCTGATCCCGATGTAGGCACGTGGCATCCCGTGCCTCAGTGCACGAGCTATGCGTATGGTACGCTCATGCGCCAGGGATGAGTCCCATCGACTGATAGATCGGCCGCATGATCTTGCGGACCGCTGGCAGCTCGAAGCTGAACCACAGCGAGCCCGCCAAAACAAACGCCCCGGTGACCATCACGGTGCGCGGCGCGCCAATCCGGTGCGCGAGGGAGCCGGCGAACAAGGCGCCGAACGGGGCTGAGCCGACGAACGCCATCGTATAGTAGCTCATCACCCGCCCGCGCTTGTCCTCGGGTACCAGCGTCTGGATGATCGTATTGCTCACCGACGCGCACTGGATCATGCCGAACCCGATGAAAACCATGAGGAGCAGCGAGAGCACGAACACGTGCGAGAAGCCGAGCAGTATGAGCGCCGCGCCGAGCAGGACGGAGGCGATCTGGAGCATGCGGGTCAGGCCAACGACGGACTTGCGCAAGGCGAGCGTGATCGCGGACATGAAGGCACCGACCCCCGACGCTCCGGTCAACCAGCCGAGGGTCGCCGCGCCGCCATGGAGGACGTCGCCCGCGAACAGCGGCAAGAGCACCGAGTACGAATAGCCCATCAAGCTGATCAACGAGAACAGCGTCAGGATAGTGCGGATCGGGAGGAAGGTCCGGACATAGTCCCAGCCTTCGCGCATCTGTTCGAACAGGGTGCTTCGCACGACCAGGGGCGCACTCGACGCGATGTGCATCATGAACAAGGACGCGATGACGGCGAAGTAGCTCAAGCCATCGATCAGAAAACAAAACCCCTCGTTCGAGGCCGCGATCACGATGCCGGCGATCGCCGGCCCGATCAATCGCCCGCCATTGACGATCGAGGAGTTGATGGCGATCGCGTTCCCCAGATCGTTCCGATCCTCGACCATCTGGATCAGAAACGACTGACGCGCCGGCATATCGAACGCGTTGATCAGTCCCTGGAACGCGGCCAGGCCAATGATCTCCGGCAGCGTGATGATCCGGCCCAACGTGAGCGCCGCCAACGCCAACGATTGCGCCGCGGCCGCGGCCTGCGTTACGAGCAACAAATGGCGGCGATTCAAGCGCTCGACCCAGACGCCCGCGAACGGTCCAAGCAGCAGCGACAGGATCTGACCGGCGAAGTTCACGACGCCGAGCCACAGCGCCGAGTGCGTCAAGCGGTACACGAGCCAGCTCGTCGCCAGTCGCGTCATCCAGGTGCCAATGACCGAGATGCCCTGGCCGACGACGAACAGGCGAAAGTTGCGATGACGAATCGCCCGCCAGGCGTACGAGATTGTCAATGGTTGCGAGCGATCCACTGGTGCATCTGGTCATCCAACACGTCGAGCGGTAACGCGCCCTGGCCTAGCGCCGCGTCATGAAACGCGCGCAGGTCGAACTTGTCGCCGAGGCGCCGCCGGGCCTCGGCGCGCAACTTGAGGAATTCGAGCTGGCCGAGCTTATACGCAAGCGCTTGGCCAGGCCACGAGATGTAGCGGTCGACCTCGCTCTGCACGTTCGGCTCGTCCATGGCCGTGTACTGATGGAAGTAGTCGACCATCTGCTGCCGCGTCCAATGCTTGTAGTGGACGCCGGGATCGACCACGAGCCGAATCGCGCGCCACATCTCGTTCTCGAGTCGGCCATAGTCGCTGTAGGGGTCCTGATAGAACCCGATCTCTTTGCCGAGTCGCTCGGAGTAGAAGGCCCAGCCTTCGACGAATGCGGTGTAGCCGCCGTGTTGGCGGAACTTCGGCAGGTTGGGCAACTCTTGCGCGAGCGACAACTGCATGTGGTGGCCGGGTACGCCCTCGTGATAGGCGATCGCCTCGACATTCAGGAGCAGGCGCTGCTCGGGGCCGTATTCGTTGACGTTGATCCGTCCCGGGCGTGAGCCGTCTGGCGTGCCTGATGTATAGTCAGCTGGCACGGCGTCAGGCGCGCGGAACGCGTCCATGGGGATCACCGCGAGCTTGGACCGCGGCAGTCGGCCAAACAGCTCCGGCAGTCGTTGCTCCATCTGACGTGCGTACTTCGTGTAGAGATCGAGCACTTGCTGACCGGAGGTCGCATAGAACGTCCGGCCATTCTTGATGTGTGCGTTGAAGCTCGCGAGATCGTTGTACCCTTGAGCGTTGGCGATCACCAGCATCTGAGCCGCAATCTCCGCGACTTGTGCGACGCCGATCGCGTAGATCGAATCGGGGCTCAGGTCGGTCGTCGTCATGTGGTGCGCTTCAAAGCGATAGCGCGCCTCGCCATCGGGCAGCGCCCAGACGCCTGGATCCGCGCGACCGTGCGGCGCGTATTCCGTGCGTACGAATGCGGCGAACTGTTTGTAGGCTGGTACGACTTGCGTCTCGATGGCTTGCGCGATCGCTTTGGTGAAGCGCTCTCGATCGGTCGATGAGAACGACGCCGGCATCTTCGTCAGCGGGACGGCGAAGGGGCTCGCGGCGCCAGTTTTCGACGCGATACCCTCGGCTTCGACGACGACTTTCTCGAGCAGGTACTTGGGCGGCATGAGACCATCACGCAGGCCTTGCCGCATGTTCTCGGTTTCTTGGTCAAACGCGCGCGGGATCGCGTGGAGCCGCGCGATGTAGTGGTCGTAGTCCGCGACCGTATTGAACGGCGTGAGCGACACCAGATCGACCAAGCCGAGATGTATGCCCTCGCGCTGATTGACCGGCATCTCCCACGACTTGAATGGCATCGCATCGAGCCGTTCGCGCAGATCGCTGATCATTAACCGGCGACTGAGGCGATCAGCTGGCGAGAGGTCAACGGTATCTATGGCCTCAAACCGTGCCAAGAACGTCCGGCGCGCATCGGCATTGGCCTGGATCGCTTGCGGCGAGCGATCGTCCAGCCGGTCGTTAAATCGGTTATCGCCGAGCGCCGTGGCCCCTTCTGGCGCTGCGCGCATCTCGTAGTCCCATTCTTCTTGCGCCAGCGGAGCGATCTGCAGCAGCAACGGCACGAGCAACAGCATCGTTACCTCCGTTGGGCCAGAGCGGGCCGAATAATGGCAAGCGCTGCCTCGCGTTCCGCCGTCGACAAAGGAAGGCGTGGCGGCCGCACGGTCTCAGAGCCGTGCCCGACCTCGTGCTGCACGAGCTTGATGAGCTGCACGAACTTCATGACGGTGTCGAACCGCAACAGCGGCAGAAACCATGAGTACAACGCGAACGCCTCGGCCGCTCGCCCGGTGCACGCCAGATCAAAGAGACGCACCGACTCCTCGGGCAGCGCGTTCACCAACCCGGCGACCCAACCGGTCGCGCCGACGCCAACGGCTTCCAAGATCATGTCGTCGAGCCCGGCGAGGAGCGTCAGCCGATCGCCGAGCACCGCCCGCAGCGCCGTCACGCGCCGCACATCGCCGCTGGATTCTTTCACGGCGTGCACGTTTGTATGCCGATCGGCGAGCGCCGCGACATCGGTCGCGAGCAGATCGGTGCCGTACGCGATCGGGTTGTTATAGAGCATGCACGACAAGGGCGTCGCCGAAATGACCGCGTCGAAATGCGTATGCGTCTCTCGGGCGTCAGTGCGGTACACATAGGGTGGCAGGACCATGAGACCCGAGCACCCCGAGCGCTCGGCGGCCAGCGCCAGGCGTACGCATTCATCCGTCGAGAGACCACTGATGCCGGCAATGACCGGCGCCGCCCCACCCGCCGCGCGCACGCAGGTCGTGAGCACTCGGACTTTCTCCTCGAATCCGAGCGTGGCGCCCTCGCCGAGTGAGCCCAGCGCGACGATCCCGCGGCAGCGGTGGCCGAGGAGCCAGCGCACGTGATCGCTCAGAAACGACTCGTCGAGCGTGCCGTCGGGATGAAAAGGCGTCGTGATCGCGGGCAGAACGCCGGTCCAATCGTGTCGTTGCATCACAGGAAGGCTCGGACTGGAGTGGGGAAGAGCGGCGGGCGGGGCTCCGGCGGTGACCAACCGTGCAGGCTCTCCATGATAGGGCCGCAGACGCGACCCTGACATGGGCCCATGCCGATCCGCGTGTAAAGCTTCGCCTGGCGCGACGACCAGGACGGGTCGAGCGCGCCGTACGGGACATTCTCGCAGCGACAGATCGTCGTCTCGGCATCGGCCAGCGCCCGGACTTCGGGACGCAAGGCGAACGCCTCGTTTAGTCGGGCCGCGAATGTTCGGCTTGCCACCGATTTTGAGGTAATACCAACCGCGGCGCGCCCGGCGATCGCGCCATCAGTGAGCGCGCCGTCGACGCCGGCGATACCGGTGGGCTCACCCGCGCAAAAAATACCGGCGACACTGGTCTCTTGACATTCGTTCACCACCACGGCGCCATTGCGGGTCTCGCAGCCGGCAAGGCGCGCGAGCTCAGTGGATGGCACCAGGCCGTAACCGGTGCACAGAAAATCACACACGACTTGCTGGCCGTCGGACAGCGTGACCGCCAACCCCTTGGTCGTGGATTCCGCACGCGTGACCCAAAGGCTGGTGCGATACGGCGCCCCGCTGAACGCCGAGCGATACTTGATGGCGTCCAGCCATCGCGCTGGTGTACGCCAGAGTCCGAGGCTGAACGCCGCCAGGCGCCGGGCCGATGCTTGCTCGGTGACCAACACGATGCGCGCGCCGGCCTTCGCCAGCGCGGCCGCAACGGTGAGCATGAGCGGACCGGATCCCGCCAGCACGACGCGCCGACCGCGGAAATCCGCGACGCCGCTCTTGAGCAACGCTTGCGCGCCGCCAATGCCAATGACGCCCGGCAGTGTCCATCCGGGGAACGGCAGGTATCGTTCGCGCGCACCGGTCGCGAGAATCACGGTTCGACCGCCGAACACGGCCGGGTCCACTACTTCTGCGCCGGGAGTGAATACCGCGCCAGAACGATCGAATCGCTCGAGCCATTGAACCGCGCGACGCGGCAGCGTGCGCCGATCGTGATGGCGCCAGATCTGGCCGCCAGGCCGCTGAGCCGAGTCGACCAGCACCACCCGACGACCTCGAGGCGGCGCCGCCTCGGCCGCATGTACGGCCGCCGCGATACCGGCGGGGCCCGCACCGACAACTATAATGTCCGCACGAGGATCAAGGTGGGCGGACGACGGCGCGCGCTCCATGCACGCACGACGCGGTACACACTGGAAGCACACGCCCATGCCACACAGCGCGCCGTCGATCATGCGACGCCCGTCGGCTCGGGCCTGAGACGTACGAGGTTCATTCGGCGAACGGGCACGGTGGATCGACGGAGCATCGCCATCTACCCAGCGAGAAACCGACTGAGGAGCTCGGCCGTCAGATCGGGGTGTTCTTCGGGAAAGAAGTGGCCGCCCGGCATCGCCTGTCCTGAAACGTTGTCCGCCCACTGCCGCCAGATCCCCAGCGGCCCGCCTTCGGCTTCGTACCACTGCGCCAGCCCGCCGGCGCCGCTCCAGAGGGCCAGGACCGGGCAGACGATCCGTCGGCCGACGGCTCGATCGGCCGCGTCGTGAGTCCGATCGAGCAGTGCGGCGGCTCGGTATTCCTCGCAGATCGCGTGAACATGGTCTGGATCGCGTAGGACGGCCACGTAGCTTGCCAAGACGTCCGGCGGAAAGACCTCCGCCGGGGAACCCCAGGCCGCGGCGGCGTTCTCGACGATCGCCAGAGGGTCTCCGGCGATGAGTCGCTCGGGAAGGGGCGCGGGCTGCGCCAGCAAAGTCCATGGCCAAAACGCCAGAGCCAGGCGCGCATCCGCCCGTTGCCAAGCGTCCAGCGAAGGGATCACGTCCAGCACCGCCAGGTGGCTCACAGTCCCCGGCATGTCCAGCGCTAAGCGGTAGGCTACCCGGGCGCCCCGATCGTGGCCCACGAGCGCGAACCGCGAGAAGCCCAGTTTCGCCATCACGGCGACCATATCGCGCGCCATGGATCGTTTCGCGTAGGGCTCGTGCTGGTTGTCGGAAGGCGGACAGGTGCTGTCGCCGTACCCGCGAAGGTCGGCGCAGACCACCGTGAAATGCTTCGCCAGGCGAGGCGCAATGTCACGCCACATGATGTGACTTTGCGGAAAGCCGTGCAGCAAGAGCACCGGGGGTCCGGCGCCCGCGTGGCCCGCATAAATTTGCGCGCCATCCCCCTCGATACGGGTCCAGCCGAAACCGTCAATCATGCGGCAGAGCGCGGGTCGGTGAGTACGGAGCCGGATCAATCGCCGGCATGCGCCCGAGAATCAGGTCAGTCAGCAGACGGCCGGTACCGAGAGCCAGCGTGATGCCAAGTCCCTCGTGGCCGGCCGCGATCCACACATGCGGCGTCTCGGGCCAGGCGCCAATGAATGGGCGATGATCCGGCGTCGCCGGCCGAAATCCCGTCCACACACGAAGCGCCGCGACGTCGGCCAACGCTGGCATGAACTCAACCGCGCGCCGCACCATGCGGCCGAGCACATCGCGATTGATCGACGCATCAAAGCCGACCAGCTCGCGCGAAGACCCGATCAAGACCTGTCCCGTCGACCGTGGCTGCACGTTGAACGCGACGGACGCCTCGCCCAAAGTCTTCGCG
>DASRDS010000304.1:0-7639 GCA_035652495.1 Gemmatimonadaceae bacterium
GAAAGCGCCCGCGTCTTCTTCGCCTCAGTGTCGCAATTGGCGTCCCACCTGGCGGCCCACAAACCTCGCGACACCGAAATCGAGCGCAAATACCTCCTGCACGCCCTCCCCGACCGCGCCCACGACGCCCCCGCCGAGGAAATCGAACAAGGCTACGTCCCCGGCGAACATCTCGCCGAGCGCCTCCGTCGCGTACGCCAAAACGGCGACGTGCACTGCTACCGCACCGTCAAACTCGGCGAGGGCATCTCCCGCACCGAGATCGAAGAAGAAGCCCCCGCCGCCGTCTTCGACGCCATGTGGCCTCTCACCGAAGGCCGCCGCATCACCAAGCGCCGCTACGCGATCGCCGACGAGCCCTTCACCTGGGAAATCGACGAGTTCACCGACCGCGAGCTCGTCCTCGCCGAGGTCGAACTCCCCGACGCCTCGATCTCCGTCGCCCCACCCGAATGGCTCGCCCCATACATCGTACGCGAGGTCACCGGCGAGCCCGAATATCTGAATATCAATCTCGCGGGCTAGCGAATACTCTCGATATACGACGCTTGGAGGTTCAGCCGCTCGGCCAGCGCGCGAAGCTTGCCAGTCGGTCCATCGAGCGTCACGTTGCGTTGGTACGGCGTCTGCACGCGTGTCGGACATCCTCACTCCGAGCGCTTCGCATGCTCCGATTCGTCGTTGGTGTGGCCACCGCACAAACGGCGGTCGCCTGCTGTGCTTGTACTGACACCGCGGGCCCCATGGCCCTGCGCACAGGTACGATCGAACGGACGTTGGCGATCGACTCGATACCGTATCTCGCCGGCGTCCACCTGGCGGCGCTGCCGGGGCTGGACTACAACCATCCGCCGGTCGCCATGAATGACTGGGGTGAGGTTGTCGGGACCTACAACGTCGGCATACCGAACGTCTTCGGACCCGAGTACGCGTACAAGTGGCAGGCGACGCGAGGGCTGACGATCCTGTCGACGCCAGACGTCCAATCCGTGGCGACTGGCGTGAACGATTCGGGGCAGGTTGCGATCACCGTGTTCACGGATACCAGTTCGTCAGCCGCGATTTGGGGGTGGTTCGGCGGCGTCAAGGTACTGCGGGACCTGTCCACGTACCGCACGCCAAGTGCGCATCCGATGTGCCAGGGCGGACCGATCAACAATCACGGTATCGTGGCCGGACGGTGCACGATCCTGGGAGCGGTCGACCAACCGTGTGGGGCCGCTCAGTGGTTCCCGACATTGTGGACCACATTCGGCACGCCGGACGCGTTCCATCCAGGCGGCGGTCCGGCGTTCCGTGATGCGAACGTGCCGGGGTGGACCGATGCTGGATTCGCGGCCGGCACGTTCTTCGGCAACGCCTGCGGTTCCAGTGATCACCCGCACGCGTACGTGTACAACGCGATCACCCACGAAGAGCGGATGCTTCCCGATCTGGTGATCGGAGGCGTTGCCGTCAGCACATTCGCCAACGCCGTCAACAACAACGGCTACGTGGTCGGCTCGGCCATCACGTTGCAGCCGAACTGCGACGATCACGCGGTCGTGTGGTTGGCCGATGGCGTGGCCCGCGATCTCGGAATCTGTGGGATCGCCACGGGGATCTCGGACGATGGCATCGTGATCGGCACGTATGAGAACCGACTTCCCGGGGATTCCGCCTTCGCGTTCGTCTGGACACCGACGACCGGTGTCCTGCGGCTCCCGCATCTCTACCCGGCCCACGGGGCTTCGCCTGGCGCGCCGTTCCCAAACGAGACGTCCGGTGCAATCGCGATCAACCGGAAGCATCAGATCCTCGGCAGCGTCACCGCCAACGGCTTCAACACCGAGCCGCCCACGTCCATCGCCGTGATGTGGACGCTCCCAGCTGGGTTCCCCGCTGGAGCAGCGGCGTTGAGCCGCCGTGCCCCATGAGCGGCTGAGTCTCAGAAAGGACTACTGCGTGATCGTCAAATCCACGTCTTGGCCACAGACTGGCGAGTACCACGGCACCACTTGAGCCTTGGACGTGGTCGACGGTACGAACACGCACGCTCGAAGCTTCCACGTCCCTGCCTCTAATGACCACGTCTCCCCGTTCGCGAAACTCTCGTCGACTCCCGGAGTCGCGAAATGCTGCGGGTCGGGAGACAGTGTCATTTTTTGGCCGGGCGCGAGGACAATGCTGTCGAGGCCGATCGCGTTGCTTGTGCCACCCGTGTTGCCGAACGTCGTGCTGCCCTGGCGGTATTGCCCGTACACATTGGCGGATAGATCGTACACCAGGTGCAGCGTGTCCGACGTCGGGTTCGAGATTTCCACGGTGATGAGAATCGAGTCCTCGAACCGCACGCGGCTCGCGGATGCGATCGTGGTATAGCGCTCACCGCTGGGTCCTTTGACGCCGGTGATGCTGTCGGAGCAGCCGGCACCGGCTGCGAGTAGCGCGAGACCTGCCACCAACACGTGTCGAGTGCGCACGCGACTAAAATAGGGTTGCCGCGCCGGCGGTCCAGACTTATCTACCGCGCCTAGTGGCGCTATAGTATTAACGCATGGCCAAGCTCGTGTTCGGCATGATGCAGTCGCTTGATGGCTACGTCGCTGGCGCGAGCCAGACATTTGCGGCCACAACGGCAGGTGCCGGCAGTCCGATCTTGCCGCCGCCGGGCGAATTGCTCCATACCCATTTCAACGACTACATCCGCGGTTCGGCCGGTATGATCTATGGCCGGCGCATGTACGAGATCATGCGCTACTGGGATGAGGATCATCCCCAATTTGACGCTGTCGAGCGCGACTTCGCGGTGGCGTGGCGGTCGAAGCCGAAATGGGTCGCCTCGCGCACACTCAAATCCGTCGGTCCGAATGCGACACTTATTCGCGAGGACGTCGGCGCGTTTGTGCGCGACCTCAAAGCGAAGATCAACGGTGTGATCGATGTCGCCGGACCGGAGCTGGCCGGCAGTCTCACCACACTCGGCTTGATCGACGAATATCGACTCTACTTGCGCCCATACGTACTCGGCGCCGGCAAGCCGTTCTTCTTCGGTCCGCGGCCGCCACTGCACTTCGTGGGTGTGGAGTCCATCGGTGGAGAGGCGGTGCGGGTGACATACCGCAGCACTCAACTGGCAAAGACGCCATAAAGCAGGAGCGACCCGAACGCGAATAGTGCCAGGGCATACAGTTTGGCACGGCGAACTAGGACGGGAAGCACTCGCTCGCCGAACCGATGGTGCCAGCGCCATGGCGTAAGAATCAATGCCATTGAAGAAATGACGACGGCCCACCCGACTAGTCGAAACAGTGAGCCCTGCCACATCGTAGGAGACGCCACGATCAACGCTGCTCCGATCAGCAGGCGAAAACCCTGTTCCGTGTAGTGCGCTCGCGCCGAGCTGGCGAATGCCATAAAGAACCGTTCGGCTCTCGCCGGCATCGCAAACACAACGGCGGTGAGTCCAAGAAGGAACAGACCGAAGGCGACGACAACGATTTCGGCGACGACGCTCATAGCTTGGTCTCGACAACCTCTCGGAGGCGATGGCCATGAAACAGAACGTTGTGTTAACTATAGCGTCTCTCCTCACGGTTCTCTTCCACACGTTGCACCTGACAGACGACATCGTGCGGGGAATGGAGCCAGGAACGCTTCGTGACCTGACTCTGGTGCCGATTTTGGTCCTCCAGCTCTACGGAACGCTGGCGCTAGCCGGAAAGCGATCTGGATACATCATCATCCTCCTCACTTCGCTGCTTGGCCTGATCGTTCCCGTCGTCCACATGATGGGGGCGGGCGTCGGCGGAGCGACCGCCAAGTCGAGCGGAGCCTTCTTCTTTATCTGGACGCTCCAGGCGATCGGCGTGACCGCCCTCTTTTGCGTCGTCCTCTCCGCGCGCGGGCTCTCGCAGCGCCAGTGATCACACGCGCCAGCGATAGCAGGCTTTTTGGCGATTCGCTCCCGCGTCGAGCGGATAGTCCTCCGGCACGTCGAGCGTCGCCACCAGTTGCGCCCCCAGCCGCTCCAGTGTTCGACGGCTGGCGACGTTGTCTGGCTGGCAGGTGATCCAGAGAGACTCCATCTCGTGCCACCGCGCCAGCGGCACGATCAGTCGGCAGGCACGCTCGGCGAAGTGGTTCCCGCGATACGATGGCTCGACCAAGTAGCCGACCTGTCCGGCGAACTTGATGACGTCTTCGTTCCACCCGACGCGCAAGCGAATTCGCCCCAGGTAAGCACGGGTGGCAGTATGCCGCATCTCGAACGTGTACATTGGCACGCCAAAGCCCGAAGCATCCGCCTCGACACACTCGCTCAGCACCAGTGTCAAGTCGCCATCGGGCGACAACGGATCTCGAAAGAACTCAAAAGCCATTAGAAATAGTCGCTTTCTTTTACCTCTTTGATGCCACCGCCGGCGATCGTAAACGTCACGCTCGTGCCGGCCCCGGCGAACGGCAGATTCGCCAGGTCGGACGACGGCCACTCCTGAACGGCCTTGTGATTAATCGCGGTCACCGTGTCCCCGACCTTCAACCCGGCCTTCTCCGCCGGCCCCCCGGGCGAGACGAACAGGACCGTCAACTGATCGTCGTGCCGCGTGAAGTAGAGACCGAGACGGTCTTTCGGGAACGGTGCATGTAGCGCGGCGGGATCAAGCACCGCGTACAGGCGATCGTGCGTGTAGTCGATGATGAGGTTGAAGCGGGACAGTAACTGCAAGCCGATGTTGCCCGACACCTTGTCCGAGCTGTCCCCGCGAACCGCATTCGATGGGAACACGGCCGGAACGTTGGCGAAGTCGACGCCGGCAAATCGAGCGCGCGCCAACGTCGCGACCGGCTCCTGTGGCCGAGCACCGAGTCCACCGCCGAGGCGGATCGAGGTCGGGCGGTGCTCGAGGAGCCGGTGCGCCTCGTAGTACGGTTGATACACGGTGAGGGGCACGGGATCACCGAGGAACACCTCGAACGGCACGGGTGAAGCGCCCTCGATGGAGACGGGCACGGTCCGCGCTTCCAGGCCGCGGACCAGCGGGATCTCGATCGCGCCCGCCGGTTTGGTCACCGTGGCGGGATCGTGTAGCGCGATCCGATGATGCGTGAAGTCGATCTCGACGGCGAATGCGTTGAAGAGATCATCGGCCAGCGTGAACGGCTGGAAAATCGCGCTCGAGCGTTTGGCTCCCATGTTCACCGGCAACGCTTTGACATTCGGCACGTTGACATCGCCCAGCCGCACCTGGACGCTGACAGTGCCTTTCGATCCGGCGCCCGTCTCCGGGTGAAGGCCGAGCGACGTCGCGAAGTCCTTGTCGATGTAGGACGTTTCGCTTCCGTCGATGATCTGCACCATGACATCCTGCCCGTTGATCTCGGCGGGCATCAGGATTTTTCGGGCATCGAGGAAGGTGAAATCGATCCAGCGAGTCGCCTGCTGTGCGCCGGCCGGCACGCTGGCGATCATGGTAGCCGTCCATACGACGGCGATGCTCATGGAGCGGAGTGAGGTTCTCATGCTGACCGGTACGGCCGACTTCGGCCGACCGTTCCGACGGAATCGGTCGTTGCGGATGACGCGGCAGCGCATCTGGACACCTTCGCCGCGACCGGGAGGACCTCCACCGCACGATTAACCGGATTCGCTGCCAACGCCATCTCGCCACCAGCGCCCACGGTGCGCGTGCGAACTGGGGACGCTGGGGGCTTATGTTTTTACGCATGCGACCCCTCAGATATACGATCAACGTCACGTTGGACGGATGCTGCGATCATCGCGCGATGTCCACGGATGAAGAGCTGCATCGGCACGCGGCCAGGGGCGTCGAGGAGGTCGATACCGTTCTCCTTGGCCGGGTGACGTATCAGATGATGGAAGCAGGATTTCGGCACCCGCCGCAAACCGGCGCGAGGCCCGATTGGATGGAACCCTTCGCCCGCGCGATCAACGCGGTAAAGAAGTACGTCGTCTCCAGTACCTTGGATCGAGTCGACTGGAACGCCGAGCTCGTGCGCGGCGATCTTGCTGGTGCCGTTCAGCGGCTCAAGCAGCAGTCGGGGAAGCGACTCGAGGTGTGGGGCGTGAAGCTGCCGCACGCCTTGGCGGAGATGGGGTTGATCGATGAGTACGAGCTCATCGTGCAGCCCCGCATCGCCGGCCATGGGCCGACGTTGTTCGCGGGGCTGTCGAAGCCGCTCGATCTGCGGCTCCTGAGCCGGCGGGAGTTCGGCTCAGGAGCGGTGGAGATGCGGTATGAGGTGAGGCGGTGAGCCGCTAACCCCGCTTGACCGGTCCCACGTACTTGTAACTATTGCGCACGACGCCCGTCGGCGTGCTTCTCGAGCTGACGAACTCGAGCTCGTGCGGAGCGACGCGATCCGAGAAGAAGCGGATGCCCTGACCCAGCAAGATTGGGTAGACGAGCAACTCGACTTCGTCGACCAGTCCTTGCTCGAACAGCAGCGGCGTGAGCGTCGTCGTGCCCCAGACGACGAGATCGGGGCCGTCCGTTGCCTTGACGCGGCGCACATTCTCCGCGATGTCCGGAAGGATCGCCTCGACCGGACCCCAGTCGAGGCCCGTCGACCGGTGGGTCATCACGTACTTTTTCGCGGCATTAATAGCGCCCGCGAACGGACCGCCTTGCTGCTTTGGCCAAAAGCCGGACCACATATCGTACGTATGGCGGCCGAGCAACAGGTCATACGTGCCCTGCGACTGGGCAAGGGCCTCGGCGCCGGCCGCGCTGCGGTATTTGCCGCTCCACCCGCTGACCGCGAATTCGTCGTCGCCGGCCGGCTGGACGATGGCGTCCGCCGACATGTGTGCAAAGATCCTGATCTTTCGCAAGTGAAAACCTCCGATCGAGAGGTGAGAAACCTACACCCAACAGACCAAGTCGTTGCGGATACGGCGCGATGGGTCGGTCCATATCACCGACGTTCCGGGAGACCAAGGAGCACGTGGGCGGCTTCTGGGTACTGAAGGCCGCCGATATCGAGACGGCGCTGGAGCGGGGACACGCAAGGCCGCGGTCGCCGGTCGGGCGCCGGTCGAAGTACGACCATTCAACTAAACCGGAATCGTGATCATGCGAAAAATCATCGTGACGGAGTTCATGACCCTCGACGGTGTCGTCGAGTCACCAGGCGGCAACGAGACCGCGCATCCGCATGGCGGATGGCAAATCAAGTTCGACGAAGATCAGGTGGCCGCTCAGTACAAGGTTGAGGAGCTGGCGAGCGTCGATAGCTTACTGCTCGGCAAGAACACCTACGCCGTGTTCTCGGCGTTCTGGCCCACCCAGAGCGACCCGGCCTTCGGCGGGCCGATCAACCGGTACGCGAAATACATCGTGTCGCGGAGCCTGCAAAAGGCCGAATGGAACAACAGCCACATTCTTCGCGATGTGGCCAACGATGTCTCGGCGCTCAAGAAGACGGATGGCGGCGATATCCTCGTCTACGGGAGCGCGACTCTCGTGAGAGCCCTCCTCCACCATGATCTCGTCGACGAGCTGCACCTGCAGCTGTATCCCGTCAGCATCGGGGGCGGGCTCAGGATCTTCGATGACTCGCGTGAGCTCAAGCGGTTCGCGCTCAAGAAGTCGAAGGCGTTCGACAACGGGGTGCTGATCCTCGAATACACGCCGAC
>DASRDS010000305.1:0-5096 GCA_035652495.1 Gemmatimonadaceae bacterium
AAGCGCTACAACCACGGATTCCCGCGCTATCTGTATGAATTCCGACAGTAAGCGCGGCTCCGGTCTCGCCATCACGCTCGCCGTCCTGATGACGGCGCTCGTGATCTGGAACTCGCTCCACAAGAGCATGTGGACCGACGAGTCGTACTCGATGAATACCGCGATGCGATCGTTGGCCGGCGCCTGGCATCAGGCGCTGCACTTCGAGCTTCAGCCACCGCTGTATTTTCTCGCCCTCAATCTCTGGCTGAAGCTGCACGGCGGAGTCATCTTCGCGCGGCTGCTGTCGCTGATCTGCATCCTCGGCACACTGTCGACGCTGGCGGCGATCGGCCGGCTGATCGAGGTCCGCGGATGGCTGACCCCGGCCGTCCTGGCCGCGGTGACACCCGGTATCATCTGGGCCGCCGACGAAACACGAACCTACGCGCTATCGCTGCTCCTCGGCACCATCTCGCTGTACTGGTACCTGCGAATCATCCTCGGACCGACCGAGAGTCTGCGGCGGGCAACGGTGATCTACGCCGTGTTCGCGTACCTCGCCGTCTTCACGTTTTACTACAACGCGTTCCTGCTCGCGGGCCAGTGGGTGGGCGCACTCTTGACCGGCAGACAGATACGCCGGCTCACCGGCGCGCTCGCCGTCGTCGTGATCGGCATCGTGCCCTGGATTCCGACGATCCTCGCCCAGGGATCGACGCACCCGGTGGAGGTCCCCGTCAGCGACCAGACGACGGTGGTGTCCAATCCCGTATTCACGCTCGCGCAGCAGCCGCTCAAAGCCCTCCTGACGGATACCAAGGGGCTGGGCTTTCCGCATGCGGTGGTCATCCTGTGGGCCATCATCGCGTTGGCGCCGGCCATGCGCCTCGCGTTCCCCGGCCGAACGAGCACCACCGAGCACACGGCGGAAATGGCGCTCATTCCCACGGTGGCCATCCCGCTGCTCGTGCTGATCGCCCTCATGTACCTGCACCGCATACCCATGCGGCACCGGCACCTGGTACTGCTCCTCCCACCGACGCTGACGCTCTTCAGCCTCTGGATTGGGATGACCCGACCCGGGATACCGCGCGCGGTCGCCGGAACAGGACTGGTCGCGCTCCTCCTCGCGTTCGTCGTCAGCTTCGAGATCGATCCGCAATACCCCGAAGACTGGCAGCCGGTCGCCGACTATCTGGTCAAGCACATGCAGCCCGGTGACCGCATCCTGGTCTTCGACCCCGATCGCGTGCTGCCCCTCCAATACTATCTCGGCCCCGGGGCACCCGTGGCGGGCCTGCCCGTCGACCCGGACCTGGACCACTACGCCCCGAGCCAGTACGCGACGCGGGACACCACCGCGATCGCGGCGCGCTTCGCGACGATTCCGGCGGCGGCGGGGGTCTGGCTCGTCCAGGCGAACCGGCTCATTCCCGCGCTGCAATCCAGTGTCAACGTGATCGACGGGTTCGTGCATCGTCATTACGTTGTGAGCCCTCCCGCGCATTTTCGCGGTGTGCAGGTCACACACCTCGAGCCACTGACCCATGCTCGTTAGCGTCATCATCGCGAGTCACAACTTCGGTCAGTACATCACCGAAGCGGTGATGAGCATCCTCACGCAAGGTATCGATGACATCGAGGTCATCGTGGTCGATGATGCGTCGACCGACAACACGCGTGAGGAGCTGGCGCGCATTACCGACCCGCGTCTCCGGACCGAATTTCTCGGTAAAGTCGGCGTGGGGGCCGCCCGAAATCACGGACTCCGCGTCGCCCGAGGCCGGTTTATCGGATACCTCGATGCGGATGACCGCTGGTGCCCGGGGAAGCTCAAGGCCCAGATTGATGTGCTTTGTAGCGAACCCGACGTGGGTTTCGTGTTCACCAACTTCGTGCGCTTCGACGAGAACGGCCGACATCCGAACACGCAATTCGACATCATTCCGGAGCTCTTCGATCTTCCGTTGCGCGAGAGCAAGGCGGGTCATGCGCGGGTGATCGAGGCCGACGCGCTCGTCAGCCTGGTCGCTACACGTCAGTTCCCCGCGTGGATACAGACGGCGCTCATTCGGGCCGACCTTACGCGTGGCATCGAATTTCCGGAAGATATGCGGTTGAGTCAGGACTACTGTTACATGCTGCGAATTTACTCCGTGGCGCGAGCGGCCTTCCTTGAAGAGCCGCTCGTGGAAGTGCGGCGCCACTTGAGCAATAGTTATCGCCGGCCGGAGGAAAAGCTCAAGCCGGATATCGATGCGTTGTCACGCGTCGCGCGCGAAGTTCGCGATGCGAGCCAACGCGACGCGATTCTGCGCCGGTTGGGCCGTGCGTGGCTGTCCCTTGGCCACCATCATTTCTGGCGCCGTGAGGCCAGACCAGCGGTGGACGCGTATGTCGAAGCGATGCAGATGCCTGGATCCAAGTTGAACGCGCTCAAACACCTCGCCGCGCTGCCGCTGCTGCCACTGCTGCCGCTCGCGCCGCTCTGGTCGCGGATGCGCGCGGCGGACAGCCGGTGACGAATCCATACGCGGCGGAAGACCCGCTCCTTCCGGACGAGCCGCCACTTCCGCCAGGTGAGGTCCCGGCGCCTCCCGCGCCAAAGGAGGCCGTCCCGCTCCGCTTGCAGGCGCTGGGCGGGTATGCCGCGCTCTTTGCCTTGCTCACGCTGCTCAGCAAGGGCGTGTCGTTCTTCATGCTGCCGCTGTACGCCCGGTATCTCACACCGGCCGATTACGGCGTCATCGAGCTGATCGAGAACAGCCTCGACGTCCTGCAGATCGTCGCGGGATCGCGCCTCCTCGGCGGCGTGTTCCGCTTCTACTACAAGACCGATGACCAGAGCATGCGGCGGCGCGTGGTCTCGACCGCGGTGCTCACCATCTACGCAGGGTATGCCTGCGCGGCGGTCGTCGCCTACTTTGGCGCGGCGCCGCTGGCCAAGTACGTCATCGGCGACATCAAGTACACGGGCCTCGTGCACCTCGCGGCGGCGAACCTCGCGGTCGTGGCGCTCTACTTCGTGCCGCCGGTCTTCTTGCGACTGACCGGTCGGTTCACGACCCTGGTGAAAATCAATCTCGCCCGCCTGCCGATGCAGGTCGGGATGAACGCCCTTTTTCTCGTGTACTTCCATCTGGGACCCGCCGCGATCTTCCTGAGTACCCTGATCGCGAATGTCATCATCGGCGGCGTGATGTCGATCATGGTGCTGCGCGAGGTTGGCTTCGGGTACGACAAGAGCGTCGCGAAGGATCTCTACCGGTACGGCGTGCCGCTCATCATCACGCAGTTCGCGACGTTCATCCTGACCTATGGCGATCGGCCGTTCCTGCGCGTGGTGTCGAACCTGACCTCGGTCGGCCTCTACACCATGGCGTACTCGTTTGCGTTCCTGCTCGCGACGCTCGCCCAGGCACCATTCGATCTGGTCTGGGAGCCGAAGAAATTCGAGATCGCGCGCCGGGACGATCGCCACGCCATCTACGCACGCGTCTTCGTCTATCAGAATGTCATGCTGCTGACCATGGCAGTCGGCATGTCACTGTTCGTGGAGAGCGTGCTGCGGATCATGGCGACCCCGCCATTTTATCCCGCGGCGCGCTTCGTTCCGGTCCTGCTGATCGCGATCGTCTTTCAGGCCTGGACGTCGGCGCAGGACGTTGGGATCGGCGTGAGCGAGCAAACGAAGTGGATCGCTATCGCGAACTGGATCTCCGCCGGGGTCGTGGCCATCGCGTACGCGATCCTCATCCCGCGGTACGCCGGCTGGGGCGCCGCCATCGCGACCGCGATTGCGTATGCGGTCCGGTATGCCTGCACGTACCGGTTCTCGCAACGCCTCTGGCCCATCCACTACAATTGGACGCCCGTCGTGCGGCTCGTCGCGCTCTCGGTCGTGATCGTTGTCATCAGCGTCTTCATCCCCGCGCATTCGCTCGCGCAGTCGGTGGCGGAGCGCGTCGTCGAGTTCACGATCTTCCTCGCACTCCTGTGGTGGCTGCCGATCCTGAGCACGGGCGACAAGCGGGCGTTGATCGAATTGCCCGTATCGCTCACCGCGCAGGTACGGGAACGACTATGGCCGGCCGTTCGAGCGACCTGATACTTCGCGAAACACGCGCTCGTAGCCGTCCGCCATCGCATCGAGCGTAAACTCGGCCGTCGCCCGTGCTCGGGCCGCGGCGCCGAGTTGAGCCCGCCGGGCGGGATCCTCGATCACTCGACGGAGCGCCTTCGCCAACTCGGCCACATCGCCTGGAGGAGTTAAGAGACCGTCGACGCCGTCGTTCACCGCCTCCGGGATTCCCGATGTGCGCGAGGCAATCACCGGCTTGCCCGCCAACATCGCCTCGAGGAGCGCGAGCGGCAGCCCCTCCCACAGGGAGGGCATGACGAAAACGTCGGTGGCCGCCAACAGGTCGGGGATGTCCTCACGGTGGCCGAGAATCTTCACCTGCGCGGTCAGACCTTTCGAGGCCGCGAGTGCCTCGAGCCGTTCCTTCTCGGCCCCGCCCCCGGCAACGGCAAGCACCCACTTCCCGGATCCGATAGTCGACAGCGCCTCGATCAACACCGCGTGGCCTTTGCGCGGCACGAGACTGCCCACGGCCAGCAACATCAGCTGATCATCCGCGACTCCGAGCTCGGTGCGCACGGCCGAGCGACTGCCGGATCGCACGGGGACGCCATTCAGGATCACCCGAAGCGCGGTCTCGCTCAGGCCAAGCTCCTTTTCCAGATGGCGTTTCGTGTCCCGAGAGACGACGACCGTCGCCGCGCTCGTCTTAAAGGCCCACCGGAGCAGCACCTGCCGCCGCCACTTCGACGTCACGTACTGGCTGCCGTGCATCGTGATGATGTGCGGGATGCCCAGCCAGCGCGCGGCGGCGGTCCCGTACACGGCCATCGTGAACTCGTGACTGTGCACGAGATCGACGCGATGACGGCGCAACACGTCGATCATGCCGCGCAAGCATTGCCAGTCGAGCGGGCGTCGCAGCGTGAACGTCTGCGGGTCGAATCCCTGCTCGCGGAACTGACCGGCCAACCAGCCGCATCCCATCGACGGACCGACGGGCACGATCGTGTGACCGCGGTCGCGTAAGGCC
>DASRDS010000306.1:0-12704 GCA_035652495.1 Gemmatimonadaceae bacterium
AGCGCGGGCTCGATCAGAGGCGCATCGAAAAACAGCGATCCGCCATAGAGCGTCCGGACCGGAACGAGGTCGATTTCGATCGCCGTCGCCACGCCGAAGTTCGTGCGGCCGCCGCGCAATGCCCAGAAGAGGTCCGGATGATCGCGGCGGGTCACGCGGACCGGCTGACCATCCGCATTGACGATGTCGATCGTCCGGACATAGTCCGCGGCGTAACCGAACGTGCGGCCCATGACACTAATGCCACCACCGAGCGTGTACGCGACCGCGCCAACCGACGGGGCGCTACCGCCCACCGGCGCCAGCCCCAACGGTGCGACGGCGTCCACGACATCGCTCATGCGCGCGCCGGCCTCGACCCAAGCGGTACGCTTGGTGGCATCCGCGCGCACGCCGTTCAAGCGCTTGGTCGCGATCAGGACGCCGGTGTCGACCGACACGGAGAATCCATGACCCGTCGCTTGCACGGTGACCGGCATATCGTTCGCGGCCGCGTAACCGACCGCCGTCGATATGTCCTCCGGCGTCGTGGCACCAACGATCAGCGATGGGTTGATCGTCCCCGCCAACTGGAATCCACGACGCTCGGCGTCGTACCCATCGTCGCCAGCGCGGAAGCTCGGGCCATCGAGTGTATCGATCAGTGTAGAGGTCGGCATCGGGGCAAAATCGGGGGAGAGGTGACGATCAAACAAAGCATAGAGGAGCAAAATCGTCGCCGGCAGTGCCAAATCACGACCCGCCGATCAGGCCATTTGACACGGCCGTCACATCGGGCTCATCGTCTCCCGAGATCGTACAGTCGCGCCGCGTTCCCGCTGAGGATTTTCGCACGGTCGGCCTCCGACAATCGGAGCCCGCGCAGCGAGTCCAGCATCGATGGGATGCTGCCGATCTGGTGGGGGTAATCGCTGCCGGCCAGGATGTGATCGACGCCGGCGAACGCTATGGCCAGCTCCAGTGCGTCGCGATCGAAGTTCACGGTATCGTAGTAGAACTGCTTGAGATATTCGCTCGGCGGCCGATCGATATGCGCGCGGCACTCGCGAAATGCGTGGAAGCCGCGGTCCAGCCGCTCGGCCAGATACGGTATCGCGCCGCCCAGATGGCTCAACACCCAACGAATGCGTGGAAATCGTTCCGGGATGCCGGCGAACACGAGTTTCGCCGCCGCGAGCGTCGTGTCCATCAAGAATCCGACGAGCGGCATGAGCCAGTAGTCCGTCATGGCCTCCACGCCCACCGGATCGGTGGGATGAATGTGGAGCACTGCGCCCAGCGAATCGGCCGCTTCGTACAGGGGCCAGAATCGCTCGTCCGCCAACGCCACACCATTCACATTGCTGAACAGCATCGCCCCGGGCATGCGGAGCTGACGGCTTGCGCGCTCGAGTTCGCGGACGGAGGCCGCCGGGTCATTCAGCGGCAGCGTCGCATAAGCAACGAAGCGACCGTTCTTGTCGCTCACGGCCCGCGCAAAGGCATCGTTCACGAGGGTCGCCAGCCGCGAGGCCGTCGCCAGCGACTCGACGTGCGTTCCCGGCGTCGTCAGCGAGATCACCTGCGTGTCCACGCCGAGCTGTCGCAGCACGCCGTCCCGGTAATCGATGTCCCGATGCCCGCGAACCGCGACGTTATAGTCGCCCGGATAATGGAGGCACGGATTTCCATCCGCATCGACGGTCACCTTCACATGGCTCGGCCCGGCTTGCAACGCGTCGATGTACGCCGGAGGATAGTAGTGGTTATGAACGTCGATGATGGTCATGCGCGAAAGAGATAGTAGATGGGCCAGCCGGTGACCACGAAAAGGAGACCGACCGCGCTCTCACGTGGCGCGGCCACGATCTGGTTGCACACGATCGCCGCGCACGCCGCGATGAAGAGCGCCGGAACGATCGGATATCCCCAAACGCGATAGGCCGGCGCGTAGCCAGGGCGCCGCCGGAGCCGAAAGATGCCGACGACCATGAGGGCAAAGAATATCCACTCGGTAAAGACCACGCGGGTGAACAGGGCTCGGTACGATCCGGTCGCCACCAGCACGCTGGCCCAGATCGCCTGCGCGAATATGGCAACGTGCGGCGTCCGAAACCGCGGATGAATCGCGGCGAGCCATCGGAATGCGCGCCCGTCCTGGGCCATCGCGAAGTACACGCGCGGGCCGCTCAGGATGACGCCGTTCACGGCGCTCGCGCCGGACAGAATCACCAACGCCGAGACGAGCCCCGCGCCCCAGCTGCCCACGAGCGCGTTGGCCGCATCGGCCGCGACGCGCTGCGAAGTGATCATCTGCTGGAGTGGCAGCACGCGAAGATAGGCGGCATTCAAGCCGATGTAACACACTGTCACGACCAGGGTGCCGACGAAAAGCGCACGAGGGATCGTCCGACCAGCCGTGCGCGTCTCGCCCGCGGCGTAGGTCACCATGTGCCATCCGCCAAACGCAAACAACCCCGCGATCGTAGCGAGCAGGAACGTGCGCGGTCCGGGCAGCGGTTCGTGCGTCGCGGTCACGGTCGCGACGTGACCGCCGCCGGCGACCGTGAACACCAGGACGAAAATCAGCGCGAGCGCGAGTACTTTGGCCGATGTGAGCGTCGTCTGCACGGCGCTTCCCTGCCTCACGCCGAAGTAGTTCACGCAGGACAGCACGAGAATCACGCCGATCGCGACGCCCTGAATGCCACGGTCGCCGAGCGGCGTGAAGTAGCCGACGTATCGCGCCACGATCATCGCGATGGCGGCGATGATGCCGGAGTGCATGATCCAGAACATCGCCCAACCCCACAGGAACCCGGCCAACGGCGAGATTCCCTCGCGAAGGAACACGTACACGCCGCCCGTCTCCGGGAACGCCGACGCCAGCTCCGCGCAGGCCATCGCGCCGCATAAGGTCAACAAGCCCGCGAACAGCCACACGCCCATCATCGCCGGCACGTTGGGCACGAGCCGGCTGATTTCCGACGGTTGAACGAAGATCGATGTGCCGAGAATGATGCCCGCGACGATCGCCGACGCGGCCAGCACGCCCATCGTCGGCTTTAGCCCGCTGTCATGAGCCGGCGGCAATGCGGTAGTCTTTTGGCGGCTCGGCGTTCAAGAGGTAGCGAACGAAGTAGTCCCAACGCCGGCGCATCATGTAGAGCGAGGCCGAGGCGTAGCCGTGGTGGACGTTGGGGATGATGAGCTCATCGAACTCCTTGTTCGCCTCGATCAGCGCGCGGGCGACGAGCATCGTGTTGTACGGCGGTACGTTGTCGTCGAGCGAGCCGTGCGCCAGCAGCAGGTGGCCCTTGAGATTCTGGGCGAGCGTCTGGTTCGCTTCTGGATCGTAGTTGTCCGACTTGCCCGTCGTCGTCAACAAGCCCTGATAGCGCTCGCCCCAGTCGTCCTCGTATTCGCGCTGGTCATGATTGCCGGATTCGGATATGCCGACCTTGAAGAAGTCCGGATAGCGGAACATGGCATCGGCCGTCGCGAACCCGCCGCCCGAGTGGCCCCAGACGCCAACGCGCGTGGTATCGATCCATGCGTAGCGGGTGGCGAGCTCGCGCATGCTGGCCACCTGATCGGGCAGCGTATTGTCGCGACCCATGGCGCCGTAGTACGCGTCGTGGAAGCGTTTCGACCGAAACGGGTTGCCCATGCCGTCGATCTGCACGACCACAAACCCCAGCTCGGCGAGCGCTTGACAGTCGCCGTGGGCGGTGACGAAACTGCGCGATCCGACGCTGCCTCCCTGCGGGCCGGGGTACACGTTGTTGATGATCGGATAATGCTGCGTCGAGTCGAAGTTCGTCGGACGGTAGAGAAGCCCGTAGAGCTTGGTGTGGCCGTCATGTGCCGTGGTCACGATCGGCATGGGCGGCTTCCAGCCCGTGGCGATCAGGCGTGTGATATCGCCGCGGGTGATCGGCATGACGACGCGGCCGGTGCGCGCCTCGCGGAGGACGACAATAGGCGGCGTCGTCGGCGAGGAATAGCTGTCGATGAAATACTGTCCGTCGGGCGCGACCTGGATGCTGTGGTCGCCGCTTTCCGGCGTGAGCGCGGTCCAGTGATGTCCGTCCACATCGACGCTGTAGTAGTGACGGAAGTACGGGTCTTCGTTTGCTTCGCGGCCGCGGGCCTCGACGAGCAGTGTGCGATGCTTTTCGTCAGCGTGCGGGATGCCCGTGACGGGGCCGTCGCCGGTGGTGATCGGATGGAGCAGCGCGCCGGTTTCGAGATTGTAGGCGTAGAGCTCCGACCAGTCACTCCGCTCCGACGACCAGATGAGCGTCTTCTCGGGCCAGAGAATGCGCCAACCCGCCACCGACTCGAACTGCGTCGACGCGTGCTCGTCAAAGAGCGTACGGACCGCTCCCGTTGTCGCATCGGCGATCTTCACCGTCGCGGACTTGTGATCGCGGTCGGTGCTGACGTAGGCGAGTCGCGCGCCGTCGGGACTCCAGATCAGATCGGCCATGCTCAGATTGTCGCCCAGCATCGCGCGATGGTAATCGGGGGGCGTTTGCAGACGAACCACGGTGCCGCGATCGACGTCGATGATCACGCGGGAGATCATGGCCACGACGCTGTCGCCGGGCAGCGGGTACTTCCACGCTTGCAGCTTGGGATGGCCAACGCGTGTCTCCACCAGATACATGTCGCCGACGTGACGCTCGTCCTGCTGCTGCGTCGCGATCTTCCTCGAGTCCGGCGACCAGAGCACGATGGGACGGTCGCTGTGTACCCATCCGGCGTTGTCGGTGGCGTACCCGAAGTTCTCCGAGCCGTCGGTCGTGAGTTGGGTTTCCTGATTGGTGGCGACGTCGCGCGCCCAGAGGTTCCAATTTCGAATGAACACCGCGCGCTTGCCGTCCGGCGACAGCACCTCGGGGACCGGCCGCGTCTTCGCGGTATCCGCCAGACAGGCGTGCCCCGCGACGTCACAGCGCCAGAGGTGATCCTTGATCTCGAGGACCACCTCGGTGCCGGCGATCGCCAGCTGCGCGCGCGTCGCGGGAATGCGTTTGGCATCGAACGTGCCCGCGCCGGCGCGCGCCAGCGCACTGGCGACCGCCGGCGCATCGAATAACGGCTTCTGCGTCCGATGGGCGGGATCCACGAGTACCCACTCGAAGCCATCCGCGGTCGACGTCCGGTAATAGAACCGGTCGTCCGTGAGCCAGGTGGCACGCACCCGACCGCCGATCATCAAGGAGTCGGTGTTCGCCGCCAGCATCTTCGCCGCACGGTCGTAGTCCGACATCGTGAGGTCGCGATGAGGAGGCGTCGGCGGAATGACGAAGAGGCCGCCGAGGGCAATGCTGGAGATGGAGAGTCGGGGAGAACGCATGGCTCCCAATCTACCGCCGGACATCGAAATAGTAATTCCCGCCCTCGTCCTCGAACGGAAGGCTATGAACCGCGCCGCGACTGCCTCGTATCCGTTCGATTGATCCATTCTAGGAACAGCAAGAGCATCGCCGCGCCAAGCGCGGGAATGCTGGCGACGGAGAAGATGGTGCGCGGGGTGAGGCCGAGTTGAATCAAAAGACCGCCGAGGAGCGGGCCGGCGATGGTGCCGATGCGTCCGATGCCCATGGCCCAACCGGCGCCGGTCGAGCGAATGGGTGGAGGATAGGCCGCGCCAGACAATGCGTTGATGCCGGACTGACAGCCGGCGCCGAGGCCAACGCCGCCGAGCAGCAGAACGAGTAGCGCGAATCGAGGGTCGGCGAATCCGATGGCGAGCGCACACAGGGCGCCGAAGGACAGCAAGGCGACCAAGATGCGTTCGATCTCGAACCGGCCGATGAGGGAGCTCGTGACCAGTGGGCTGGCAACGAGACCCAAACTATAAACCGTCGTGACCAGGATCGCTTGCGCCGGTGTCACGCCGGTCGAGTGCAGAATGGCGGGCGTCCACAACAGGATGAAGTAGAGTCCCAGGTAGTTGAGCAGCGTGATCACCCAGAGGAGCAGCGTCGTTGGCGCCAGGTCATCGCGAAACAACGCCGACACCGGACTCGCCTCACGCGATGCCCGGCGCAGCGCGACGGACTCCGGGAGCCATAGCGCGAGCAGTGGGATGATCGCGAGCGGCAGCACGCCGCCCGCGACGAAGATGGCCGGCCAGCCGAACGCGACGACGAGCCGGCTCGCGATCACGCCGCCGATCACGAAACCGACCGGCGGTCCGGCTAAGATGAGCGTCACGAGACGACCGCGATACTTCTCGGATGCGAAGTCGGTCGCGAGGGCGACGGTGATCGGCAGGCCCGCGCCGAGTCCCAGCCCCGTGAGAAACCGGGCTACCGCGAACTCCGATCGCGTGTGGACGAACGCGGACAGCAGCGAGAACACGCCGAACGCCAGCACCGCACCCAGGAGAACGGGCTTGCGCCCCGCGCGATCGCCGGGCAGCCCGGCGGCGAACGATCCGATCATCAGGCCAATGTTGGCCGCGGTCAGGACCGGCGTGAACGCGGCCGGCGACAAATGCCACGCATCGACCAGCGACGGGATCGCGTAGCCTATCGACGCCAGGTCGTAGCCTTCGAGGAACAGCACGATGCTGCACAGGGCGGCGACCCGCCACCGCACGTGCGCCGCCGGCGCGGCGGCGGCTACTTCCATAGTCGTTTGGGTGCGGTCATCCGATACGCCGTCTCAATGAGTTCCGCGATCACCGTCCAATTCGGGCGGCCGTTGAGCCGTATGCCAACCCACCCTTTGGGTCCGACATACGGTGGGCTGAAGAATCGCTTCGGATTCGCTTGGATCAGTTGGTCCTGGTCGAAGGGCGTGGCCTTGCACCAGATCGCCGGACATCCGCGACCGTGGTGATTCTCCGCGTGCGCATACATCGCGAAAATTTTGTTGCGCACGCGAAACGTCGGTTCACCCCAGGCTTTGACTTCGTGCGCCTCGGGCAGGCGTAAGCAGATCGACCGAACTCGGGGTAACGGATTGATGATGTCAATAATACATTGGGCCGATGCGCCTCTTCTATAGTGCCATCGCCGCCTGTCTAGCCGCCTGTCTCGCCACCGGCGTCGCCGCGGCGCAGCAGCCGCTCAAGGTGTACATCTCCGTCGACATGGAAGGCATCGCCGGCGTGGTCACCGCCGACCAACTCCTGCCGACCGGGTTCGAGTATGAGCGATTCCGGGGATTCATGACCGCCGAGACGAACGCGGCGATCCAAGGGGCACGCGATGCGGGGGCCACGGCCATCGTGGTCAGTGACTCGCATGGCAATGGCGAAAATCTGCTGATCGAGCAGTTGCCGAGCGATGTGACGTTGGTGCGCTCGTGGCCGCGGCCCCTCACGATGATGGAGGGCATCGACTCCTCGTTCTCGGCCGCGGTGTTCATCGGATATCATGCGTCGACCACGAGCCCGGCCGGTGTGCGGGCGCACACGTTCTCGAGCGCCAACTTCACGAGCGTGGAACTGAACGGCGTCCCCATCCCCGAGTCCGGCTTGAATGCCGCGATCGCTGGACGATTCGGCGTACCGGTGGTCGCGATCTCCGGCGACGATATCGCCGTGCACGAGACGCAGCAGATGATCAGCGGCATCGAGGGCGCCGTCGTGAAACGCGCCATCAGCTTTCACGCCGCCGCGACCATGACCCCCACGGCGGCGCAGGCGCTGATCCGGAGCACGGTGCGCGATGGCGTGAAGAAACGCGCGAGCATCAAGCCCTACGTGCTCGCGACACCGGTCCGTCTGGATCTCAGCTTCAAGAATTATCGGCCCGCCGAACTGCTGACCTATCTTCCGGGTGTCCAGCGCGTCTCATCGCACACGATCCGGTTCGTTGGAAAGGATATTACTGATGTTTCCCGATTCATCGAGTTCGTGACCAACTATCAGCCGGATCTCACGCCCTGACGGTTTTTCCCATGCCTTCACGCATTGAGGGGCATGGCAAACGACTTCATTCAATTCGTGTCGGGGACGACGACCCCGCAGGAAGTCACCGGCAAGCTCAAGGCAACGCAGTCGACCGATCCGGACGTGTTGCTCGCGGCCAAGAATGAGTTCGCCGCGCCGTTTCGGCAACAACGGGGCACGGGACTCCTGCTTCTCGTCGTCGGAGCATTGAGCTCGCTGACGATCGTACTGGCGGTCATCGGGATTCCGGTGGCACTCTTCGGCGCATGGGTCTGGCGCAAAGGCGTGTCCAATCTGGCGATCGTCGAGGCCACCTACGCCAAGTATGTGGGCGGGGTATCCGTTATGCCCTCGCCTGCGCCTGTGCGGTAGGCGCGGCTCAGGCTCAGTCGCCCGCGCAGCCACTCGCGACCGAGTGGCTGCGCTTGTGCCACCAGCCCAACCATGACCAGATGCTGGCGTGGCAGACGGCGCATCTATCGGACCAGGCCGCGCGTCGTCTCCCGGCGGCCCGACGCGCTGATTTCCAGTTCGCGCTCTGCTCGGCGAACGGCGGCTTTCGGGTCGCCGACACCACACGGTCCGTCCGCGATACGCTCCGACTCCTGATGGTCGGGGAGAAATCCGGCGCGTGGGTGTCGTTGATTCTGGTCGCGAACGACGCCGGAAAGCTGGAAGGGGACTTCACGAATCCGGGGACGCCGGTGGAATCGGCGCTGCCAGCCGATTTGAGCGACGCGGCGCTCGCGGCCGAGGTCCGTCGTCTGGTGACTCGGCTCGGCGAGGCTGGGATGTTCTCCGGGATCGTGACAGTGGCGCGGGATACGCACGTGATCGTACGCGCCACCGCTGGTTACGCGAACCGCGGGCAGAAAACACCGATCACCGGCGCCACGCAGTTCACGCTCGGGTCGATGGGCAAGATGTTCACGGCCGCGGCGATCGGGCAGCTCGTCGATCAGGGCAAGATGTCGTTCGACGATCACATCGGGAAATTCTTCCCGGATTACCCCAACGCGGCCGTGCGCGATCAGGCGACGGTCGGGATGCTCCTCTCGCACACCGCGGGGATGGGCGATTTCCTGGGAAAACGCACGCCAGACATGATGACCAAGGGCGTCGCGCGCGCGGCCGAGTTCATGCCGCTCTACGACCAGGATGCGCCGGCCTTTCCGCCGGGGGCGCAATGGCAGTATAGCAACGCCGGGCTCGCGCTGGCCGGCGCCATCGTCGAACAGGTGTCGGGTCAGGATTATCCCGGTTACCTCCGAGCGCATATCTTCGCGCCGGCTGGCATGACGAACAGCGACCCGAACAACCGGCCGCACACATCGCCCACGCTGGTGACGCCGTACACGAAGTTTTCGCCGCAGGGACCCTCGACCGACTGGCACGAGGCGCTCGCGGACGTAGGGAGTCCGGCGGGCGGCGCGATCTCGACCGCGGATGACCTGATACGATTCGCCTCCGCGCTGCGCGGCGGACGCTTGGTTCGCTCTCGGACGTTCGACGAGCTGACGAAGCCGCGGAGCGCGACGCCGACGGGCGACCAATATGGATACGCGATGGAGATCAGCGACGTGTATGGGCGAACGGTCGTCGGCCACGGCGGCGGATTCCCCGGGGTCAGCACGCACCTCTATCTCGTGCTCGGTTCGCCTTATACTGTCGTGATATTGGCCAACCAGGATCCTCCCGCCGACGGCTTCGTCGGTCGCCCAACGCTCGCGCTCGTGGCGGAGAAGGCCAAACGCTCACATGCGAAATAGATAACTGAATTTCACGAAGACGTTGTCGGCGATGCGTCGGAGTGGATTGAACTGGAATCCGTTCGGCTCGGTCAGCGTGTTGCCGTATCCAATGAATGCGACGGTTCCCGGAATCGGCTGATAGGCAAAGAGCGCCGAGAGTTGGAATTGATTGTGCTGGAATGACGCGGCTGGCGAGTACGTCCCGTTGGAATTGGCGAAGTAGATCGGGAGCTCTGAGCGCGAGTCGTCTCGCAGCGTGTTCTGGTAGGACCCGTCATACTGTCCAACCAGTCGCAAGAAGATCGGCCGCGACACCTGGTATTCGATCTCGAGGCGCGGAATCAGCGTCTTGCCGACCAGCGAGCGATCATCGCGCCGCCAGTAGACCTGCGCGTTGTACATGAGCTGCGCGCGCAACTTCGAGGTCGGCCGGTAGTTGAGCGTCATCGAGGTCCACCAGAAATAGGCCGGCGACCACTCGAAGTAATTGAAGTCGTTGCCGTAAAACTGGAGCAGGGACAGGTCGAAGTGCGCGAAGGTCGGCGTCGTGACCTGCAGGATGTAATCGATGTCCCAGATCGGGGGCGCGCTCGGATAGTGCGTGAAGATCGTGTCGTGCGCCCCGATGTGCCCGAGGTAATAGTTGCGATAGATCGACGGATCGTAGTTGTATCCGCCGAGCGCCTGCATGTAGAGGATTTGCCAACCCCCGTGAAGCGTCGCGACGACGTACGGCTCGTACTCGCGTTCGGCGGGCGCGTGGAGGGCCGTGAAGGTTCGGTACACCCAATTGTCGTAGCCCGTAAAACCGATACCGAATGTCTCCAGCACTGAGTGCTTCACGTAGAAGGTGTATCGGTCGTCGTACGTCGCTTCGACCACGTTCCCACGCGCGATGAAGCCGCTGGCGGCATCGAACTGGGGATCGATGCCTTTCAGGCGATACCTGAAGTACCACGACCGGCCCGTGCGTGTGAAGTCCGTCTCCCAGAGCGGACCGGCGGTATTCGCGCCGGCATCGCGCGTCATGCTGGTGGCTGCTTGCAGGTTGACCGTGTAGATACCGCCGACGGTGATACGGGAGTCGGCGCCGACGAGTCGGTTGAAGCTGCCGCTGGCTTCCTTGTCCGTGATCACCGCGCCGATTTGCGAGCCCTGGGCGAAGTCGTCGCGCAGACGCAGGACGTTGATGGCCGGGTGGCCGCCATCGAGCCCGTGCTGGTCCTCCTCGTCGATGGCGCCCAAGTAGGCGAGCGAGATATTGCCAACTTTGCCGGTGAGCTTCGACGCCGCGACCGGGGCTTCGATCTGTCGGGTGTAAATGAGATTGTTCGGCGTATTGAACTGCTCCAGCCCGTCGAGGAAGAATGGACGCTTCTCGGGATACTGGAGACCGATGCGCGGGTCGAGGATGAGTTGCGTGGCGTCCGATTCGACCTCGGCGAAGTCCGGACGATAGGTCCCGTTGAAGAGGAGATTCGGCGTGATCCCCCAGCGGATATTGCCTCCGAATTCCGGACGCGCGGCATCGTAGTTCCAACGCCTACCGGTCGGGTTGCCAACGACCTTCTCCGTGATGATCGGATTGAGGTCCAACACGAGTCCCGCATCCAGATCGTGGAGTCCCGCGAGCGTGCCGGCCTGGTCGAGGTATGAGGCAGTCGCCAGCTTCGTGGGGTACCAGGTATCGCTGTGCCCCGAGTGTTGGACCTTGCGCAGGATGTTGATGCCCCAATCCTGGGGCGATTTCGCCGGGAACTTGATGCTTCGGAATGGGATCCGAACCTCGATTTGATAGCCGAACGCCGTGAGCTGGCCCTTGGACTCGTACACGAAGTCGGGACTCAGGTCGACCGAATCGGGACCGGTCGCGTTGGGGACTCCGATGGCGCCAATCGTCGTCGCCACCCCTTCGGTGATCGTGCCGTCTTCCTGCACTCCGTACGGGTTAACAGCGAAGACCAGCGCCTGGTGCGAGTGAACGAACGGGCTCAGGATGAGCTGCACGTTATCATCGCCATCGATCTTGTCGCGATTGGCGCGGGTCGCGTGCACCGGACCGTGCGGCTCAAACGCCCGAATGCCGAAGTAGATCGATGCTTTCGAGTACCACACGAGTACCTGGGTCGAGTCTTCGGCGGGAATGCCGTCCACGGGCTTGTACTCCGAAAATCCCCTGAGGACGGACGCCTGCCGCCATACGGGCGCGGACAGCGAGCCATCGACCGTGATCGCCGTATCCACGCGCGGGATGCGCACCGTCGAGAGGCTATCCAAGACCGCCATGAGAAGGAGTAGCATGAGCGGCAACGTAGGAAACCGCGTCACGCCGGTGGGGCCTCATGCAGCTAACAGTTGGCTGAGCGCCGTGAATGGGCCGGTGAGTGTCATTGGCTGCATCACGCGTGGCGCCCGAGATAAATCCGTGTCATCGTTCGGGTACGATGCGCACGCGCCGCGTGTCCATGCTGACGATTCTCGCCGTGTGGTCGGTGGCCGCACTGGCCGAGTTCTCGTCGACGTACGTCTGGGATCGGATTCGGGGGGCGTCGATGCCCCTCGGCCTGGCGATCGTGCGCCATGTGACGGGATGGTATGCGTGGGCGCTCATGACGCCGGCGATTTTGTGGCTGGCGCAACGCTTTCCGTTGCGGCGGCCGGTGCGTCCGCTCGCGGTCGGCGTGCATGCGGTCGCTTGCTTGGCCGCTATCGCTCTGCACTCGGCGGTGGTGACCTTGACCTTCGGCGGCAAACGCACTTTCCCGCCCATCTTCTTCGACTGGTTTCCCTTCTCCTTCATCCTCTACTGGGTCGTCATCGTCGCCTGGTACGCGCTCGACAACTTTCAGCGCGCCTCGACGCTCTCGGCGGAGTTGGCAAAGGCGCAACTCAGTGCGCTCAGGGCGCAGCTGCATCCCCACTTTCTCTTCAATGCGCTCAACGCCGCCGTCGGCCTGGTCAGAGCTCGCGAGCCTGAGGAAGGCGTCCGTGTGCTCACGCACCTGAGCGAGTTGTTACGGCATCTGCTGCAGGACGCGGCCAGTCCGGAGATCACGCTG
>DASRDS010000307.1:0-12634 GCA_035652495.1 Gemmatimonadaceae bacterium
AGCTCGGCGGCGGCGATCAGGCGGACGAGATCGATGACGCGCTTCAGGTTTGGCGCGAGGTCGGCGGCGAAGGCGCGGCTCAAGTGTTCGCGGGTGACGCCGACGAATGCGGCGACGGTGTCGGTGCGGACGGGGAGGCCCGCGTGGGCAACGATGCAGCGCCAGGTTTTTTGTTGCAGTGGTGAGGTGAGGCGGAGTGCGGCGGGCGGATCGCTCAGGGCGGCCGCGAAGCGGACGCGAAAGCAGTGCGGCGTTACGAGGTCGCGGGCGACGCCGTCGTCTACGCCGTCAATCAAGACATCGGCAAATTCCAATTCGGCGCATCGCGCCAACATGCGCGCATCGGCGGCGCGCAGTGGCATTACCGCGAAGAAAGCCGCGGTCGGGTAGTCGCGCGCGAGCTCCGCTGCCTTCCACGAGTCGTCCGGGGCCGGGCCGGCGAGGTCGATCAGGACGGCGTCGATGAGATCGTGGCGAAAGGCTTGGCTGAGCTCAGCGGCCGTGCGCGCGAAGATGACCTTCGCGCGGCGGCGCGTGAACGCTGAGCGCACGAGGGAGCGCGCGCGTTCGCGGGGCGGGGGCGCGTAGACCGCGAGGCAGGGCAGGTCGTCGCCGGACGGACTCACAACGGGTCACGCCGAAATGGAGCGACGCGGCGCGACGATCTTCTCGTACGCCTGCTCGAGCACGCGTCGCGCGTTGGCGTACGACACGAGCCGCGCGGCGTCGTCGAAGCTCAGCCAACGGCACGCCGTGATGCCCTCGGCGCGCTGTGGGCACGTCTCACCGCTCGGGCTCTCGATGAGGTAGAACGCGCACGTCTTGTGCACGAGGCGACCGTTCGCCTTGAAGTACCAGTCGATCGTCTCGAGCTCGGACCGCACGTCGAGCTCCGTGAGACCGGTCTCCTCGGACACCTCACGCAGCGCGGCCGCATCGGGCGCTTCGTCTTTCTCGACGTGCCCTTTGGGGAATCCCCAATTTTTGTAGGAGTCGCGGATCAGGAGGAACACCGGCTGACCCGAGGCTACACGATAGACCACGCCGCCGGCCGAACGCTCTTGCTTCGCCCGTGCGCGGGGAGCCATCGACTTACGCGTGAACGCCGGCGGTGGCGAGCTCGGCGCGGCCCTCGATGAACTGGCGAACGACCGGGTCGGTCGTATTCTTGATCTCGTCGACGGTCCCGAATTGCCGCACTTTCCCCTCGTACAGCATGGCGATGCGGTTGGCCACGGTATACGCGCTGCGCATATCGTGCGTGATGACCACGCCCGTGACGCCGAGCTGCCGCTCCATGCGGACCATGAGGTCGTCGATGACGGCGCTCGTCACCGGATCCAGCCCGGTCGTCGGCTCATCGTACAGAATGTACTTGGGTCGAAGGGCGATCGCCCGCGCGATGCCCACGCGCTTCCGCATGCCGCCCGAGAGCTCGGCCGGCGACCGTTCGGCGACGTCGGGCAGATCGACGAGCTCCAGCGCTTCATGCACGCGCTCGTCGATCTCGGCCTCGGTGAGGCCCTCTTGTTTGCGGAGTCCCATGGCGACATTCTCGCCGATGGTCAGCGAGTCGAACAGCGCCGCGAACTGGAAGACGTAGCCGATGCGCGCGCGCAGCTGGTACAGCTCCTGGCGCGACAACGACGGCACGTTGAGCCCGTCGACGATGACTTCGCCCTTGTCGGGCATGAGCAGCCCGACGATGTGCTTGATCGCGACGGATTTGCCGGCGCCGGAGAAGCCGATGATGGCGACGGTCTCGCCTTCTTCGACGTCGAGCGAGAAGCCCGCGAGGACTTTTTTCGACCCGAACGCCTTGTAGACGTTGCGGAGCGAGATCATCTAGGCGGCGAAGCTACCGAGGGCTCTCCCGACTTCGCCTTCGCGCAGACGCTTGAGCGCGCGGTCGCGAAGCTGGCGCACCCGTTCGCGGGTGACGCCGAGCATCGAGCCGATCTCCTCGAGCGTGTGCTCGCGACCGCCTTCGAGGCCGAAGTAGAGCCGGAGCACCTTTGCGTCGCGAGGCGGCAAGGTGCTCAAGGCCTGCTCGATCTCGTCGTTCAAGAAGCGATTCATCGCTTCTTCCTCGGCGTCGGGCATTTCGTCCGCGACGAAGCGCTCGATCAGCGACCGATCGCCTTCGGGATCCATGGGCGCATCGAGCCGCACGTCGCCGGTATTCAGGGCGGCGAGCGATTGGACCACGTCGACCGAGAGCCCGGTGAGTTGCGACAGCTCTTCGGGGTTCGGCTCGCGGCGCAACTTTTGGCGCAGGATCTCGGACGCTTTAATGATGCGCGAGAGATCGGCGGTCCGGTTGAGCGGCACGCGCACCGTGCGGCCCTGTCGCGCGAGGGATGACAAGATCGCCTGTCGGATCCACCACACGGCGTACGAGATGAACTTGACCCCTTGATCGGGGTCGAACTTTCTCGCCGCCGTGAGTAACCCGACGTTACCTTCGCCGATCAAATCGATGAGCGGCAGGCCGCGATTTTGGTACTTTTTGGCGACCGAGATGACGAATCGCAAGTTGCGCTTCACGAGCTCCTGAAGCGCCTCGCCGTCACCGGCCCGGATTTTTCGGGCGAGATCCAGTTCCTCGGTGCCTTTCAGCAGCGGGTATGTGCTGACCTCATAGAGATACTGATCGAGGATGTCCCGTTCGGGCTCGCTGGGGGCGATACCCGCTGGAGCGCTCCGCCGTCGACGCGGCCGGGGCTCGGCCGGGGTCTCGTCATTGGGTGCGACCTGCATCATACCTGGTGGCCAGAGGTAAATGGGCTTGCGGTATAACGCCGCTGGCGCGTCATTCGATGAGCGTCAGGTCCGCGGCATCTAGCTCCGCGGCCCCGTCGGAGCACCGCAAGATATCGGCCGAGAAGAATTTCGCTAGACCCCGCGAATTGACAGTGCACATACCCACCTCTAATTTCAGAGGTTCCTTTCCGGCCCTGAAATTTTTCGGACAGGGGGCGTAGCTCAGTTGGGAGAGCGCTTGAATGGCATTCAAGAGGTCAGGGGTTCGATTCCCCTCGCCTCCACTGTCGGGGCCGCCAGGGGCGGTTAGCTCAGTTGGTTAGAGCGCCACGTTGACATCGTGGAGGTCACAAGTTCGAGTCTTGTACCGCCCATTAGTACGCAATTGCGCCCGTAGCTCAATTGGATAGAGCATTTGACTACGGATCAAAAGGTTGGGAGTTCGAGTCTCTCCGGGCGCGTTTCTAGAAATGCAAAATCGATAGGTAGTTAGCAAAGGCCGCGGAGGTGGATCTTCTCACCGTCGCGGCCTTCGTGTGTCTGTTATTTCGAAACTGTGTCTGTTTCTTTCCATGCGTGCCAGCTCAGTCGACGAAGTCAGCGACGCGACGCATCGTGTCAGGGTCGGCGAGCTGGTAGCAAGTGAGCAACGTTCGCACGTCGTCCCATCCGCCGGTCTCTGCGACGTCAGTCAGTGGAAGTCCTTTCCGTTTGGTTGCCCACCGTCGTCGAAAGGAATGCCATAGGCCACCCTTAGGGCGCTTCAGTTTGCCGGGCTTGTACGCGCGTTCGAGCATGGTGTCCGCCCGACTCAGCGAACTTGGATCTGCAGATTTGGTGAGTTCGTTCCGCTCGGAAGCCGGGTGAGCGTCCGTTTAACCTGAGTCCAGAAGCCGGCATCCTGTAAGCGACGATCTAGGTCGACTAGAGCGGAACTGACCATCACAAGCAGGACATCAAGTGTCGAATCGTAGGCCCCTGCTTGCTGAACGGCGAGAAACACGACTCCCTGGTTATCAGCAGCGGCGACGTCCGTGCCAGGCGGTAACAGCGCGGTTATTCGCTCTTGGTACTCGCCGAGAGTTTCACTCATATCAACGACGTTAAGCATCGCCTGATAGCTGTTGTCTCCAACAAATTCGTCCGTCAGCGCGATCCGTCCAGCACTATAAGGCTGGCAGCCTATCATGTGACTTCGCGCGGGATCGAGTGTGGTTCTAGGTGGGCGACGTGACTGCTACGCGACCATCAGGAAATGTCACGACCGTTCGGCCTGTCGCCGGCGCGCGGGCCGGTCCTGTTGCACGGCAATGCTTCGGTGAGAGCGCCCGAATACACGACCAAACGCAAAGCGTGCTTCGGCTTGATTCTCGAGCGATGGAGTGGTATATATCACATGGTATATATCGTTGCTCGGGAGGAATATGGCTCGACGGTCTTCCAAATCAACCGGCGCACGGCGCGGGCGTTCCGCCAGGCGGTCGGACGAGGCCGCGGTCGTTAGTGAGGCGAAGGTGTTCACGAATGGTCGCAGCCAGGCGGTGCGATTGCCGGCGTCGTATCGGTTCACCGGCGATTCCGTGTACGTGAAGCGGTGGCGCGGCGCGGTCATCCTGCTGCCGAAGGGGGAGGCGTGGGCGCCGTTGGTGGAGAGCCTGGGCGGGTTCTCCGACGACTTCATGAAAGAGCGGCCGCAGCCGGCCGAGCAGCGGCGCCCGGGCCTAGACGGCTTGTTTGACTGAATCGAGCGCCGCGCCGTGTACCTGCTTGATACCAACACCTGCGTCGCGCTCATTCGGAAGAGCGAGGGGGCGGAGCGCATCCTGCGGCGGTTGACGCGGCACGCCGTGACAGATGTGGCCGTGGCGGCGTTGACGGTCGCGGAGTTGGAGGTTGGCGTGGCGAAGAGTCGGGAGCCGGCGCGAAATCGTGCGCGGCTGGATCAGTTTCTGTTGCCGCTTCAGATCCTGCCATTCGATGATTCGGCCGCGGCGGCGTATGGGCCGGTACGGGCGGACCTCGAGGCGCGCGGGCTCGGGATCGGCTCGATCGACACGTTATTGGCCGCCCAGGCCCTGAGCCTGGGGGCGGTCATGGTGACGAACAACACGCGAGAGTTCGAGCGCGTGCCGGGACTCATCGTGGAGGATTGGAGTCGACGAGGCTAGACATCGTCGGCCGAACGACCGAGTGGCCGTTGACGGTCCAGGTTAGCGTGGGCTTGGCGAAAGAGGAGACGTCAGCGGTGATCGTCAGTTGTTCGGTCTGGCCGAAGAGCTACCATGCGAACGCGCCTTTGAATCAGAAGTTGTCCGCGTTCGTCGAATCGGACAGCAGCAGGCGGCGGTCATCGTCGAGTGCGTCCTGCGTGCGCAAGATCACCTGGCGTGTGACGGGTTTGGCCGGGACGACGCAGGCGCACGATTGTTCGAGAAATAGGCGGCCACCACTACGCCATTCACCATGCCGGTTTGGTTGACGCAGACATCGGCGAGCGCTCTCACCTCTTGCATCTGGTCGAGGAGCTGTGCACGCAGATCCTCGTCCTCCGCCGCGGGCGGATGGTCGCGTACGGCACGGTCTCGGACATCGTCGCCTCGCGCCCGGAGCCTCGCCTGCCGCTCGCAGTCGTGCGAGTTGCGCGGGCCCGATGCCAGGCTCCGCCAGCAGCGTCGACTCATCGGCTGAGAGCAACGACGACAGTCCTTTGCTGTTTCGTAGTTCGAGCCGCGAGGGCGCGGTGCCCGAGAAAGCCCAGCGCCCTGCGGCTCGTGGTCGCGTTCGCGACGAGATCCTGATGGGCGGCATGGGGAGAACCGCTGCTCGAATCTTGGGGCTGGCGCCATGAGAGCCGGCGGTACACGGTGCGCCGTCGGTGCGCTTCAACGACTGCATCTCATAGAGCTATGGCCTTGGAGCCATACTCCTCTTGCGACGAGCTGGGCCGTTCCGCACTTTGTTCGATCGCTGCGCGGAGAAAACTGGAATGGAGCGACCATGCAAGGGCTGGCTAACCAATACCAAAGGCGCTACGCCGATGCGTGTTTGACCGCTGCCGCGCTTATGTGCGTCGTCGGGTGTGGCGGCAGCGGTGGCAACATGGGCCCCCCGCCGCAAGCTGCGAACACCGGTGTCACGCTGAATTTCGGAGGAACTGCGTCACCGGGCGACACCGTGTCCTTCTCGATCGCCTTCGCCAGTGGCGATGTACCGGGTCACCCGGTCTACCTGCGACTGTCGCTCAACGGGGGCCCGCCATCGACTGACACGGCGCAGGTGCCGTCGGCTGGTGAGGAGGTGGAGGGCTCTTTATTTCTGTCGCCCCAGATTCCGCTGGGCACATTGACGCTGACGGTCGTGCTCCCAGTCGAGAAGGATTCGGCAGTCGGCCGGCTGACCATCGTGACACGGCCGCCGCCTCCTCCGGTGCCGAATCCGGCACCTGCGTTAAGTGTGGCGTTCGTTCAACCGGCTACGCCGGCCGCCTTCACGCAGGGCTCAGACAATCAGTTGTACCTCTTCTCCGGCCTGACGGACAGTCTGTCTGTGCATGCGACGGACGCCGCCGGACTCTCTTGGATTGGGTGGCAATTCGGCAGTGACGTCAACACCCGTGACTCCGTGGCTGCGACCGGCACTGCGGCGACGGCCGAGTTTGCGGTGATGCCACCGCCGTCACTGATAGGCAATGCGACCACGCTCGCGGCGTTCGCTCGCTCGACGGATGGCACACTACACGACACGACGCTGTCCGTGGCTGGTGTCGGCCAGTATACCGATCATCCGGTCATGTCGGCGTTGTTGAACGGCGCCTTCCATGATCTCGTCTACGATCCGAAGCGCAACTTTCTCTACGTATCACAGGGCACTCAAGCGGCCGTTGCGGTCATCTCGGTCGCGACAATGAGTTACGCTGGATCCATCGCACTCCCCGCGCCGCCATGGGGCATCGACCTTGTGCCGAGCAGCGACAGTTTGGTAGCTGCACTGGCCAACACCGCTGATCTTGCGTTCGTTGATCTGACCAATCCGGCCTACCCCGTGACCACGAGCTATCTGTCCGCGCTGGATGGCGCGGCGGCCGACACGGCGCAGCCATTCAATACCGTACTGTATCCTCGAGTGGCCGCGGATCGGCGCATCCTACTGTTGTTGGGCGGTAACGGTGGTGGGCTTGGCAGTTTCGATCTAACGACTCAAACGAGCGGCGTATACACGGCCGGATCGTATGGCACCGTGCCAGAGCGAAGCGGTGACGGGTCGCTCGTTATGATGCCCGATGTCGGCGGTTGCTGGTGGAGCGCATATTACGCCGCGGTGCACACGTTTGCGCTCGACCCGTCGACCTGCGGGTCCGTGGCCAGCCCGATATACAATGGGTTGCAGGTCTCCGCCACGCAGACCGGTGCGTACTTCACCATAGGCCATACTCTGTATGCTGCCTCTCCGGGGTCACCGAGCGGACTGTCGCCCGTCGGACAGGCGCTGATTCCAGACGAGCCGTACGACTACAGCACGTTGTACGGTTCCGCCATCGCCAGCAATGCCGGTGCCTTTTATCTCGCGGCGCCGTCGATCTGCGGCGGCGTGTCGTGCGCCAATACGGCGCCTGGCTTCTACTTCAAGTTCACCCTGACCTACCCAATGTCGGGCACCACCATACTCACGCCTTCGATGGCGGAACTGGTTGATGCTCCCGAGACACCGTTGCGACTCGTCGCGTTACCAGGAGCCCAGAGCCTTCTCGCCGTCGGGCCGACGAAGCTCATGCTGTTCGACCTGACACGATCAACTGTGCCTCCATCGGCGCTCCACGTCTCGCATCGATCGCAGCGCGCGGTGGCGCGCACTCAGCCAAGACCGCTCGTCGAATTGCATTGGCGTGTCCGATAGTCGTCGGGCGCGTTGCGATCAACACCGGGCGCTCATTCCACGGTGTATGTACGCCGTGTCGGACGTACCGACGGTGCCAGTGCAGCTCTTCGCGCTGCCGGGCGATATGGCCCTTCTCGGGTTGGCTCAGGCCGAAGTCATGGTGGTCGACCTCAATCAGTCTACGCCTGGGCTAGTCGCACAAAACGCAGCTCGGCCACCGGCACGTGAGCTGACATCGAAACGACGTCTAAGCGCCGGCGAAACTCGGCAAAAGCACGCATCGTCAGTGACCCTACGGGTTCAGGTGAGTCGATCCGCGCACGCAGTGCTCGTGCCCATCGGACCTCATCAAGTGACGCCTCGCACGTGAGCCGCGCTCGCAACACGTGAGATCGACGCCGGCATTGTCAGTGACGAGACGCTTGCGTTAGCGCACCTTGAGAATTCAACGCCTATGTGACTGATGCGATACGCGACCCTGCTCGTACTCTCGGCACTCGGATGTGCCCATAGCACAGCCCCTTACGTACCACCATCGACTCGCTTCGCTCGGCACTTGGACAGTCTTGCCGCGCAGGCTTGCCCCTCGGTCTTGCAGTTTGGTGAGCGCTGTGCCGCGCTCCGCTATGCCGAGGCAGCTCCGGCTGCCGGTGTCTCGCCATCTCGTTTGACCGTTGAAACTGCGGACGGTCCGGAGACGTGGATGGGATCTGTGTTTGACTCCGCAACCGTCGACGGTCTCGGTCGGGCCCTCTCCACGACGTACGTGGTCGTCGCGTATAGTGATAGCGACCTGTCCAGTGTTTATTTGGCGGAAGTGGTGCGGTCCGGCAGCGATTCACTGACCTTCTACGGCGCATTTCTGTTGATCGGGGATTCGCTCAACGCGCCGGATTCGAACGGTTCAACGCCGGCGTTAGATATTTCGAACGCATCGTTGGTCGGACTCTGTCACTTCGTACCTGGTCTCGTGTACGCTGACTCCGTGTATCCTGGATGTCACCGCGCTAGGCTCCACTTTGCGATCACGAGCACGTTCGCCGCCGGCTTCGGCATTCCGGCCGCATTTCAGACCTTTTCGATCGCGCCAGCAACGATGGCCACCGTGCAGGTGGTTTCAGTGAAGATGCCCCAGAATGTCTCAGTCCCTTTAGCCGCACGTCGCAGGCCACGAATTGGTAGCAAGGAGGGGTGACAGCTCTGGGCTCAGCGATGGGCTGTTCAGGGTAGGTGCGTGGTAGGCGTTGAGTGGCAGCGCTTAGGGCCTGCACCCTATGGTGGGCACGTCCGGGATCGGTGTCAGGTCGATATGGGCATGCCGAGGAAGCCGGCCATCGAGGTCACGACGGACGGTCGGGTGTGTTTGGTCGACGACCAGAACAACAAGTGGCGCGTGTACGACATCGGTTACGGACCGCCGCATGCCGCGCCATTTCACTTCAAGACGTTTCGGCCTCCGTGCGCGGAGGCGAACAATCGGTACTTCGTCGCGCCCGGAGGTAAGTACCGCGCGTATCGGTTCACGCACGAGTCGTCGCGCGACATCGGTGCTGAGACGTTGAACGCGCAGTTGCACGAGTCCGGGTTTCCCGAGACGAAGCGATTCGATGGTGCTCGGCACTATACGCCGGGGAGATGATGAGCGTCACGTCGGTCTCGGGTGTGGATCTCGATACGAATGCGTCAGGCCGGAGCTCGTGGCCGAGATCGAATTCAGCGAGTGGACGGCCGACGATCATCTCCGGCACGTGCGGTTCGTAGCGCCGCGAGACGACGAGGAAGCCAGGAACGTTCACAGGGAAGCACGGCGGTCTTGGGAGGCGCCGGGATGGATTACGTCGGAGGGTTGCCTCGTACTTTCCAGGGGCTAGACTTGACGGACGTCGACTGGCGAGACTTTGTGCCGATTGCTGATGCAGCCAAGGCATATCACGCCATGCAAGAGGCTTGCTCGAGTGAGTAGCGACCGCCCCTCCGTGTTTCTTAACAACCTTCGCTGGGGCGCTTGGAATGGCCTGATGTACGCGGTCGTCGCCTCCGTAATCGTGGCGAGTGTTGCCTTGTTGCAAGGCAAGTCCAATTTCCCAGAGTACGGGACGTCATTGGCAACGCTCATTCTCTTGTACATCGTCACTGGCCTTCTTGCGGGCGCGGTGGTCGGCATCCTTCGGCCGTGGACGAGAAATCCCCTCGGCGCCACGGTCGTCGGGGCCATCGCCGGCATTCCCGTTTTTCTCGTATTTTTTGCCGTGACGGACGGTAAACCTCCGTCCTTGGCGAACGTCGATTGGATGGGCGTGTTAGTTTGTGGTGTCGCTGTCGGTGGTCCGTCGGGGTACATCAGATGGTGGCGTTCGCGCAAAAAAGCGGACCTTGAGGCCTAGCTGTTGGCGTGTGCGGGCGATGCGTGCTTGCGAGCGGTTTTGACGTATAGTCAGACACCCGTCGCTGATTGAGCATTGCAAGTACGGAAGAGTGGCCCAGCGCTTTCGCCGGAGGACATGATGCGGCTCGTCGACAGTTGATTGCGCGTTGCCGTTCCTGTGCCAGCCTTTTCTGTGTCTGTTACGCCCAGCAAACGCAGACATCGAAGCGGCTGGCTGCAAGTAGCGGACGACGCGATCTCGCTGTAATGTCGATACTTACGGGTGATGGTAGAGCGAAATGCGATGTCGGGAGACTCTGCCTACGGATCAAAAGGTTGGGAGTTCGAGTCTCTCCGGGCGCGTTTCTCAAAAATCGAACGATCGCAGTGGTTAGGCCGGGCCGCGAAGCTGCAGTTGCATGCTTTCGCGGCCCTTTTGATCGCAGGTCAAGACGCCCATGACGATTCGCTATCGGTTCGAGTGGAAGAGAATGATGGTCACGGTCTCCGACGACCGGTCCGAGAGTGAGGTGACAGCGGCCGGGGCCCTGGCAAGAGCAGTGCAGGTACTTCGGCGACGTCGCGCCAGAGCTATAACCGACACCGCGATGACTCGCGTGCGATTCTATCCGGACGTGTGGGGCGAGAAATGGATGTGGGCCGTGATGGATCGCGAAGTCTCGATCGCGAGGCGCAACGGACGCACCGTGGTCGAAGTGCGAGCAAGCGTTTTGCCGATTGCGCTCATGGGCTTCGCGGCGGCAGTGACGCTCACGGCGAGTCAGCCGCCGCTCCTCTTCGCTCTGCTGACGTTCATCGCAATGACGGCTGGCAACTACGCGTTCGCGCATGCGGGCATGAAGGCCCTACTGCGAGACACACTGTCTCACCTGAGCATTGGTCGTCATTCGAGGCCAGTCGTTGACAATTGCCGCAAAGACTTGGTAGCAGGCGCCACCGCCAACGAAGGTCGGGTCCGTAAAAGAGCGCTCGATCGACGAATCGTCCCGCGCACTTCATCACGCCTTTTGACACGGGCGTTGGCCATTTTGCACCACGCACCACCGGCTGTGTTATCTAGCCCTCAATGGGTATAGATCTAAGACATGAGCGCTCGGGACAACAAGCTTGCGGGCCAGATCGCTGAGCACCTCGTTTGTGCCGAGCTCGGACGCCTTGCACTCCGATCTCAAGGAATCGTGTTTCTACAGCAGTATCGGTGACACGTGATGCGGAACACGGAGTGATCCCGAGCTTCGAGGGTGCCAAATGACATTCACGAGGTCGTCGTTTCTGGCGAACGTCCAGCGCGGCATACGCATGGGTTTCAATGTCGGGCTGGGATTCTCCGTGATCGCTCTCGTGTTGTATCTGGCCAGTCGAGAGAATCCATTCGAGGCGATCCATACCTCGTTCTGGGGCGGCATAGCCATGTACTTCGTGGCGGGGGTCTGCGTCGGCGCGATCGGTGGCGCGATGACGCCATTGATGGTGTCGAACATCGGGCTCTCACTCGTCGGCATGATTCTCGGCTGGCTCGCGGATGCCGCCCTGCAGATCACGACGCATGGGATCAACGTATGGCCACACTATGATTGGATAGAAGCCGTGATCTTCTCGGTTCTCGGAATACCCACGGCCTTTTACACACGCTCCCGGGTCCGCGCCGGCGCGCGGGCCCGCGCGAGAAAGCTGGACCGGCCTTCGTGAAGCCGACGCCAGCCGCTTCCCATCAAGAAGGTGGCCGATTTCTCCGCCGACGAGGGTCGAAAGCGTTGTCCGGTCTACCGCCCCTGTGTCTGTTACACCCGGCAAACGCGGATATCGAAGCAACGACAAGGCGGTAGCGGGCGACGCGATCTCACGGTAATGTCGGTATGTACGAGTGATCGTAGAGTGAAACACGATGTCGGGAGACCTGCCTACGGATCAACGGGTTGGAGTTCGAGTCTCTCCGGCGCGTGAAATCATCAAGGCCGCGATGGTGGAGTACTCACCGTCGCGGCCTTCGTGTGTCTGTTCCTGCGACGGACAACATGCTGGGTCTGGCCGGGGCAAAACTACCGCGACCGTTTGATCCTGGTTAAAAGTTCGGCTGATAATCTCCATCGCACGCGTTGATTATCAGCACGTTGTGCGGCGACTGTCGCTTCCGAGGCGTGGGCATCGGCAGTAAGTGCGCTGAGTGTCGATGAAACGCCGCCAGCGCACCGAGCCCCTGTGAAAGCGCACTTCGCTTAGCCGATGCTTTGATTGAGTCGCGCTAACCTCGCGGGCGGTTCACGCTGGTATTGCAAACGCGACGTATCATAGAATGCTCTCCGATGCATGCCAACTCGGACCGGCCAACTGGCTGTAGAAGCCGCCGGCCGAGCGATTTGGCGATTCTCGGTGCTATGCGAGAGGTGCGTCGAGACCTGCGTTGAGACCTGCGCGGCCTTCGTCCACGTGATATGGTCGACGAGCAGCAGACGAATATCCGGCGTGAGCGGGATCCATTGCTCATCCAATGGTCGGATCGATGCCCAGCCGTCGCGATAGCGCTAACGCGTTCTCGGTGGCCGCGCCCCGCGCGGTATTGTCGAAGATGCACCAGACGCTCGATCCTCTGGTGTGACTGGTGGTGAGCGT
>DASRDS010000308.1:0-8929 GCA_035652495.1 Gemmatimonadaceae bacterium
TCGAGCGCGTTCCCGTCCGGACCCAGTCGTTCGTGCACTATCGCGAGCTGTTTCGCTGGCCCCTGACATTCGGCCTCCTGGCATTGCTGCTCGAGCTGGGCCTGCTCGCGTGGCGAGGGCCGCTGCCATGAACGGACTGAATCTGTCCTGGCTCGCCCTGTTCGATCAGCCTTTGCTGCTCACGGTGGCCATCGTCGGCCCGCTCCTCGTCATCGCGTTGGTCGTCTCACGCCAGCAGCGGCGCCGGGCGCGACTCGCGAAGCTCGGCGGCCCGGCTATCATCGCCCGGCTCGTGCCGACCGCGTCGCGAGAGTCCGGCGTCATCCGCGCGATTTTGCTGGGAGGCGCGGCGATCGGCGCCGGCCTCGCCCTCGCCGGGCCGCGCTGGGGCGATGAGCAGCGACTGGAGCACGGCGCGGGGGTCGATGTGGTCCTGGCGCTCGACGCCTCGCTCTCCATGATGGCGCGCGACGAGCGCCCGAACCGCTTGGAACGCATGAAGGAGGAGGTCCGGCGCCTGCGCGATCTCTCGCCTGGCGATCGGACGGCACTCATTGCGTTCGCCGGCCGCAGTTACGTCCTGACGCCGCTCACGGTCGATGATGGAGCGTTGGACCTCTTCCTGGAGAACCTCGACCCGTCCGTCGTCGGCCAGCCCGGCACGGCGCTGGCACGAGCCATCCGGCAAGGCGTCGACCTGCTGTTGGCGACCAGAACGGCGAGCGACCGGGCGCTCGTCCTGATGAGTGATGGCGAAGGCTTCGATGACGAGGCTGACCTGAAATCGGCCGCGGCGTATGCGAAGGAGAATGGGGTGAGCGTCGTGACGGTTGGTTTTGGCACGGAGGCGGGCACGACGATCCCGGTGGCCGGGCCTGGCGACACCGTCAAGCGCGATGAGAACGGTGACGTCGTGGTCACCCACTACACGCCGAGGTTGCTCTCGGCGATCGCGGACGCCGGCCATGGCGTGTTCATCCCGGCGACTGAGACCGACAAAGCGGTGAAGATCCGCAATGCGCTGAACAAGCTGCGGACGCAGGAGCGCGCGCTCGAGCGCGGGCAATCGCTCGCTCCGCAGTTCCAGCTGTTTCTCGCGCCGGCCGTGTTGTTGCTCCTGCTGGACACGTTTCTGGCCGATCGCTCCCGCGTCCGTCTCAAGAAAGCCGCCAAAAAAGCCGGTGTCGTCGCCGCCACGGGCGTGTCGCTTGGATTCGTGCAAGTGTCCGACACGACGACGCCGCCGCCTCAGACCTATCGCCAACTCGTGGATAAAGGCGACCATACGGCACGAACCATGTACAACTATGGAACGTCACTGCTGGCCAGCGACTCCACGGATGCCGCGGTCTCCGCCTTGTCTCTCGTTGCCAGTGATCGGGAAAACGAAGTCAGATACCGGGCGCTGTTCAATCTGGGCCTGGCGCATCTCAAGCGCGGATTGTCATCCCAGGGCGATAATGCGCGATCGGAGTTGGATATGGCGCTCGCGGCCTACAAACGTGTCCTGTTAATGCGGTCAACGGACGCGGACGCGAAATGGAACTATGAGCTCGCGCTGCAAGCCAAGCAGTCGGGAGGCGGATCATCCCAACAACCCAAAAACAATCCGCAGCAAGGCCAACAACCGGGTCGTCAGCAACGCCAGGGTGATCAACCCGAAGGCCAGCTTGGCAAACGCCAGGCGGAAGAGATTCTGAAAAGCGCGGCACGGGAAGAACGCGATGTGGAAGGCAAGCGCCAGAAAGAGACGGCGACCGACGTGCCGCCACTCGGGAAGGACTGGTGATACTCGGCGTCCTTCTCCAGTTGGCGATCGTCGCGCGCGCGCCCATCGACACCGCTCAGCCCGTGAACTTCCACGCGATGGCGGCGCCGGACACGGTCTTCGTCGGCCAGCAGGTCACCTACGAAGTCGGCGTCTTTCTCGACGACCAGCTCCGCCTCCGCCTGCGCCGGAACCCGGAGTTCGTGCCGCCGGAGCCGCGGGCCATGCTCGCGTACGACTTGCCGTCGACCGCCACGACGCCGGGCGCGCGGCGCGTCGGCGATCACGAGTACGAGGTGCACGTGTTCGAGCGGGCGTTCTTCCCGCTCGAAGCCGGCCGCTACGAAATCCCCGCGGCGGAGCTGTCGTACTCGCTCCCGCTGTCGATGAGCTTCTTCAGTCGCGAGGAGAGCCACACGCTCGCCGCCGAGAGCTTGACCGTGGTGGTGCTGCCGCCGCCCGCGGCGGGACGGCCCGCGAACTACGGCGGCGCGGTGGGCGAGCTGCACGTCGACGAGCGCTTGGACGCGCATCGGGTGCGCGCCGGTGATCCGGTGCTGCTCACGGTCATGGTCGGCGGGCGCGGCAACGTGAAGCTGCTGCCCCGGCCGATGGTCGCCGTGCCCTGGGGATCGGCGGTCGCCGCCGAGGAGCGCGTGCGCATCGATACGTCGACGTCCGATGTGCACGGGACCAAGGAGTTCGATTGGGTCGTCACGCCTCGCGATACGGGCGTGCTGGCGCTGCCGCCGGTGGGGTATCCGTACTTCAACCCCTACACCGAGCGATACGAGATCGCGCTCACGAGAGCCGATACGCTGCGCGTGGGCGCGGGCTCGCTCGCGGCGCTCGATACGACGCGCGCCGATGCGGGTCCGCCGCTCGCGATCCGCACGCTGTATCGCGGCAACCTGCCATCGCCGCCATACACGCGACCGGAGTTTCTGGCGGCCGCGGTCTGCGCCCCGATCCCCGCGCTCCTCCTGGGCGGCGCCCGCCGCGTCCGGCGTCGTCGCCGGCGGAAGCTCTCGGCCGCCGACCGGCTCAAGATTCTTTCGCGCTCCCGGCGACCCGTTCCCGCCCCGGCGCTTCGTCGGGCCTACGTCGCCGCACTCGCGGAACGCTTTGCCCTTTCGCCAGCCACTCTCACGGAACGCGGCGCACTCTCCCATGTGCTGCGTCGCGAAGGTTGCACCGGGCCCTCAGGTCAACGCGCCGAACGTCTCCTCGACACTCTGGATCGCACCGCGTACGGTCCCGGCCCGGAATTGCCGAAAGACATCGCACGGCAGATCTACGAGGCCTTCGTCAGTGTCACTCGCGAAGCACGCGATCGAATTATCCCCGTACTGCTCCTGTGTGCGGTGATCGGAGTGGCGGCGAAGGCTATAGACGTGGCGGGGACCCAGGCCGCCGAGCAATTCCGCCAGGGTCTCACGGCGTACACTCGTCACCAGTACGGCCCAGCCGCGATCGGATTCGCGGCCGCGGGACACTTGGCCCCGCGTGCCGCCGACGCATGGGCGAACGCCGGCACGGCCGCGTGGGTCGCCGGTGATACCGCGGACGCGGTCGTAGGCTGGCAGCGTGCCGCTCGCCTCGAGTCGTTCGCGCCGGACGTTCACGAGCGCCTGAACCTGGTGCGAGCATCCCAGGAGGGTCCGATCGCCGCCCCACCACGCGTCGACGCCGGCCTCGTCGCGTCGATCGCGCTCGGCTGCTGGGTCCTCCTCTGCCTTCTCACGGCACTCCGCCCCGGACGCCTCAAGCCACTGGTGGCCGTTCTCGCCGGCCTGGCGATCGTCGGCGCGGCGAGCGCCGCCTGGCTGGCCGAGATGACGGCCGGCGATCACCTCGTGGTCATTGGCCCCGGCGCGGGCCTTTCATCCTCGCCCGCGCTCGGCGCCGAACGGGTCGCCGCGCTCGACGCGGGCGACGTGGGACATGTCGAGGAACGCTCGGGCGCCTGGGTGCGTGTGCGCCTGGACGGCGACCGGGAAGGGTGGGTTGAAATGGGGCGCACGATTCCCATCGGCGAGGGGAACTAAGCAGCACTAGCTTTTCCCGCGTGCGGACGATCGCCATACTGCCGAGCGCGCTAGCCGATCAGATCGCGGCCGGGGAAGTCGTCGAACGGCCCGCCTCGGCCGTCAAAGAGCTGGTCGAGAACGCGATCGACGCCGGCGCCAAGTCCATCGAGATCGAGGTCGACGACGGCGGTCGGACGGCGATTCGGGTCAGCGACGACGGATGCGGCATGGGCCGCGACGACGCGCTCCTCTCACTCGAGCGGCACGCAACCTCGAAGATCCACTCGGCGGACGATCTCGTCGGCATCGGGACGTTCGGCTTCAGAGGCGAGGCGCTGCCGTCCATCGCGTCCGTCTCGGCGCTGACGTTGGAGACCGCCACGGATGACGGCGCCGGGACCGTCGTGCGCGTCATCGGCGGCAGCGTCGTCGAAGTCGCCGACGGCGCGCGGCGCCGAGGGACGACCGTGTCGGTCGCGCGGTTGTTTCACAACGTGCCGGCGCGGCTCAAGTTCCTGCGCAGTGCGCGATCGGAATGGCGGGCCGTCGCGGACGCGGTGACGTCGCTCGCGCTCGCGCAGCGCGGATTGCATCTGACGCTGACGCACGACGGCGTTACCGCTATGACACTGCCTGGCGCATCGTCTCTGCGATCCCGCGTCGGTGGCATCTGGGGTGGGCAATACGCCGACGCGCTCGTGGACGTGGACGACGTGGCCGGCACCGTGTGCGTGACGGGGCTCGTCGAGCGACCGAGCGACGTCGGGACGCGCTCGCGTCGCGTCGTGCTCGTCGTCAATGGGCGCGCGGTGCGTGATGCGGGACTCGTGCGCGCGGCCGAGGCGGCGTATCGATCGACGATTCCCGCCGGGTTACGACCGTCCATGTTTCTTGACATCACGGTCAGCGCCGAGTCGGTCGACGTCAATGTGCATCCCGCTAAGGCCGAAGTGCGGTTTCGGGACCGGTGGTCCGTCGAGCGCGCGGTCGAGAATGCCGTGCGGCGCGCTTTGGGTACCATCGCCAGCTCTCACGTCGCCGGCAACTGGAACAGCGGGCCATGGACGCCAGTACAGGTTGATGAGCGCACGTTACTCCGGACACCCGTTGTCACACTGAACCCACTCGCCGCGGCGGAAGTTGTAACCGACGCGCGAAGCGCGGAGGAAGAGAGAGTACCGCCGCTGGTGCAACTCAGGCGAACGTATCTCATGTATGAGCATGACGAAGGCGTCGTACTCATAGACCAGCACTCCGCACATGAAAGAGTGTTGTTCGAACAGTTCATGAGCAAAAAGCCGACGACGCAGCGCCTGCTGTTCCCGCTGACGCTGCATCTGGGTCCGGCCGAAGGCGATGCCTTCGAAGAAAATCGAGAGTATTTCGAACAGCTGGGATTTGAAATTGAAGGCTTTGGCGGTCATAGCTTGTTAGTCCGCAGTGTCCCGATGCCGCACCAGCGATTCGACGCCGAGCGTTGTCTGCGTGAGACGCTCGATGCGCTGACCGGCGATCGCGTGCCGGGCACGGCGACGCGGCACGAGCGCCTGGCCGCGACCGTCGCCTGCAAGGCCGCGGTCAAAGCCGGCGATCCGCTCTCGGCGGCCGAGATGCGGGCACTGTACGTGGCGCTGGGGAAGACGACGCTGCCCGCGCACGATGTGCATGGACGCTCGACGATCGTGCGGCTTTCGTGGGATGAGCTCGAGCGACGGTTTGGCCGGCGCTAAAATCGTCGTCGTGTGCGGGCCGACGGCCGCCGGAAAGTCGGCGCTCGCCATGAGGCTCGCTGAGCTGCTGCCGATCACGATCATCAGCGCTGACTCGCGTCAGATCTACAAAGGTTTTGATATCGGCACCGCCAAGCCGGATCGGCTCGACCAGGAGCGCGTCCCGCATGTCGGCCTGGATCTGGTCGGCCCATCCGAACGATTCTCGTCATTCGCCTGGGCGACTGTAGCGGCCAGAGGCATTGATGATGCGCGTCGAGCCGGACGTGTCCCGATCGTGGTCGGCGGAGCCGGATTCTATGTTCGCGCACTCGTGACACCGGAACCGGGATCATCCCGATACGATGCCCGCTATCTTGTCGTAGACCCCGGCCCGGTGCTGCGCGAATGGATCACCCACCGGACCGATGTCATGCTTGCCGGAGGGTGGGTCGATGAGGTCAACGCATTGGACCGAGAAGTTCCAGCCGACGCACCCGCGTGGCAAGCGAGCGGGTATGCGGCGGTGCGCGACATGGTCCACGGAACGCTGTCGGAGGCGGAGGCGCGGGAGGCGATCGTGATTGCGACGAGACAGTACGCCAAGCGCCAGCGCACGTGGTTCCGTCATCAGCTGCCGCCAGAGCGGACGACACGGATCGACCCGCGCCTGCCAGATGCGCTCGCGACCCTCGAAGCGCTCGTGCGATCGTGAACATCGGGATCACGTGCTACCCAACGTACGGCGGCTCGGGCGCGGTCGCGACCGAGCTCGGGATCGCGCTCGCCGCGCGCGGGCACGAGGTGCACTTCATCACGTACCAGCAGCCGTTTCGCCTGCCGATGTTCAAGCCGCGGATCTACTTCCACGAAGTGGATGTCGGCCGGTACCCGCTCTTCGAGTATCCTCCGTACGATCTCGCGCTCGCGGTCCGCCAGCACGAGGTCGTCCTGCGCAACAAGCTCGATCTGCTGCACTGTCACTATGCGATCCCGCATGCGACGAGCGCTTGGATCGCGCGTGAGATGCTGCGGCAGAACGGCGACGACATCAAGCTCGTGACGACGCTGCACGGCACGGATATCACGATCGTCGGACAGGATCCGTCGTTCCATGCGATCACGAAGTTCTCGATCGAGCGGTCGGATCGACTGACGGCCGTGTCCGATTATCTGCGGGAAGCGACGTACTCGGCGTTCGGTTGCACGGCATGTCGGGTGGATGTGATCCACAACTTTGTCGATCCCGTGATCTTCGATCGCCAGCGCTATCCCCGGCTGATCAACGACGAGCGCGCGGTGCTCATGCACATCTCGAACTTCCGACCGGTCAAACGCGTCCGGGACATCGTGCGCATTTTCGCCCGCGTGCGGAAAGCCATGCCGAGCGTGCTCGTTATGGTCGGCGACGGTCCGGATCGGGTCGAGGCGCAGGACGAGGCGAAGCTGCTGGGGATTGAGGACGAGGTATCGTTTCTCGGCAAACTGGAGTCCGTCGCGCCGCTCCTGGCGGGCGCCGATATGTACTTATTGCCCAGCGAGACCGAGTCGTTCGGGCTGTCAGCCCTCGAAGCGCTCGCGTCCGGTGTCCCCGTGATCGCGTCGCGCGTGGGTGGGCTGCCCGAGGTCGTGCGAGACGGGGAGACGGGCTGCTTGTTTCCCCTAGGGGAAGTCGACGCGATGGCCGACGCGGCGATCGCGATTTTGCGCGACAAGCAACGATGGAGCGCCATGAGCGCGGCCGCGGCGGCCGATGCGCGGGCGAGGTTCGCGATCGACGATATCGTCAGCCAGTACGAGGCGCTGTATCGCGACGTCTAATTTCGCGCGCCTCGTTCGTCTCCCGAACGGCCTGCTTGCGGCTACGGGTGTGTTTATAGGCGCTCGCGGCGCGGGTGTTATGTGGTCCCCCTCGATTCTTTCGGCGGGGTTGGCGGCGATTTGCCTCGCGATGGTCGCCAACGCCTTCAATGACTATGATGACCGAGAGATCGACGCCATCATCCATCCCACGCGTCCGCTGCCTTCCGGCGCCGTCACACCACGTGCGGCGCTCCGCGCGGTCGGTGTGGCCGCGTTGGGAGGCGTGGGATTGAGTGTGTTGGCGCGGCCGATCCTCGGGGTTGTGAGCATCGTCGTAGTCGGTCTTATGCTGTTGTATAGCCGGATCAAATCCCAGTGGGGCGTCATCGGCAACGGCATGGTGGCGGTCCTCGGATCGATGCCATTTCTGTATGGCGCATGGGCCGTTGGCAAGCCCACGGCTGGCATGGTGCTGTTGGGTGTTGCGGCACCACTCCATTTCGCCAGGGAAATTCAAAAAGACATCGATGACATGGATGGCGATCGTGGGCGGCGACGCACATTGCCGTTGGTTGCGGGTGTCACCGTGTCGATCGTCGTCGCCGTCGCCGCCACGGCCGTGTTTATCGGGGCTTGGATCGCGTTGATGGGAACCCGGTGGATCACCTGGCCGGCGGTGTTGCTCGCGATGGCGGCTGCATACTGGGGGATGCCGGCGATCTACAAGATCGCGATGGCTGTCGCGATGATCACCTACTATGTTTCGCGGCCATGACGGTCGTGCAAGCGTTCGTGCTCGGGATCATCCAAGGGCTGACCGAGTTTCTGCCGATTTCGAGCTCGGCGCATCTCACCCTGGCGCCATGGTTCTTCCACTGGACCGACCCGGGTCTCGAGTTCGATGTCGCGTTGCATATCGGCACGCTGATCGCGGTCCTTTGGTATTTTCGCGCGGAGTGGGTCAGGCTCGCGCAGGCGGCGTGGGGGATCGTGCGGCATGGCGGGCGCGTGCAGAGCGCCGAGGAGATGCGCGTCGTTCTTTTGATCATCGGCACGATTCCCGGCGCGATCGCTGGTGTGCTGCTCGAGAAGCGGGCCGAGGACACCTTCCGGTCGCCGCTCCTGATCGCGGCGACGCTGTCCATCATGGGTGTGCTGCTGTGGGCTGTCGACAAGTGGGCGCCGGCTGACCGGTCGATGGACAAGCTGGGCGTCATCGATGCCGTTTGGATTGGCCTCGCACAGATCCTGGCGCTCGTTCCCGGCGTATCGCGCTCGGGGTCGACGATCACGGCGGGTCGAGCGCTCAAGCTGGATCGGGAGAGCGCGGCGATCTTTAGCTTTCTCTTAAGTATGCCGATCATTGCGGGCGCCGGACTGCACAAGCTGCCGCATTTGCTCAAGGCGGGCATCACGGCGCCGCTGGCGACGGGCGTCATTACGGCGGCGGTGAGCAGTTGGCTCGCGATCGCGATCGTGCTGCGCTATGTGAAGAGCCATAGCTACGGCGTGTTCGCGCTCTATCGCGTGCTCTTGGCGGCGGCCGTCGTCGCGATCTGGTTCGCGCGTGCTGGAACCTGAGGCGACGACTTACGACGGCATGACGGCGGCCGAGCTCA
>DASRDS010000309.1:0-5416 GCA_035652495.1 Gemmatimonadaceae bacterium
GTCGCGGCGCGTGATCTCGCAACCCATGATGCGCCTCCTGGTCAAGCTCGCGAGCCACGCCCAGCGCGGCGCGCCGCCGCTCCGGAGCGGCGCCGACGCGGCGTTTCGCGATCAGGTGCGCGAGCTGATCGATGGATGGACTCTGCAGGACCCCACGTCGCAGGAGTACGGCAGTGCCCTCGACGACCTGTCGCGTCCCGTCGACCTGGGCCCCATCCAGTCCGGGATCACCCAGGTCAGTGAGCCGGAGCGCATCCTCGAGATCTGCCTCGAGCTCAAAAACACGTCACCGCCCCTCTGGGAAGCGATCGACGCGCTGATCGACCGCGGCGACATCACGTTCGTGCTCGATACGCTGGACTGGTGCCCGAGCGACAACCCGCTGCCGGGCGTCATCCGCACCCGCATCGCGACGCCGGAACATTTCCGGCATCTGCTCGCCTCGCCGAACGTCGATGTCAAGCGCATCGGCGACTTCGCGCGGCGTGTCGGCCAGTCCGCGACGGAGCTCTTGCTCGACGCGCTCATCGAATCCGACTCCCGCGCCGCCCGCCGGCGTATTCTGGACGTGTTGGGCGCCCTTGGCACCGCCATCGGTCCGGCGATCGTAAAGCGCCTGCCCGGCGCGCCCTGGTACGCGCAGCGCAATCTCCTGATCCTCATGAACACGCTCGACGCGTGGCCCGACGCGTTTACCGCGGAGGATTACGCGGCTCACGCCGACGTGCGCGTGCGGCGCGAGGCGCTCAAGCTGATGCTCAAGCGCCCTCAGACGCGCGTCTTGGGGATCACGGTCGCCGTGAACGACAGCGATCCGCAGGTCGTCCGCATGGGCCTCGACACGGCGGTCAAAGAGTGTCCGCCGACGATCGTGCCGAAGCTGGCCGCGAAACTCTCCGCCGGTACCCTGCCGGCCGAGCTGGAGACATTGGCGATCCAGGCGATCGGGTCGACGACCGTGCCGGCCGCCTTCAGCTGCTTATGGGGTCTCGCCGTCAAACGCACGCGCTGGCTGCGACGCGATAAGCTCGCCGCGAAATCCCGCGCGATGCTGGCCGCGCTGTCGACGCTGAAGGTCCGGTGGCCAGAGGATCCGCGTGTGATCAAGATCGTCGCGAAGGCCAACCGATCGAGCGACCGCGAGATCCGGAGAGCCGTGCAATGAGCGAGGCCACGAATTTCCTGCATGCGCTGGCGCAGGCGCTCTCCGCGACGGCGTTGTACGGTCCGAACCATCCCGCGCGCGGCCGAGCGATCAAGGCGGCATACGACCGACTCCGCATCCTCCAGGCGGCGGATGCGCAGCCGTACTTCAGCTTTGTGGGCCATGAGGTGATTTACGGCTACGACTCGTTGCGTGAGCTCAAGCAATGGGAGTGGTCGGAGAAATGCGCCGCCGCCGGCATTCAGCGTATCGAGGTGGTGGCCGACGTCACCGGCGAGGCGTTCGAGTTGTTCATCGACGACGTCCACGCGCGTCTCAATGGCGATCACAGTCCGCCCCGACAGAAGGCGATTCGGTTCGGCGCGGTCGGCGTGCAGGTCGGCGGCAACGGGAAACACAACGCCATGTCGGCGGAGCTGTACGACGCGACGGGCGGGTATTCACTCAAGGAAGAATCCCAGACCATCCAGTGGATCCATGGCGAGGTCGCCGGCAAGGGCGCGATCCCGATGGTCGAGGCGGAGATGATCGTGCGGTCGCTGTCGATCGCGCTGCACGCGGACGGGCGCCTCCTGATTCCGCTGCTGCGGCTGAAAGCGTTCGACCAGTACACGACGACGCATTCGATCAACGTCTCAGTGTTGGCGATGGCATTGGCCGAGGAGCTGCAACATGTGCCGCGCGATGTGCGCGCGATCGGCATCGCTGGACTACTGCACGATCTTGGCAAGGTTCGCGTGCCGCCGGAGATTCTGACGAAGCCCGGCGAGCTCACGCCCGAGGAACGCGAGATTCTCGAGCGGCATCCGGCCGAGGGCGCGCGGATCATTCTGAATAGCGACAAGACGCTCGGGCTCCAAGCCGCCGTCGCGTTCGAGCATCACGTGATGATCAACGGCGGCGGCTATCCCAACCGCCACTTTCATCGCGATTGCCATTACGCGAGCACGCTGGTGCACGTGTGCGATGTGTTCGACGCGCTGCACACGGACCGGCCGTATCGCCCCGCGTGGTCGTCCGTCGACGCCGTCGCTTACATCGAGCGGCGCGCGGGCACGGAGTTCGATCCGCTCATCGCCGAAGCCTTTGCCTCGATGATGCGCCGCAATCACGACGCCCTCGGGAAGGTGACCGAGGACCAGCCGGTCAGCGACGTCCGCGGGAGCGGTCTACCACCTCGGTGATCAGCGTCTGCATCGCCGGCACATCGTGCCCGGCGTGCTGCCAGAGACGCCAGAAAACATCCTCCACGGCTGCGTCGACTTCGTTCGGCGGCGCCGTGGCCGGCAACGCGCGTGAGATGACCGCGTGCACGGCGCACGACCATCGGTCGAACAGCGCCGCCAACGAGCTGACATCCCCAGCGACAAAATGACCGGTCGTACGATCGCTCACGCGTGGCGTCCAGAGTGTTTACAGCCCTACACTCGCGACTTCGGATGTAGTGTCAAACTAACCGCGAATATCGCGCAGTGAGTCACCACTAGCAAGCGAAAGCAGGCTCATTCGCCGAACTGGCAGGGTCGAGGCCAGGTGGAACATGAGCCTGAGGGCCCGGCGCACGTCGCCCGGCCACGTGAGGTCGTCGAACAGGCAGGCACCCAGCTCCGCGAACGCCTCCTCCCGCGTGAGCGTGTTGTCGGATTCGCCTTCCCCCAGCACGTACAGCGCATCGAGTGGAACCGGCGCTTGGAACCGAGCGGCGTCGGACCAGGGCTTCACGACCGCCGGCGCGTGTGAGTCGCCGGCGCGGATCGCTATTCCCTCGCGCGCGATGATCGTGTGCCCGCTCTCGACCAGCGCCTCGTGCACGCCCGGCGACAGCACGAATGCGAACACGCGCTCCCCCATCCGCGCGGCTCCGGCGCGGAGCACGATCCATCCGCGCTGATGCAGGAGCGCGTTGAGCACGGGACCCAGGAGATACGTCCGAAGCATCGTCGGATCGGCGTCCGGCGCGCGCGCGACACAGATGTCGGTGCCATCGCTCACGACAAAGCGCCCAATGCCAGGCCACCAGAGCATCGCGATATCGTCCGCGACTTCCGCGAGGCCCGCGCCATTGAGCGCGGCTTCCGCGGCGGCGGGAAAAACGCGGACCTCCACATCGGGCGGCCCGTCGCCGAGGGGAACGACAGATAATTCCGGTAGCGGCAGATCTGACCGGATGCGCAGGCCAAACGCTAAATACAGATTCAGGGACCCTTCGACGCTCGAATCCGTCACCTGAAGACACTGCTCCCCGAGAGCAAGCGCGTCAAGTATGTTTTTCGGCGCACATGACAGCCCGCCGGGGATTGCGCCATGCGGCGTTCTTCGAGGCGCTGGCGACGCAAGATCCTGCCGGCGCCTCGTGGCGTGCGACGAGTGCCGGACTGGTCACGCTGAGACTCGTCGACCGTTGGATGGCATTGCGGGCCGACGGACGCCGCCCGAGCGTTGATGCCGTGCGCGCCGTGCGGCGCGCCGTGAATCGCGTGCGACCGGGCAGTCCATTCCGCGCCCCGCTCGACGCGCTGTCCTGCGCGGTCTCAGGCTCCCTGTACAACGACGGTCCATCCCCGACGAGTTGCCTCGCCTCTTACGCGTGGACGCTTCATGCCTCCGCTCAATGGGCGTTGGCGCTCGACGTGTACCTGACGTTCATCGAGTACGCGACCGCGTCTGAGGATGTCGCGGCGCGCGCCGACGCGGTGCTCCGCATCCAGGCGTGCCGGCGCATGCTCGAGCTGCGAGGCACGCTCCTGGCCGACATCGGCGTCGCGAACGTGGCCCTCCAACGGGGCAATCTGCCCGCCGCCGAGTCGATCCTCGAGGCGGTGTGCTCGGCCGCCACCGACATGGGCGACGTGCTGGCGCGGGCAACCCACGATCTCGGGTATGTGTGCTACCATCGGGCGACCGCGCATCCCGGCGGACAGGTCGATACCGCCTACCTCGACCGGGCCGCGCAGCACTTTTTCGCGGCATTCCGCCTCTATGCCGACGCTACGCACCGCGATCGCGCTTTGGTCGATCTGGCGACCACCCTCTCGGCCCGCGGGCTCAACGCGGCGGCGCACGATGCGTTTTACGCGCTGTATCACTCGTCGAGTGATCCCGAGCTGCGATGGTCAGCCGCGACCCATCTCCTCGACGTGGCGGCCCGCGAAGGTGATCTCGAGGGGTTCGAGCATTACATGTCGGTGCTCATTCAGGCATCCCTGGCGCCACCCCAGCTGGCGCGCGTGCACCTGCTCACGGGCGACGGGGCACGACGCTTCGGCCGCGTGAGCGACGCGCGACGCTCCTACGCCCGCGCGATCGAGATCGCCGAGGCCAACGGCATCAATGAGGTGTTGGTATTGGCCGAGGCGGCGCAGGGCGCGCTCGCGCGCGAGGATCCGCTGCCGCCAGACGCGCAGCCTGAGGCGCCCGGGGCGCTGGCGCCGGTCATTCGCGCGCTTAGTGCGCTGTGATCGTTCGCGTTCTGCTCGAGGGGGATGCCGAGTCCGTGCGGCCCTTGTTGGGACCACAATATAGCGTCGTCGCGGACGGCCAGTACGACGTCCGCATCTCGGGCGATGAGACGCATGTACGGGTTGGAAGTACCGTACTTTATAAGAGTCGCCTCGACGCGGAAAAACTGGATTTGGCCGTACAGCTGGCGCTCGTACTCGATGCGTCCGGTGACCTGATCTACGTCACATCGGACGAAGGGCGCCTACTCTACGCGAACCGCCCGTGGAAAGAGGCGCTGGGCCATCCGACGAACGTGGTCGATGTCGTCGTACCAGAGCATCGCGCGGCGTTCCAGCGATCGTTGGAGCGGGCGCTGACCGGCGAGCGCATCGACATCGATAGCGTGTTCGCGAGCCGCGATGGCCGGCGGATCGTCGTCGCGGGGTACCTGGCCGGCGTGCACGGCGCCTTTCGCGACGTCACGGAGCAGCGGCGCGCGGAAGATGCGCAGCGGCGCCTCGTCGCGACGTTGGAGGCGACGGTCGACCTGGTGGCGATTTATACAATGGCCGGGGACGTCGTCTATCTGAATCACGCCGCCCGTCGCATCCTCGGTACAACGCCTCACGTGCCGCAGCACATGTGGGATGTCGCGGTACCGGCGGCGCTGCGCGAGGGTCATTGGGCTGGAGAGACTAGCGTGCGTGCCGCTGACGGCGCTGATATCCCCGTGTCTCAGGTGCTGGTCGCTCACCCATCGACGCAGGGTGGCGTGTGGTTTTTGTCGACGATCATGCGCGACTTGAGCGA
>DASRDS010000310.1:0-6564 GCA_035652495.1 Gemmatimonadaceae bacterium
CTGCATCACGTGATGTATATCACGCACTGTAAATTGTGCCGTCTGCTATCGTCAGGCACGATGCTTGACTATGGAGACGGGCATGCGGGCATTGCTGAAAAACACTCATCATGGTCACTGGCGTGCACCACACGCCTACCGCAGCGCGGGTGAGCGCGCGAGCAATATCCTTTGGTGGGCCGTTATTGGATTGACTCTGGCCGCCGCAATCGCCTATTCGGTCTATCTCTTCCAGTAGCCATAGCTGACCCCGGGTCGCGTTAAATTTCCCGGGTGAGACCGACGAAGGCGAAAGAAGGACCCACGACTTGGAGTGAGAAAGTCAGGGTCCTGCGCTATCTGCCAAAATTGCTGGTCCTCGTTTGGGACACGCATTGGCCGTATACGACCGCGATGGTTGCGCTACGGCTCGTGCGTGCGTTTGTGCCCGTTGCCACGCTGTGGGTCGCGAAGCTCATCATCGACGCGGTCATCCGCGCGGCGGCCGGGCACGGCGTCGGTCGGCTCTGGCAGTATGTGGCGTTGGAGTTCGGCCTCGTCGTTTTTGGCGAGTTCCTCGCGCGGGCCTCGTCGTTGGTCGAGTCGCTGCTCGGCGATCTCTTTTCGAATTACGTCAGCGTGCGGCTCATGGAGCACGCGGCGACGCTCGATCTGGCGCAGTTCGAGAATCCTTCCTTTTACGACCATCTCGAGCGCGCCCGCCAGCAGACGACCGGGCGCATCGCGCTCATCGCGCAGCTGCTCGGCCTCGGCCAGGACGCGCTGACGTTGATCACGCTCGCCGGCGCTTTGGTTGCCTACGACGCCTGGCTCCTCTTGCTGCTGGCCGTCGGCATTCTGCCGAGTTTCCTCGGCGAGACGCATTTTGCGTCGCTGGCGTACTCGCTCCTCTATCGCTGGACGCCCCAGCGGCGCGAGCTCGACTATCTGCGCTATGTGGGCGCCTCCGACGAGGCGGCGAAAGAAGTACAGATGTTCGGGCTCGCGGGGTGGCTTTCGGCGCGCTACCATCGGCTGTTTCAGCGTTACTACGCTGAGAATGCCCGACTGTCCGTGCGTCGCGCGGTCGTCAGTGCCTTGCTTTCCGTTGTCGGCTCGCTCGGATACTACGCGGCCTACGTCGCCATTTTGCTTCGCGCGGTGGCCGGCACGATTACCATCGGCACGTTGACGTTCTTGGCCGGCGCGTTCGGGCGCAGCCGGGATCTGATTCAGCGCTTGCTCCTGTCGGCAAGTGACATCTACGCGCAGGCGTTGAATCTGCAGGATCTCTTTACGTTCTTCGCGGTCGAACCGACGATTAAATCGCGACCTGGCGCTCGACCCGTTCCGAATCCGGTTCGGGAAGGGTTCGTGTTCGAAGACGTTGGGTTTCAGTATCCCGGTAGCGAGCGATGGGCGGTGCGGCACGTCAACTTCACGTTGAAGCCCGGCGAGCGCATCGCGTTAGTTGGTGAGAACGGAGCGGGTAAGACAACCATCACCAAGCTTATCGCCCGTCTTTACGATCCGACCGAGGGCCGGGTGCTGCTCGACGGCGTCGACCTTCGGGACTACGACTTAGCGTCGTTGCGCCAAGCCATCGGCGTCATTTTCCAGGATTTCGTGCGCTATGACATGCGCTTCGACGAGAACATCGGCGTCGGTGAGATCGAAGCCGCCAAAGCGCATATCGATGCCGAGCGCAACGGCAATGGCGATCACAAACCGCTCCCCGCGATCGCCGATGCCTCGCACCGATCCCTCGCCGCCTCGCTTCTCCCGCGCCTACCGCAGGGCTACCAACAAATGCTCGGCCGCCGATTCGACGAGGGCGTCGATCTCTCGGGCGGCGAATGGCAAAAAGTCGCCCTCGCGCGCGCCTACATGCGCACGGCCCAACTCCTCATCCTCGACGAGCCCACCGCCGCCCTCGATGCGCGGGCCGAGTATGAGGTATTCGTCCGGTTCGCCGAGTTGATGGCGGGCCGAATGGCGGTCGTCATCTCGCACCGCTTCTCCACGGTCCGCATGGCCGACCGCATCATCGTCCTCGCCAACGGCAGCGTCGTCGAGGAGGGCACACACGAGGAACTCGTTGCTCGCGGCGCCCAGTACGCCGAGTTGTTCGAGATGCAGGCCGCCGGCTACCGTTGAAGTGGGTCGTTGATCTGGCCCAGGAACAAGATCAGGCCGGTGTGGTCGTCTCGGATCGCAACGATGAACGGACGGTCGACGATCATCTCGGGGGTGAGGTGAACAGAAGTGAGCACGGACATAATCACGCCCGTGGCGGCGGCGGCTTCTGTTCCTTGCTCATCGACGTCCACGTAGGTCTGTTGAATGATCTTGGAGATGTACAGGTTGGTGTCCCGCAAGAACGAGCGCGGCAACATGCGATTGAAGTCAGCGCGTTTCGGGTCGAACGCGACCGCCATGCCCAGGGAGTCCAGAGGCTCGTTGAGGGTGGTTTGACACTCGACGCGGAATCTCGGCAGTCCAAGGCGTAAGTCTGCAGCCGTGAATCCCCCCATCGCGGCTCGCCAGCTCGTGGTATCGATCGTCGCGACCACATCGGCCGGCGGTATGCCGGAATCAGGGAGGAACACGTACATGGCAATGCGATCGCCTCGGTAAGGGAGGCGGACGGCTTGATAGTGATTCCCACGGTGATATTGTATCCGCTCGTGCCGAAACATGAGCTTTCTTGTGACGACCTGGCCGTTACCCAAGGTGAACGCGTGTGATCGCGTGGCCAGCGTGTCGAACTTGTGCTTCCAGATGCCTTTGAAGTAGACGGCGCTGAGTACCACCATCGCGGTCTCGTCCGGCAACGTGTCGGGAAGCAGCGACTGGATCTTATCCTCCGTGGCTTTAGCCACCCACCCATTGATGGCCCGCTGCGCCGCGCTGCCATGCAGCACCATCGATCGGACTTCCGCGCTATAGTTGTTCCTGGTCCAATCCAGGAACGACGGCAGGAAGGGGCGATTGGCGCTCGCCCATATGGAGTTGGCGATTGAGAGTCGCACGCTGCTCTGGTCGGCCAGCGATCTCACCAGTTGAGCATCGTCCCGCCCGATTTTCTCCGGTGGGCCATCCACTCTTAGTGCCCGGCGCATGGCGACTTCAGTCGCGCCATGCGACCCGCCATATGTCATTGCCAGCGCGAATGCCGCGCTCGCGGGCGAGATGAAGACGTTCGAGTCGCTCGCGTGGCGCGTCGTTTCTCGAAAGAGATTGAGGCTGAATCCCTCGTAGCTCGCCCGCGACGTAATGGGTTCCTGCGTGGCATCGTCTGGGACGGCTGCCGATTGGAGGTGAACGGCCCGCAGCGTAAAGTCCAACTTGAGGCGCGGCTTGGCGGTGGTCACGGCGGTGTCGACCAACGCCATTGTGTATCCGATCCGGCGCGCGGTGACTCGAATCGGGCCCAAAGGGATCGAGTCGATACGATATCGTCCAAGGGAGTCGACTCGCCCAGTGTGCGTGCGCCCGGATTCTGTGGCGGCCACCAAAGCGTATGTCGCCGGCGCTCGCCCGGCGCCATCGCGGACGAGTCCAGAGATCGATCCCATCACTTGCGTCTGTAGGGCGAGGAGCGCCAGGGTCGTCACCATACACTGAAGACGAGTGACGACCGGCGACTTGCACATACGGCATTCGAAGATGCCAGTGGGCGAGCTATCGCTGGATCAACACGCCTTCATGAGCATCGTGCAAGGTAAAGTCGACCTGAAGGGGCGGTCCCACCGTCATGGTGGTGCTCATGCGTACGACATGGTACCCCAGGCGCCGCACCTGCAGCTGCACAGTCCCCGTTGGCACCGAGTCGATATGATATCGTCCTAGCGAGTCCGTGGCCTCATCGCCTGGTATGCCGCTTACCGATACCAGCGCCCAGGCGACCGGATGTCCGGTATCGGCGTCGCGCACGATGCCATATACGGATCTCGCCGGCATTACCTCAGTAGGCATAGGCAGCAGCACAAAATCCGTCGTGTCTGTGCGTCCGGCTTTGATCATCACGTCCTGGTGGAGCGTCTGGTATCGATAGGCCCAGACGGTAACCTGAACGACTCCCGCCGGAATCGAATCCATCGTATAGTGCCCGAGCGAATCGGCTCTGGCTTGGTAGAATGTGGTCCAGATCGAGACGACGGCGCCGCCGAGCGCGTGCCCGGAATTGCTTCGGACGCGCCCGGCGAGCGCACCCGTCGCCTGTGAGCCCGTCACTTGCGTCTGGAGCAACAATAGGAGCAGGATGTTGGCCATACGCGGGAGACGTGTGACGACAGCGAACTTGCACAGCCAGGGTCCCAAGATCGAGCATCTCGTCGTTCTGATGCTCGAGAATCGATCGTTTGATCACATGTTGGGCTATCTCAAGAGCCCGGACTATCCGATCGATGGCGTCACGGGCGCCGAGTCGAATCCGTCGTCGGACGGCGGCCCGGCGGTCACGGTCAGTCACAATGCGTTGGCGGCCGGTGACTTGAACCCCGATCCGGGGCACGACTTCGACGATGTGAATGTCCAGGTGTTCGGCACCAAAAACCCGGTGTCGGGCGCGCCGGCGACCATGAATGGGTTCGTCCGCAGCTATGCAACTATAGATGCGACGCACCGGCACGGGTCGACGATCATGAAATGTTTCGCGCCGTCGAGCTTGCCAATTCTGGCGACCCTGGCGAAGGAGTACGCGGTCTGCGAGCGCTGGTTCTCGTCGGTGCCAGGACCGACGATCCCCAACCGCATGTTCGCGCACGCCGGCACGTCGCTGTCGCGTGTCGTGCCCGATCCCGACCTCGGCGGGCTTCGCACGATCTTCGAGGCGTTCGATAAGGATCCCGCGTTTCGGTCATCCGACTATCGGATCTATCACCAGGACGGGTTTACGGTGCTGTTGACCGTCGGGCATCTGATCGACGATCAGCACGGGTTTCGCGACTATAACCAGTTCGCCGCGGACTGCGAGCGCGGGGATCTGCCGGCGTACTCGTTCATTGAGCCGCGATACGCGAATGATGCGCACGACGGGAGCTTCTTCGCGGCGAGCGATCAGCATCCCGATCACGACGTGATGGAAGGCGAGCGGTTGATTCGCGACGTCTACCTGGCTATCCGGCGGAACGCGAAGCTCTGGCACTCGACGATGCTGGTCATCGTGTATGACGAACACGGCGGCATCTATGACCACGTGCCGCCGCCGTCTATCCCCGCGACCGGCAATCCTGACATCGACAACACGTTTGCGTTCGACCGATTGGGCGTGCGGGTGCCCGCGGTCCTCATCTCTCCCTGGATTCCTCCGCGCACGATCATCAAGACCCAGCTCGAGCACTCGTCCATCGTGGGCACGGTGCGCAAGCTGTTCGGCCCAGGGTCGTCGCCGCTCGGCCGCGACGCGACGGCCGCGACGTTCGACTTTGATACAATTCCGCATCTGAATGCGCCGCGCACGGATCGCGTGCAATTTCCTCATCGCCTCGCCGCGAGTCCACTGATGGAGGACACGCGAGCGACGGAGCTGGCGCGACTGATGGTGCGCATGATGCACCGAACGCTTGGCGTGGCCTACGACGAGAGTATTCAGACCGACCGGCAGGTGACTGACTTCATGCGGGAGGCTGTCCGCAAACTCGCCGATGCGTAGCCTCGTGCTGTTGTGGTTAGTCGCAACAGCAGCCCACGCCCAAGACCACCCAGGCGGCATGCTGGGATTCGAGACCCCATGGTGGCCGGAGATCCGGCGCGAATGCCCGTCGGCATTTCAAAACGGCACGCATCTCGAGACGTGCATCACGTCTGTCCTCTCCGACGACCCCATCCACCCGGTCCTTGAATCCATTGCCCCGATGAGCGGATTCGGCGGCGGCTTGTCCGGCGGCTGGGACCTGAGCCACAATCGGGATCAGGCCGATATCGCGGGTCACGCCCTTGTTGCCGTCAATCGCTCGTGGCTCCTGAACGCCGAATACACGCTGGCGCCGCGCCTCTGGAATTATCCGGCGCGCACACCGGATCGGCCGCGATTCGATGCCTACGCGACGCTCTGGGAGCTTCCGCAACTCGCGTTTTACACGGTCGGACGCGACTCCCGGCTCTATGGCCAGCGCGAGCTCGTGACCGGGATCGACTACACGACGCCCGTGACGACGTGGCTCCGCATCGGCGGGCGATTCGAGTTCCGACGCCCACAGATCTCCGGGCTCGATGGCACGACCTCGTTCGTGCAGTACGACGCGATCGTGCAGTTGCATCATCCGATGTCGCCACCGCACGACATCGATGCCTCCCTCAATTATCACATCTATCAGGACGTCGACGGCCACCGACTCTCGTTCAATCGATTCAACGCCGACGTCTCGTGGACGGCATCACTCCAGCGAAACGAGCGCTCCGACAGCACGGCGCCGTCGATCATCGACCGAATCTTCTGCCACGAGGCGAAAATTCGGAACTGCAACTACGGGACACTCACTTTTCGCGGGCGCCTGGCGGTCTCGAACACGTTCGGCCACAGCACCGTCCCCTTTTATTACGATCCGACCCTTGGCGGCGCCGATATCAATAACTATGACA
>DASRDS010000311.1:0-5505 GCA_035652495.1 Gemmatimonadaceae bacterium
GATCGACGTCATGCGCGCGCTCGGCCTCACGTCTGACGACGTGAAGGCTCGCGTCTCCGACCGGCGCGTCCTCGGCGCCTATCTGCGCACCCTCGGCGTGTCGGACGAGGTCATGCTGCGGGTCATGACGGATGTGGTGGACAAACTCGGTCGGAGTTCGGCGGATTCGTCCGGGGAGCGTTTGATTGCGCTGGGAGTGCCAGCTCGTGCGATTGAACCGATCGTGTCGCTGGAACGGACCACGTTGGATGATATTCGACGTACGCTGCATGACGCACATGATGCAAGCGAAGCGAGCGTCGATGATTTCGAACGGTATCTGTCGTACGTCCACGCGTTGATCCCGGATGGAGCCGAGTGGATCAAATTCGATGCCTCGATTGTTCGTGGTCTTGCGTATTACACAGGTATCGTCTTTGAGCTGTTCGACGCGAAGGGCGAGTTGCGCGCGATATGCGGTGGTGGTCGCTATGACAATCTGCTCGCCACGCTCGGCGATGTGGACCTGCCGGCGATCGGATTCGGCATGGGCGATGTCGTGCTGCGCGAGCTCCTCCAAGCGCGCGGCCTCCTCAACGATGTGGTGCCGTCGCTCGACTACTGGGTCGCGACGGCCCGGCAGGACACCGAGGCGCTCGTGGACGTCATGGATGTCGCCCGGCAGCTGCGCGCGAAGGATCAGCGAGTCGAGTACGCTCTGCGAGAGCAGTCGCTCGGTCGGCAATTGAAGGCGGCCAGCGCCGCCGGCGCCCGATTCGCGGCGATCGTCGAGTTGAACGGGCAGGTATCGCGGAAGGATTTGCGGGATACGACCCAAGTGACCATCACCATCGATCAACTGATCGAGCAAGCAGGACACGAACGCGGCAATGGCTGACGATCAAAAGCTGACCCCACGCGCGACCGACTTCAGCGCATGGTACAACGAACTCGTACTCAAAGCCGAGCTGGCGGACTACTCGCCTGTGCGCGGATGCATGGTCATCCGTCCGGCGGGCTATGGCATCTGGGAGCTCACGCAGCGCGCGTTGGACGACATGTTCAAGGCCACGGGTGTGCGCAATGCCTATTTCCCGCTGTTTATCCCTGAGAGCTTCCTCCATAAGGAAAAGGAGCACGTCGAGGGCTTCGCGCCGGAAGTGGCGGTGGTCACGCATGGCGGCGGGAAGAAGCTCGACGAGCCGCTGGTCGTGCGGCCCACGTCTGAGACGATCATCTACGGGATGTTCGCGAAGTGGGTGCAGAGTTATCGCGATCTGCCCGTGCTGATCAACCAGTGGGCTAACGTGGTTCGTTGGGAGCTGCGGACGCGGCTCTTTCTCAGGACACTCGAGTTCCTCTGGCAGGAAGGCCACACCGCGCACGCCACGCACGATGAGGCGGAAGAACGGACCCGTCTCATTTTAGGTATCTATCGCCGATTCCAGGAGGACTGGATGGCGATGCCAGTGGTGACCGGCCAAAAGTCAGAATCAGAGAAGTTCGCCGGGGCGCTCCGTACGTACGCGCTCGAAGCGATGATGCAGGACAACAAGGCGCTCCAGGCCGCGACCTCGCACAACCTCGGGCAGAATTTCGCCAAGGCGTTCGACCTCAAGTTCCAGACCGAGACCGGTGGGACCGACTACGCGTGGAACACGAGCTGGGGCGCGTCCACGCGCATGATCGGTGGTTTGATCATGACCCATGGTGATGACCTGGGCTTGCGCGTCCCGCCAAGGGTCGCACCGATCGAGTTGGTGATCGTTCCGATCTATAAGGGGGATGCGGATCGCTCACGCGTGCTGGAAGCCGCCGAGCGTATATTGAATTCCCTGACGAACGTTCGGGTCGAGATCGACCGGCGTGAAGGCATGACGCCGGGCGCGAAGTATTTCTATTGGGAACTCCGAGGCATACCACTGCGGATGGAAGTCGGTCCTCGCGATCTCGACAAAGAGCAGTGCGTGTTGGTCCGTCGCGACACGAAAGAAAAGCGCCCGGTGCCGCTCGCTCAGCTGTCCGCGGTCGTCCCGACGCTGCTCGGCGAAATCCAGAACGACATGTTCCGTGCCGCCCGCGATCGCCGCGAAGCCAACAGCATTCGCGAGCCGATCACGTACGACAAGTTCCGTGAGATCATGGACGGCGACGGCGCGTTCGTCTACGCCGGCTGGTGCGGCGATGCCGCCTGTGAGGCCCAGATCAAAGAAGATACGAAGGCCACGATCCGAGTCCTGCCGGACCCGGAATTCCGCAGCGAGAAGGCACCGACCACCTGCCTTCGCTGCGGTCGGCCGTCGACGGCCGAGGCGCTATGGGCGAAGGCGTATTGACTCCCGTCACTCGCGTCATTAGCGCCGCGCTGGCCTCTGACGGGGTTCCACTCGACCGGATCGCCGACGACGTTGGCACGCCGGCCTACGTCTATAGTGCGGGCGCGATCCGGTCGCAGTTCGCCGCCATGGACGCGGCGCTCGCCGCGGTTCCGCACAAGCTGCATTACAGCGTGAAGGCGAACGGCAACATCGCCATCCTGCGTTTGCTGCGCTCGCTCGGCTCCGGCGCCGACATTGTCTCCTCCGGCGAGCTGTATCGCGCGCAGCTCGCGGGCTTCTCGGGCGCCGACATTGTGTTCAGCGGCGTCGGCAAATCGGAGCGTGAGCTGGCTGAAGCGGTCGCCGCTCATGTCTTGCTCATCAACATCGAATCGCCACGCGAAATTGATGTGCTGGATCGGCTCGGTCGCGACACGGGCAAGCCGGTTGCGATCGGCATCCGCGTGAATCCGGAAGTAGCGGTCGAAACGCCACATCCGTACACGCGCACCGGTGAGAAGAGTGCACGATTCGGCATCCCGTACGATCAGGTTGTTCCGCTCGTGCAGCGCATCAGAACTTTGAAGGGCGTACGACTGATCAGCCTCGGCATGCACATAGGCTCCCAGGTGACGGACAGTGAGCCCTATGCGAAGGGTGCGGAGCGCCTGGTGGCGTTAACGAAGCAGGTGCGCGAAGGGCTACAGTATCTCGACGTGGGTGGCGGTCTGGCGGTGTCGTACGGAGACGGTCCGTCGGGCGATGTTCAGGCGTTCGGCAAAATCGCGACCGGCGCGGCCGCGAGCCTTGGCTTATCACTGATCGTCGAGCCAGGCCGGTTCATCGTCGCCAACGCGGGCATCCTGCTGACCCGCGTACTCGACCGCAAACGCAGCGCGCACAAGACGTACGTCATCACGGATGCGGGCATGACGGAACTCCTCCGTCCGTCGCACTATAATGCGTATCATAGAATAGAGTCGGTGGTCCCGAAGCCGACGCGATCGCTCGTCGATATCTGCGGCCCGGTCTGCGAGAGCGGCGACTTTCTCGCGCTGGACCGGGAGCTCGACGATGTCGAACCGGGTGAGCTGCTCGCGGTCCATTCGGTCGGCGCGTATGGTTTCGTGATGTCGTCGAACTACAACGCGCGGACGCGTCCGCCCGAGGTGATGACGGACGGCGGCAAGTATGCGGTGGTGAGAGAGCGAGAGACGTACGACGATTTGGTGCGGCACGAGGTGGGTCCTGCCGATTGGAGGAGCGCCTGATGCGTGTCGGGGTCATGGGAGATACTCACGATCGCGTGCCCGCGATCGCCGAGATTGTTCGACGGATGAGCGCGGGTGGGGTCGCCCTGGTGCTCCATGTCGGCGACTATTGCTCGCCATTTGCGCTCGCGCCGTTTCGCGATCTCAACATGGCCTTGGCTGGCGTGTTCGGTCGCAACGATGGCGACCGGGAAGGCCTCAAGGCCGCCGCGTCGAGCGGACTCGGCGCCGAGTTGTACGAGTCGCCGCATTCGGTCGAGCTCGATGGCAAACGGGTCTTGCTCGTCCATGACCTCGGCGACGTGGCCACGCACTCCATCGAGTCGCACTCGGTGGTCGTGCATGGGTGGTCACATAAGCCAGAGATCCGATCCGAGAGCGGCACGCTCATCGTGAATCCCGGCGAAGCGTGCGGCTGGCTCTATGGCACGCCAGCCGCGGCGATCATTGATCTCGATACGAAGACCGTCGAAGTGATCCAATTGACAGATAAAGATTGGCGGTGTTGAAGTGTCCAGTCGCATTTTAATTCTCGATTACGGTTCGCAGTTCACGCAGCTCATCACGCGACGGGTGAGAGAAGCGCGTGTGTACTCGGAAATACATCCGCCGACACGGACGCTCGACTGGATCCGAGCGTGGAAGCCGACGGGGATCATCCTGAGCGGCGGGCCCAACTCGGTCTACGAAGAAAACGTCCCAACGGCCGACCCGGCGCTGCTCGACATAGCTCCAGTCTTAGGCATCTGCTACGGCATGCAGCTCGTTGCCCACCTGGCCGGTGGCAAGATCATCCCCGGCGTGCGCGAGTATGGACGCGCCGAGATCGAAGTCACCAAACCATGCGGCACGTTCGATGGCTTTGAGAAGGGCGAGAAGATGACCGTGTGGATGAGCCACGGTGATCACGTCGATGAGCCGCCGCCGGGCTTCGAGGTTACGGCGCGCTCGAACAGCGGTATCATCGGCGCGATGCGCGACACGCATCGCCCGGTGTACACGCTGATGTTCCACCCTGAGGTGGCGCATACGCCGCGGGGCGGGGAAGTCATCGCGAACTTCTTGTTCGATGTATGTCATGCGGATCCTTCGTGGACCTCGGGCGCATTCATCGATGACCACGTGGTTCGTATCGCCGAACAGGTCGGCAAATCGCGCGTCATCGCCGGTCTCTCCGGTGGCGTCGACTCGGCGGTGGCTGCCGCACTCGTCCACCGCGCGATCGGCGATCAGTTGACCTGTATTTTCGTCGATACCGGCCTACTCCGCCGTCATGAGCGCGAGCAGGTCGAGCGGACGTTTCGGCAGAACCTGAGTATCCCGCTCGTGGTCGTCGACGCGTCGGAGCGCTTCTTGACGGCGTTGTCGGGCGTGGATGATCCGGAGAAGAAGCGGCGGATCATCGGCCACACCTTTATCGATGTCTTCGAAGAGGCCACGGCTGGGCAGGATGCCGAGTTCTTGGTACAGGGCACGCTCTACCCCGACGTCATCGAATCCTCGTCCCCGACGGGCGGCCCGTCGGTCACGATCAAAACGCACCACAATGTCGGCGGCCTCAAGCCCGACATGAAGTTCAAGCTGATCGAGCCGCTGCGCGAGCTATTCAAGGACGAAGTTCGAGCCGTCGGTCGTGAGCTGGGATTACCGGAAGAGATGGTCGGACGGCACCCGTTCCCCGGGCCGGGTCTGGCCATTCGCATCCTCGGGCCCGTCACGCGCGAGGCGCTCGAGACGCTGCGTCATGCCGACTCGATCTATCTCGATGAGATCCGCGAGGCGGGACTCTACGGCGACATCTGGCAGGCGTTCGCCGTGTTGCTGCCGATCAAGAGCGTCGGCGTCATGGGCGACTATCGCACGTACGAGCAAGTGATCGCTCTCCGCGCCGTCACCAGCTCCGACGGCATGACCGCGGACTGGTTCCCATTTCCCCC
>DASRDS010000312.1:0-4110 GCA_035652495.1 Gemmatimonadaceae bacterium
AAGATGCGCATCGAGATTCAGCGGGTAAATCTGCTGTCCGTCATCGAATCGGCGCTCGAGACCGCGCGTCCGGCGGCGAACGCCAAGGACATTCGCCTGCAGCCGTCGCTCGACTCATCGGCGGGCATAGTCTCCGGCGACCCCGTGCGGCTCGAGCAGGTCGTGTGGAATCTCCTCTCCAACGCGGTGAAGTTCACGCCGAAGGGCGGGCGTGTGCAGGTCGTGCTCGAGCGTGTCAATTCGCACGTGGAGATCCGCGTGACGGACACCGGACTCGGCATCGATCCCGCCTTCCTGCCGCATGTCTTCGATCGCTTCCGGCAGGCCGAGTCGTCGCCGACGCGCTCGTACGGGGGCCTGGGCATTGGCCTCGCGATCGTCAAGCATATCGCGGAATTGCACGGGGGCATCGCCACGGCCAGCAGCCAAGGGCTCGGTCTCGGCTCGACATTCACGGTGTGCCTGCCGATCGCCGCCGCGCACCCGAACGAGGCCGACGCGTCCGATCGTACCGCCGATGCCGTGGTCGGGCACACCGTCGACCTGAGTGGGATTTGCGTGCTGGTCGTCGATGATGACGAGGATGCGCTGGCGGTCATGCGGCGCTTGTTCGAGAGCGCCCGTGCGCACGTCTTGACCGCACGGTCGGCGGCCGAGGCCCTCGCCACCGTCGAGATGACCCTTCCGGACATCGTGATCAGCGACATCGGCATGGCGGGCGAGGACGGGTACACGCTGATCCGAAAGATCCGGGCACTGCCGCCCGAGCGGGGTGGGCGCGTGCCGGCGATCGCGCTCACTGCTTTTGCGCGGTCCGAGGATCGACGACGCGCGATCCTGGCCGGGTTTCATGTGCATTTCTCGAAACCCGTCGAGACCGTCGAGCTGCGCGCGACGGTCGCGACGCTCGTCGGCAGGTCGGGGGCTATCGAGTCATCCGCGGCGACCGAAGCGACGCGCGACACTCGGAGCTAACGCGCTCCGGCTCCTGCCCGTTACTGCACGCACTGCGCGTGCGGATCCTTTTGCTTCGGTGCGTCGAGCGCGGGTCGCGTGGGTGCGTCCGCCAAGGCCATTGCCGCATCGTACACCATCCGTGTCACGCGCGCCATGTCCTTGAAGTCGATGTACTCGACTTCGTCCGTGACCTGGTGATAGTCCAGATGCTCGCCGCGTGACAGCGCGACGGATGGGATGCCGTAGCGTGCGTAGCTGTAGTGATCCGCGCGGCAGTAGTACTGCAGCGGATGTCCCGGGACGTCATACTCGTAATCGAACTTGAACGGCAGCGGTTGTTTCGCGTTCGCCGCTTCAATGATGTCGCCGAACTGGTGCGAGAGGCGCTTGGCGCCGACGACCTCGAGATACGTCGGGTCGCCCGTGCCCGTGCCGCCGCGCGGGAAATCGGTGGTCTTGCCTCGACCGATCATGTCCTGGTCGATCTCGCCGACGACCGAATCGAGTGGCACGGTCGGATGGTCGGTGAACCAGGCGGAGCCGAGTAAGCCGGCTTCTTCGCCGGTGTGGCTGACGAAGAGGATCGAGCGCTTCGGGTGCGTCGTGCCGCGCGCCATCTTCTCGGCGATCTCGAGGATGGCGGCGGTGCCGGAGCCGTCATCGTCGGCGCCGTTGCGGATCGAGTCGAGGCGCGGCGGATGCGCGCGGCGGGCGCTGTCGATGATCGCACGAATGCGGCTCCACTCTTCTGGCGTCGGATCCCGCAAAGGCGAGTCCGCGCCCATGGGGCGTACGACGCGATTGAAGGCACGCAGCGAATCGTGGTCGACCGGCGCGTGGTCGAAGCCCACGTGATCGTTGTGCGCGGTGAGCGACACGTATTCGCCGCGCAGACGTGGGTCGCTGCCGCGCAAGATCGCGATGACGTTGCGGGCTGGGTACTCGACCGGTATCCGCGCGACATCGAAGTGACCGCTGACCGTGGCGCCTGATGCTCTCAAGAGCGTGGCCGCGTGCTGCGTCACGAAAAGCAGCGGCGTCAATGATGCGTCGCGGGTTGTGTCGTTGGTGGGGAAGCCCTCGCGGAGTCGGGCGCGTTGTTCGCTTCCGAGCTGGTCCAGGTTCGCGAGCGCGACGACGACCGCCGGTTGCCACCGGTGCAACGCGCGGGCGAGGCCGCGCAGCACGCGGTTTGGCGGGACGTCCAGCACCACGAATTTCCCGGCGGCATCGGCTGGCTTGATCCAGGTCGAGCTGTCCGACGCGTCGCCGCCGAAGATGACCGGGACGTGATCGAGCGTGCGGGCGGGTGCACGCACGAGTGGCACGACGAAGTCGGTGCCATTTTTGAGTGTCGTGCCTTGTACGTCGAGGCTCGACAGCGGGTCCATGGTCGCGCGCCAGAACGGCACGGTCTGGAAGTACGTGCCGCCCTCGCCAGCGGGCTCGAGGCCCAAGCGCTTGAACTCCGACGCGACGTAGTCGGCCGCCATGTAGTCGCCTTTGCTGCCCGACTCGCGTCCCATCATGGAGTCGTCGGCAATGATCTCGAGGCGGTATTCCAGGTCCGCCGTCGTGATGTCGGCCGTCGTTCGTTGCGCGCCCAAAGCCTCGGTCGCCAGGAACGCGCACAGCAGGAGTTTGCGCATGCCTTATGTTACAGCAGAGAATGGATCACGCTCAACTCACCGCTCAGCTCTCGTCGCACCCGTGGACCGCGGTGCCCCTCTTGTTTGTCGCGGGGGTGCTTACGAGTCTGACGCCGTGCATCTATCCGATGATCCCGATCACGGCGGCCATTGTCGGTGGGGGCAGCGTGAAGCGCGAGGCTGGCGCATCGAAGTTGCGGCCGGTCGCGCTGACATTGAGTTACGTCATCGGGCTCGCCGTCGTGTATGCGAGCTTGGGGGTGATAGCGGGTCTGACCGGTACGCTGTTCGGGTCGATCAGCTCCAACCCATGGTCCTACTTCGTGATGGCGAACCTGCTCCTCGTGTTCGCGCTTGTCATGTTGGACGTGATGCCTGTGCCGATACCGTCATCGCTTTTGACAAAAGCTTCACAAGCGGGCGGTGGTGGTTCTCCGGCCAGCGCGTTGGTCATGGGTGCCGCATCCGGGTTGGTCGCCGCGCCGTGCTCGGCGCCGGTCATGGCGGCTATTCTGACCTGGGTCGGGACCACGCGAAGCGGCGTGTTGGGATTCATCTACTTGTTCGTGTTTTCGCTCGGCATGTGCTCGTTCCTGGTGCTGGCCGGGTTGTCGACCGGCGCGCTGGCGCGATTGCCACGCGCGGGTTCGTGGATGAAGTGGGTCAAGCGCGGGTTCGCGTTGATCATGATCGGCGCCGCGGAGTACTATCTCATTCTTATGGGCCAGCAACTGATATGAAGATCGCGCTCGCCAGTGTGCTCCTCGTGGCCATGCCACTCTATGCGCAGGATGGCGGCATCGCCCTCGGCTCCAAGGCGCCGCCGGCCGTCGTGAAGGCGCTCGACGGGAGCTCCGTGAACCTCACGCGGCTCGTCGGTCCTGAGCCGACCGTCATCGAGTTCTGGGCGACGTGGTGCCCGAACTGTAAGGAGCTCGAGCCGACGCTGACGGCCGCGCAGACCAAGTATTCGGGGAAGGTCAAGTTTCTGACCGTCGCGGTCGCGATCAACGAGTCGTTCGAGCGCGTGCAGAAGACCGTGGCCGCGCATCACATGTCGGGCACGGTCGTGTATGACGCCGACGGGAACGCCGCGGGAGCGTATGATGCTCCCGCGACGTCGTATGTGGTCGTCGTCGACCACACGGGGAAAGTGGTCTATACTGGCGTCGGTGGCACGCAGAACATCGACGCGGCTATCAAAAAAGCGCTCTAGTCAGCAGGCGATATGTCGTGCTAACACGAGACAGTACGTTGCCTGCTAACCAGAAGTCGATCTACCGACGTTCACTTCCGAGTAGCCTGACTGCCTCGCGTGCATTCAAAGAAGTCGTTGAACTAACTGCCAGACTTCTGAGCTGGGACCGTAGCGTTCGGCGGTGGTGCTGGCGTGACCTTATCCACGGCGCTAGCTAAGTCAGTGTAAGCCGACGGCGTTAGCACCTTAAAAGGCTTCGTCACGTAAGCGACCTTCCCGTCAGGCGCGATGACGAACAACGACCGA
>DASRDS010000313.1:0-3039 GCA_035652495.1 Gemmatimonadaceae bacterium
CATTCGTACGCCGCTCATCGATCTCACGAAGCGCGAGATCATTGAGCTGGGGCTGTCGCTCGGTGTCGATTATTCGATGACGACGAGCTGCTATGATCCTGCTCCTGACGGCACATCCTGTGGGCGTTGCGATGCGTGCCAACTGCGACTGCGAGGGTTCGCGGAGGTCGGCATCGCGGATCCGGCACTATGACCTATACGGTGCACGAGATTTTTTATACGCTCCAGGGTGAGGGAGCGAATACCGGGCGCCCCGCGATATTCTGTCGCTTCGCCGGGTGTAATCTCTGGACCGGGCGCGAATCCGATCGCGCTTCGGCCATATGTCAGTTTTGCGATACAGATTTTGTCGGCGTCGGACCTGACGGCGGCTCGTTCAAATCTCCTGACGCACTCGTGTCGGCGGTCCTCGCGCATTGGCCGTCCGCCGCGCGCCCATTTGTGGTCTGTACCGGCGGCGAACCGTTGCTGCAGTTAGACGCCGCATTGGTGGCGGCCTTTCATACAGCCGGATGCGAATTGGCGATAGAGACGAATGGGACGCGAATCCCACCGGATGGGATCGATTGGATCTGTGTCTCGCCAAAAGCCAATGCACCCTTTCTATTGACCCACGGTGATGAGCTAAAGCTCGTCTATCCTCAAGAGGGAGCCGAGCCGGAGCGATTTGCGCAGTTACGGTTCAAGCATTTCTTTCTGCAACCGATGGATGGCCCAAACCGTGACGACAATACGCAAAAGGCTATCGCATATTGTCTCGGCCACCCGCAGTGGCGACTCTCCGTGCAAACGCACAAGGTCCTGGGACTCAGATAGTGGAACTGTTCGCCGAGTTCGCCTTCGAGGCCGCGCACCGGCTGCCGTGCGTACCGGAGTCTCATCCGTGCGCCCGCATGCACGGGCATTCGTATCAGATCCGCATCACGATCTCCGGCGCGGTGAATGAGCGCACGGGCTGGGTGCGGGATTTTTACGACATTGCCTCGGCGTTCGAGCCATTCCGCGTTCAACTCGACCATCACGTGTTGAACGAGATCCCCGGCCTCGAAAATCCCACCAGTGAACATCTGGCCCGCTGGCTCTGGCAGGGCCTGAGCGCCACGCTCACGACGCTCGCGGCGATAGAAGTGAGGGAGACCCGCAACATGGGCTGCACCTACCGCGGGGACCAGGACCGAATAGATTGACGGCTCGAGCCCTCTACGGGGCCGCGGTAGAGGCTGCTGGTGGCACGTTCCCTGCGCACTAGGGCACTCGTCTAGCCCTAGCATGGAGATCCATTTGCGAGCTCGGTGGCTTCCCGCTTTTGGTTTGATCTGCGCTGCGCCCTGCATGGCACAGCAGCAGACTGTGCCACCGATCCTCCTGGGTCACACTGCTACGGTCATCGACGCGCCACCGCCGGCTCCGCCATTGGACCCCGTCGCGCTCGGCGACAAACCTCTCTCCGCGTTCAGCATCTCCGCGCTCTCGCTCCGCGACTCCATCGTCGCGCTCGCGCGCGCGCAGATCGGCCGCAAGTACAAGCACGGCGGCGAGTCGCCGCGCTATGGGTTCGACTGCAGCGGGCTCGTTCACTATGTCATGGCCGCGCTCCACATCGACCTGCCCCGCACCGCGAAGGATCAGGCGAAATCCGGACTCGGATTGGCGAAGGACGCGACCGCGCTCAGGCCCGGCGACCTCCTCACCTTCGGCTACGACAAAAAAGGCGTGTCCCACATCGGCATCTACGTCGGTGACGGACACTTCGTGCAGGCCTCGAGCGTCGCGGGTCGCGTTATCGAGAGCCCGCTCGATCGGCCGATCGTTCGCCGCGTAAAACCGTGGCGGGGCGTGCGTCGAGTGCTGACGGATGCGGATCCGGATTCGACGGTGTCGAGTCCGGGCGAGGCGGCAGCGAATCAGCCGGCAGCGCGGGACTGACGGGATTCACCCGTCGTCGCACGGCACCGGTCGAATCGATCGTCGCCCCAGCCGACGGAAAATCTAGTCCACTCAGACTGTCGAGTAGCACGCGTGCACGTCCTGATGAATCCGGGCGCACGATCCCTTCGCTGATTTGATTCGTCGGCTCGACAATGACGTTGCCTGGTGCGCCGAGTGAATCGAGCGTCGCACAGACGACCGCACCGCTATTTCTCGGCGGGTCCATGTTGAACGGGCCGTAATTCACCAGATTCCCAAGCGAATAGAATACGAGCGCGCTATCACGCCATTCCGCCGCGCGCAGCACATGCGGTCCATGCCCGATCACGAGCCATGCCCCCGCATCGATCGCGGCATGCGCAAACGCGACCACATTGCCGCGGTCTTCGCCGACATAATGCTCCGTCGAATCGCCGACCCGCTGCGCATTCGCACCCTCGGCGCCCATGTGCGCCGTGACAATAACGCGGCTATACCGCGCGTGAGCTGCCGCGACCAGGCGACTGATCGCGCCGAGGTCCTGCACTCCTGGTGATGACCATGCGCTGAACCCGAGAATCGCAACCGTGTCGCCCCGCTTCGTCACCGCGAGCGTCGGAATTGTGTCAGCTCCAGTGACCAGCAGCCCGGCTTGTCGTAGCAAATGTACCGAGTGCACGAATCCATCGTCGCCGGCATCATGTGCATGATTATTGGCAACGTTCGCTACGACGACGGCTGTACTATCACCCAATTTGCGCAGCGCTGTCGCGGCGCTCGCCGGTTGGCGTAGCACGAAACAATGAGTGGATGGTGGCTTTGCGGCCTTCTCCCTCCTTTTCTTTTTCGCGTGCTTTGCGCGCACCGAGCACTTGTCAGTCGAAGTTGAATCGTCCCCAAAGGCCCCCTCGGCGTTCACCAACGCGATATCAGCGCTCGAAAAAAAAGGGATGAGCGGAGCGATCAACGAATCCGGCGAAAGCAAGCCACGCTGCCGATGAGCCCATGCGGTATCGAGGTTGGTGCCGAGGGTGATGTCGCCGCCAGCACAGACTCGTACCGTGTCGCACGCAAACGCGAAAAGCAGTGCCGCGACGATCACGGCGCGGGACGAACGATCTGACCGCGCGT
>DASRDS010000314.1:0-14440 GCA_035652495.1 Gemmatimonadaceae bacterium
CGCTCGACAACGGCGCCCGCTCGCCCTATCCCGTCGCGATCAATCTCTTCGGCTCCCACCGCCGCATGTCGCTGGCGCTCGGCGTCGGCCATCTCGATGAGCACGCGGCCCGCATTACGGAGCTGCTCGCGACCCAGGTGCCCGCGGGGCTGATTCCAAAGCTCGCGCTGCTCCCTCGACTCCTCGAAGTCGCGAAATTTCCCCCGCGTTCGGTGTCGAACGCACCATGCCAAGAAATTGTCTGGCGCGGCGACGACATCGATCTCGGCAAGCTGCCGATCATCACGTGTTGGCCGGAAGACGGCGGTCCGTATGTCACCCTACCGATGGTGATCTCGAAGGACCCCGTCAAAGGCATTCGGAACGTCGGTATGTACCGCGTTCAGGTCCTCGGTCCGCGCACCATTGCCATGCACTGGCAGCGACACAAAGTCGGGGCCGCGCACTGGCGGACCATGGCCGAGCGGGGTGAGACCATGCCGGTGTGCATCGCGATCGGCGCAGACCCTGCTTCGATTTATTCCGCGTCAGCCCCATTACCACCCACCGTAGACGAGTTTCTCTTCGCGGGATTCTTGAGAAAAGCTCCGGTTCGGTTGACGAAAGCCGTGAGCTGTGATCTCGACGTTCCGGCCGAGGCCGAATTCGTGATCGAGGGCTACATCGATCCCCGAGAGCCGCTGGTCACCGAAGGCCCGTTTGGCGACCACACCGGTTTCTATTCGGAGGCGGATCTCTATCCCGCGGTGCATATCACGGCAGTGACGATGCGCACCAGCCCGATTTATGCGACCACGATCGTGGGCCGGCCCCCGATGGAAGACTTCTATTTGGGCCACGCGACGGAACGCATCTTCCTTCCCCTGCTCAAGTTGACGATCCCCGAGATCGCGGACTACCACATGCCGGCGGAAGGGATCTTCCACAACCTCGTCTTCGTGTCGATCGACAAGCAGTATCCGGGACAAGCGTACAAGGTCATGAATGCGCTCTGGGGCGCCGGGCTCATGTCGCTCGCGAAAATGATCGTCGTGGTCGACAAGGAGGTCGATGTGCGGGATCCGCGGACGGCGTGGTGGATCGCGCTCAACAATATCGATCCCGAGCGCGACGCTCGGTTCTCCATGGGGCCGGTCGACGTGCTCGACCACTCGAGCCGGGCTTTTACGTACGGTTCAAAGATCGGTTTCGACGCGACGCGGAAATGGCCAGAGGAGGGCTTCACGCGGAACTGGCCACGCCTGATCGAAATGGATGCCGCGACGCGCTCCCGTATCGACGCCCTGTGGCCGAGCTTGGGCTTATGACAGAACGTCAACGGGAACGGCAAACCTTCGCGGGAACTTCGCGGCTCATCACATACGCGAACTTCGTTCGACTGCCGCATACGGTGTTCTTGTTGCCGTTCGCGTTGGTTGGTGTGACGCTGGCCTCGGACGTGGCTCCCGTCACCGGTCGAGTCGTAATCTGGGTCATCGTCGCGTTCACGGCCGCTCGGTTCGCGGCGATGGGCTTCAATCGTGTCGTCGATCGCCACATCGACGCGAAGAACCCTCGCACCGCGCAGCGAGAATTGCCGCGCGGCGCGATGAGTGTGGCCGAGGCGCGTTGGGCGGTGACGCTGGCGTCGCTCGTGTTCTTTGGCGCGGCATGGATGCTGAGCCCGATCTGCCTCGTGCTGTCGCCGCTCGCGCTCGCGTGGGTCTTCTTCTATAGCTACACGAAGCGCTTCACGCGATGGTCGCATCTCGTCCTCGGCTTCGGGCTCTCGATAGCTCCGGTCGGCGGATATCTCGCCGTGACCGGTCGTTGGAGTCATCCGTGGTGGATGCTCATCTGCCTCGCCGGCGCGGTGGCGTGCTGGTCGGGGGGCTTTGACATCCTGTACGCGCTGCAGGACGCGGCATTCGACCGCGCCCAGGGGCTGTACTCACTCCCTGCCGCACTCGGTGAGGCCCGTGCGCTGCGCGTGGCTCGCGGGTTTCATGTCGCGGCGGTGCTCGGTCTCTTGCTGACCGGGCTCTCGACCAATGTCGGGTGGCTGTTTTGGGTCGGGTGGGCGACGGTGACCGTTTTGCTCGCGTACGAACACTCGCTCGTGCACGAGAATGATCTGTCGAAGCTGGACGCGGCGTTTTTTACCCTGAACGGGATTATTTCTATCCTGTTCATGGTGTTCGTCGTCGCCGACCGCGTCATGCGCGCGTGGTAATGGCTCCGCTTATTGTCGGGATTACTGGCGCTTCCGGCGCTCCGTACGCCGTCTCCCTGCTGCGCGCACTGACGGCGGGTGAACGACCCATTTCGCTCATCATTTCGAGCCACGGGTTCCGACTGCTTCACACCGAGGTGGGCATCCAGACGCCGGATGCGTTGCGTGAGGCTGTTGGCCCGAAAGGCTGGGATCAGTACATCACGGTATACGATGATCGGGACCGGGGCGCCGCACCGGCGTCGGGCTCGGCGCCGAGCGCTGGGATGGTCGTGTGTCCATGTTCCATGGGCACACTGTCCGCGATCGCGGCCGGCAGCTCGCGCTCGTTGATCGAGCGCGCCGCAGACGTCGCGCTCAAGGAGCGGCGCAAGCTCGTGCTCGTCCCGCGCGAGACGCCGCTGTCCGAAATTCATCTGCGCAACATGCTGCGCGTGACCCGGGCGGGCGCGGTCGTGCTGCCGGCGGCTCCGGGATTCTATCATAAGCCGACGACGATCGACGCCCTCGTCGACTTCGTGGTGGCGCGTGTGCTCGATCAGCTCGGCGTGCCGAACGATCTCGTCGCACGGTGGACCGGATCCATTCGATCGGGCTGATCGCGGATACGCACGGCCTGCTGCGGCCGGACGTATTTACCGCCCTGGACGGAGTGGAGTTGATTCTTCACGCCGGTGATGTGGGCGGTAATGGCATCCTCGACGAACTGGGCATCATCGCGCCCGTCTTGGCCGTCGCGGGCAATACCGATCCGCCCGGCGACCCACGGCTGCCTTTGAGCCGGGTCTATGATGTCGGCGGCATCAAGATCCATGTGAGCCACGGCCACGAGGTTGGCTCGCCTACTCCCGCGGCATTATTTGCCCGATACGCCGAGCCGATCATCGTCTATGGGCACACGCATCGGCAGCTTATCACCAGAGAAGGCGACCGTTGGGCTATTAACCCCGGCGCTGCCGGGCCGCGACGGTTCAACTTGCGGCCCAGCGTAGCGCGTCTCTCAATTCAAGGTGCCGACAGAAATTCGGAGATTACGGTCGAGATTGTGGCACTGAGTGACTAGCCGAGCGACGCGAAGCGAGCTTAGATCGCTCCTAGATCAGTCGAAAATGCGTGGCCGGGTACAAAAAGTCGTCGTCCGAATCATCGTTGATACGATATAACGCACCGTTAGCCTCAACGGCCAACAACTCGTAGATACGCCCAAGCGTCAAATCATGGCACCCACCCGGCTCATCCTCGCCGGGAATCTTCAGCCAAGGCTGAATACTGATACACTGCACCAGCGCTGTTGGCTCCCACGAAGTCGCCATCGGATTTCGCTCCCGCGTTGGAGGTAGTCGTTACGCGGTGCAAGAGGCCGGCCACGGCGAAGTACGTTGCAGCTCCACTGGATAGCGCCTGAACCAAGACGATAACAACTGCAGTTCGTCGATCTCGTGCGCGGGCACGGCCAAGGTCGCCTTTTGCCTCGGCGCGAAGACCTCGCGGATCGACTCGCGCCATTCCCGCCGTTCCCGGACGGTCCGCGGCGCGGTGCGTTCCGCGCGGATGCAGCCGCGCCGGATCGCGTACATATGACGACTGCCGTCCCAACCCCGTACGGTATAAACGAACGATAACGTCTCGACGGCAAATCGCAGCCGTCCGAATTGGTCTCTGAGGCTTTCCAGTCGCTTGAGCTTGTCGCGCAACGCCGCCGCACGCTCGAATTCGAGTCGCTCGCTGGCTTCCGCCATCGCGTGCTCCAGATAAACCAATGGACCGTTGTCAGTTCCGTCAAAAAATGCTCGGGCCAGTCGGACGCGCTCGTCGTACTGGGCGATCGAGCAGGCGCCGATGCAGGGGCCTAAGCACTTGCCAATCTCGTGTCGGATGCACCCCGGCGTTCGGAGGGGCACGCCGAACAACTCGCCCTGATCGCTGAACCGCATCGGCACGTCCTTCGCACAGTCGCGAAGGCCCAATACGTCACTGAGCTCGCGAACGGCTTCTTCGAGCTGACGGGCGCCGTGGAACGGCCCGTAATAGATCTCCGTGTGATCCGTCCCGCTCGCGGCACGCACGACGACCAATTTCGGCGCTGGCGCCGCGCTGATCTTGATAAAGGCGTAGTGCCGCGCGTCCCCCTTCATCATCACGTTATACCGCGGACGCAGGCGTTTGATGAGCCGCAGCTCCGTGATGAGCGCCGCGAACTCGCTCGGGCAATACTCCCAGTCGATCGTCCGCGCCTCGCGCAGGATGCGAGCCCCTTTTTCCTCCGGGTACTCGCAGCGGAAATAACTCATGAGCCGCGAGCGCACCTGCTTGGACTTGCCGACGTAGACGACCTCGCCATCACCCGACAGCATGCGATACACGCCGGGACGGTCCTCGGCGTTCGTGCGCACATGCGTGCGCATCGCCGTCAGCTCGCTATCGCTGGCAATGGGCACAGAAGACCGTCGCCCGCCCGTCGATCGCATGCGTGCCGACCAGTCGCGCGCCGCACCGCGGGCACGCTCGCCCGGCCCGCCCATATGCCTGGAGCGCGGCGGCAAACGACCCGCGCTCGCCTCTGGCGTCACGGTAGTCCCGAAAGCTCGTCCCGCGCGCCGCGATGGCCGCGGTCAGCACACCGACAATCTCGTCGCGCAGCCGCGCGGTGTCCGCGGGCGTGAGCTTCCTCGCCTCGCGCGAGGGATCGATCCCCGCGCGCCAGAGCGCCTCGTTCGCGTAGATATTGCCGATGCCGGCGATGAGCCGCTGGTCCATGAGCGCCTTCTTGATCGCTTGCCGTGAGCGCGAAAGAAGTTGCGATAGATGATCGGACGTGAACGCGGAATCAAGGGGCTCTATGCCCAGAGCACCGGTGTACGCCTCAAAGCGCTTCGGCGTCATCAAGGCGACCGTGCCAAGTCGTCTGACATCGCGATACACCAGCTCGCGACCATCATCGAGTGCGAATTCGATGGTCACATATTTCTTATCGCTGGGGTTTATCAACAATGCGCCGGTGAAGCGCGGTTGTACGACCAGGCGATCCCCAGTGGAGAGATCGAGTACGACGAGTTTGGCGCGCCGCCAAGCGCGGACGATGCTGGCGCCGGTGACACGGCGAGCCAAGGTGCGTGCGGAGACCTCACGCAGCACATCTGCGTGCCGTACTCGAACAGCGGTGATTGTGCGGTGAGCGATCGCGCGGTCCAGATCGCGCGCGATCGTTTCTGTTTCAGGAAGCTCTGGTATGGCGAAACCCGATATCGGATCGGTACTGCTTGCCGTCCATCCGGACGCGTTGCACGAAGTCCAGGCTTCGCGTATGCGCGTCGTCGAGCGATTTGCCGAGGCCCGTCACGGCCAGCACGCGCCCGCCGGCCGACACGAGATGGCCGCTCTTGTCCTTTGCCGTGCCGGCGTGGAATGCCAGCACGCGGTCCTCGGGATCCGGCATCTCGATGACATCCCCAGTACGCGGATGCTCGGGATAGCCGTCGGCCGCGATGACCGTCGTCACACTGTGCCCATCTGGCGTACGCCCGAGCTCCGGCAGGTCATCGCCGACCGCCGCGGCATGCAGCAGCGCGCTAAGGCCGTCGCCGGTGAGCGGCATGATCGCCTGCGTTTCCGGATCGCCGAATCGGCAATTGAACTCGACGACCTTCGGGCCGTCGTCCGTCATCATGAGTCCCGCATACAGCAGGCCAGTGAACGGCCGTCCGCGATCCGTCATCGCCTCGAGCACGGGGCGCATGACATTGATCGCGACATCGTTCGCCAGGGCCCACGCCTTGTCGCACTTCATGAACGGGGCGAACGCACCCATGCCGCCGGTGTTCGGCCCGCGGTCGCCATCGAGCAGGCGTTTGTGGTCCTGCGATGGCATGAGCGGCACGATCGTCGTGCCGTTCGTCACGCCGAAGACCGAGACCTCTTCGCCCTGCATGAACTCTTCGACGAGGATTTCGCCGAGCTTGAGCAAGCGATCGATCGCCGCATCGGCTTCATCCAACGTCTCAGCGACGACCACGCCTTTGCCCGCCGCGAGGCCCGACGCCTTAATGACAACCGGGGCGCCCAACTCTCTCGCCGCTCGCTTCGCGTCGGCTGCTTCTTTGTGCCGCGTCGCATGCGCAGTGGGGACTCCAGCCGAATTGAGAATCTCTTTGGCGAATGCCTTTGACGACTCGATCTCCGCGGCCGCTTGGGTGGGGCCGAACACGGCGATCTTATCGAGACGAAGGCGATCGACTAATCCAGCGGCTAAGGGTGCCTCCGGACCGACCAGTACGTAGTGCGGGCGTTCGTTGCGGGCGAGCGACGCGAGGACGGGGATGTCGGTGGCCGAGACGCCAACGCAGCGGCCGAGTGATGCAATGCCGGGATTGCCGGGCGCGGCGACGATCTCGATCGTCGGATCGTCGCGGCGGAGGCGCCAGGCCAGGGCATGCTCGCGCCCCCCGCCGCCGACGATCAAAACTTTCACTTTCGACGAAACGCCGAGGTGAACGCGTCGCGCGCGCGATCGACCATGCCGTCCAGTTCGTCCAGCGCGGCCTGCGCTTTATTCGAGTAGTGCCTCGTCGCGTCCGCGTAATCTTTCTTGAGATCGCGATCGTCCTCTGATCCGCGCCGCGGATAATCGCCGGCCAGAATCTTCGCGTACTCCCCACCGGCGACCCACCGCTGCAACTCGGCCACACGCACCGTCGCGAACGGATGATCGCGTCCGGCGGTGTTGAGCAGTTTGAGGATGTTGTCCCACACGCCGCCCGATGCCTCGTACTCGGCGGCCTGCTTCAAGAACTCGTCGAGATTCAGCTCATCATCGGTCGTGGTGCCGCCGGCCATCTTGAAGTACGTCATCATGGCTTTGTTCGCGTCCTGTCCGCCAAGCAACCCGGCGCGGTCCGACGACAACTCGGCCTTCCGGAACCACTCGAGCAACGCGAGCCGGAAGGGTAGGAGCGCGATCTCGGCGAGCCAAGGCAGATTCGACAGGCCGAAGTTGAGGAGAATCTGCGCGATCGTGCTGTAGGTGACGTGACCGCTGATGATGTGGCCCAGCTCATGTGCCAGCACATCGCGCTGCTCCTCACGATCGAGCAGCTTGAGCGTGGCGGAGTGGACGACCACGAACGGATCGTCAAACCCGACGGCCATCGCATTGACGATCGGCGTCTGCGTGACGTAGAGCTGCGGCCGCTGCGGCCAATCGAACGTCGCGAGCACCTCCGTCCAGAGCGCATCCAGCTTTGGCCGCTGCCGCGGTCCGACGCGCACCGCGCTCGCGGTAAACAGATGCCGAACGCCGCGGTCGCTGATCGCCGCCGCGATTTTCCGAATGATCTCGTCGAACCCCGGCAGCGCGCGCAACGTCTGCAGCGCGGCCCGGTCCGCCGGGTGCTCCCACGCCGTGGACGAGATCTGCGTGAGCACGACGCGCCCGCCACCAGGTCTCGCCGACTGCACCGGCAATTCACTCATTGGTACCCTCCGTTGACCCGCACTACGGATGCGACGCGGCGAGAGTTCCGCTCACGGGCCCCGTCACAAGCCCTGAAACGCCTGTTCCAAATCCTCGAGCAAATCCTCGGCGTCCTCGACTCCGCAGGAGAGTCGAATGAGCCCGTCCCCGATGCCGAGCTCCGCCCGTCGCTCGGGCGGCACGGAGGCATGTGTCATCATTGCAGGCAGACTGATCAAACTCTCGACACCACCGAGTGACTCGGCGAGTGAGAAAACTTTCACGCGTTCGAGGACTTTCCGGGCGCAGTCAGTCGTGCCAAGATCAACGGAAATCATGCCGCCGAACCCGCTCATTTGCCGCTTCGCGAGCTCGTGCTGCGGGTGAGAGGGGAGCCCGGGGTAGATGACCCGCTCGGCGCCGACGCGCTCGGCGACCCAGCTGGCGACCTGCCGGCCATTCGCGTCGTGTCGCGGCATTCGGAGGTGTAGCGTTTTCGTTCCTCTGAGCGCGAGCCACGAATCAAACGGTCCAGGCACGGCGCCGGCAGCGTTTTGCAGAAATGTGAATCGCTCGGCCAGGGCGTCGTCCCGCACAATGGCGATCCCGCCGACCATATCGCTGTGGCCATTGAGGTATTTAGTCGTCGAGTGATATACAATGTCCGCTCCCGAACCAATTTCCAGCGGCCGTTGGAAAAACGGCGTGGCGAACGTATTGTCCACAATCAGCAGGATCTTGGCGCGGTGAGCGATCTCGGCCATGGCCGCCAGATCGGTCAACCGCATCAACGGGTTGGTCGGCGTCTCGACCAGCACCGCGACTGTCTTCTGACTGATAGCGTCGACGACGCGCTGCGGATCGCGCGTATCGACGTAGGTGAAGCGGAGGCCGAAATGCTCCAGCACCTTGTCGAACAGCCGAAATGTCCCGCCGTAGGTGTTATCACCACAGATGATGTGGTCGCCCGTGCGGAAGAACTTCATGATCGTGTCCAGGCACCCCATACCGCTCGAGAACGCGAATCCGTGCTTCCCGCCCTCGAGCGCCGCGACGTTCCGCTCCAATGCCTGCCTGGTGGGATTCGTGCCGCGCGCGTATTCGTACCCCTTGTGCCGGCCGAGTCCGTCCTGTACAAAGGTGGAAGTCTGATAGATCGGAGTCATGACGGCGCCGGACAGGGGGTCCGGTCGCTGGCCGGCGTGGATCGCGCGCGTCGCGAACCGCGCTCCTAGGTCATCGTCGAAGACACGAGTCATGGAGCGATCAATTTAATGGACGGGGTAATAGGCGGCGAGCCAATGCGCCGGTGCCTCGTCGTGGACGACGAGCCGCGGCTGCGCCAGGTGCTCATGCGGCTCATGGAGGGCGAAGGCTTCGAGTGCTACGAAGCCTCGTCCGGCGCCTCGGCCATCGAATTCCTGAGCACCACGCCGGTCACGCTCGTGCTGACCGATTTGCGGATGCCGCAGATGGACGGCATCGAGCTCCTACGTCAGGTCCGCCTCCAGTATCCAGACACGGCCGTCGTCCTGATCACCGCCGTGGCTGACGTCGACATCGCGGTCAGCTGCCTCGCGATCGGCGCCATGGATTACTTGATGAAGCCGTTCAATCTCGACGAGGTCCGCGCCCGGGTTGCTCAGGCGCTCGAGAAGCGCCGCCTTTTGGTGGAAAATCGAGGGTATCAGGAGCGTCTGGAAGAACGCGTCCAAGCCCAAGCGCGCCGCCTGGAAGAATTGTTTCTGGCCAGCATGCAGGCGTTCGCCGAAGCTCTCGAAGTCAAAGATCGGTACACGCGGGGTCACTCCGTCCGCGTCAGTCAATACTCGGCGGCAATCGCGAGAGCGCTTGGCCTACCGTCAGAAGTCGTGAGACAGATCGAGATCGGCGGCCACGTTCACGATATCGGCAAGATTGGTGTGCGCGAGTCGGTGTTGAACAAGCCCGGGCCGCTGACCGACGAAGAGTACGAGCACATCATGACGCACCCGATGGTCGGCTGGCGGATCCTCGCGCCGATCTTGGGTGATGCGCCGCTCGCGCTCAACATCGTTCGTTCGCACCACGAACGATTTGATGGCCGAGGCATTCCGGACGGACTGGCGGGTACGGCGATTCCGTTGGAAGCGAGAATCGCCGCGGTGGCCGACGCCTTCGACGCGATGACCAGCGGCCGCGCATACCGGCGCGGAGGGCGCCTCGGTCTCGACGCGGCGTTGGCCGAGATGCGACGCTGTAACGGAACCCAATTCGATCCGGACGTGCTCTCGGCATTCGTGAATGCGATCGACACCGGGGCGATCACACTCGCGGCCATTTCCGTCAGCGGCGACTACCCGGCCGTGGGCCGGCTCACCTAGCTTTTGAGCGATGTCCAACGCTGGGTTGATGATCAGTGTCTCCGGGATACGGGGACGGGTCGGTGAGGCGCTGACCCCGGAGGTCGTCGCGTCGTACGCCGCGGCATTCGGAGCATGGGCACGCGGCACCATCGTCGTCGGTCGCGACAGCCGCGTCTCGGGCCCCATGTTCCACCGGGTCGTCCTCGCCGCGCTGCAATCCGTCGGCTGTGACGTGATCGATGTCGGCATGGCACCCACGCCGACGATCCAGCTGGCGGTCGAGCACCACCACGCGGCCGGCGGTCTCGCGATCACCGCCAGTCATAACCCCATCGAGTGGAACGCGCTCAAGTTCATCGCGCCCAGCGGTCTTTTTCTCTCGGCGGCCGAGGGCGCCGAGATGCGCGAAGCGATGGCTCGTGGCATCCCGCGCGCGACGTGGGATTGCCTCGGCCACGTCACGCTCGACGATGACGCCATTGCCCGTCACATCGACGCGATTCTCGCGCTGCCCTACATCGACGTACCGGCGATCCGTCGTCGCGCCTTTCACGTCGCGCTCGACTGCGTACGCGGCGCCGGCGCGACCATGATGCCGGCCTTGCTCGATCGACTGGGATGCCGCGTCGAAGCCATCAACATGCAGACCGACGGGCGATTCCCGCGCCCGCCCGAACCCGTCGCTGACAATCTCGGCGAGCTGGAAGACCTGGTCCGGCGATCACATGCGGACGTTGGCATGGCGGTGGACCCGGACGTTGATCGGCTGGCCCTGGTGGACGAGATAGGGAAGGCGATCGGCGAGGACTACACACTAGCCCTCGCCGCCGGCGCCGTCCTCCGCCACACGAAGGGTCCGGTGGTCACCAACCTCTCCACCAGTCGCGTGGTGGACGATGCGGCGGCCCTGGGTGGCGTCCAGGTGATTCGGGCCCCGGTCGGGGAGGTCAACGTCGCCGTTCGTATGAGGGACGAAGGCTCCCCGGTCGGTGGTGAAGGTAACGGCGGGGTGATCGTCAAAGACTTACACCTGGGCCGCGACGCACCCGCTGGCGCGGCGTTGGTGCTGCAAATGTTATTGGACGCGAACGCGCCGCTGTCGAGAATAATCAGTCAGCGCCCGCGTTATGCCATCGTCAAAGAGAAGCTCGACCGGCCCGCCGGAAGTTTAGATTCCGTCTATACGGCGCTGAGGACCGCATTTGCGGGCGCCGGGGTAGATACGGCCGACGGTATCCGGTTCGCCTGGGCGGATCGGTGGGTACACGTACGGCCGAGCGGGACTGAGCCGGTCGTGCGGGTCATCGCGGAAGCGCCAACGGAAGCTCAAGCACGCGAATTAGTAGAGCGGTCTCGCTCTTATCTTTCGGGTCAATAACCATGTGTGGAATCGTCGGATACGTCGGCCCGCGCTCGGCGGCCCCAGTGCTCATCGATGGCCTCAAGCGCCTGGAATACCGGGGCTACGACTCCGCGGGCGTCGCCGTCATGAACGGCAAGCTCGAGACGCGGAAGCAGGCTGGCAAGATCTCGAAGCTCGAGTCGCTGCTGGATGCCGAGCCCGTCGAAGGATCGGTCGGCATCGCACACACGCGCTGGGCGACGCATGGGCCGCCGAACCAGTGCAACGCGCACCCGCAGCTCGACTGCAAGGGCGAGATCGCCGTCGTCCACAATGGCATCATTGAGAACGCCACCGCGCTCAAGCGTATGCTCGAGGAGCACGGGCACCTCTTCGTCTCCGAGACCGACACCGAGGTGCTGGCGCACCTGATCGAGGCGGCCTTCGATGGCTCGCTCGAAGACGCAGTAATGGAAGCGCTGCATCAGGTCGAGGGCGCCTACGCGATCGGCGTGGTCTGCAGCCGCGACCCCGACAAGATCGTCGCCGCTCGCAAAGGCGGCCCGCTGCTCGTTGGGCTTGGCGACGGCGAGTACTACATCGCGAGCGACGCCTCGGCCATTCTCGCGCACACGCGCGAGGTCGTGTACCTCGAGGACGGCGATCTCGCGGTGCTCGATCGGAACGGCTACCGAATCCTCGATCTGAACGCGGCGACGCTGCACCGTCGCGTGACCAAGATCGACTGGGATCTGGCGCAGATCGAGCGTGGTGGATACGCGCACTTCATGCTGAAGGAGATCTTCGAGCAGCCGTCGACCATCGCGAACACGATGGCGGGGCGTTTGTTGCACGAAGAAGCGACCGCCAAGCTCTCCGGGTTGAATCTGACCGACGACGAGTTGCTGGGGATCGACAACATCATCATTACCGCTTGCGGCACCAGTTGGCATTCGGCGCTGATCGGCGAGCAGATGATCGAGGAGCTGACTCGCGTTCCGGTCGAAGTCGAATACGCGTCAGAATTTCGCTATAGAAATCCTATTGTCACTAATAGGACGTTGTGCATCGTCATCTCCCAATCGGGAGAGACGGCGGACACGCTGGCCGCGATGCGAGAAGCCCAGCGGCGTGGGGCTCGAACGCTCGGTATCGTGAACGTGGTCGGCTCGACCATCGCGCGGGATGCGGGTGCTGGTATCTATCTCCACGCTGGGCCAGAGATCGGTGTCGCCTCGACCAAGGCGTTCACGAGTCAGGTCGTCGCGCTGGCGATGTTCACGCTGAAGCTCGGTCGCCTCAAGGCACTCTCGTCGCTTCGCGGCAGCGAGATCATTCACGCGTTGGAAGCGTTGCCGGGTCAGGTGAAGGGGATTCTCGAACGCGCCCATGAGATCGAAGAGCTCGCCGAAGAGTTCAAGCGAGCCCAGAACTTCTTGTATCTGGGACGCGGGTACAACTTCCCGACGGCTTTGGAAGGCGCGCTGAAGCTGAAGGAGATCAGCTATATCCACGCCGAGGGGTATCCGGCGGCCGAGATGAAGCACGGTCCGATTGCGCTGATCGACGAGATGATGCCCGTCGTGTTCATTGCGCCGCACGACTCGGTGTTCGACAAGGTGGTTTCGAACGTCCAGGAAGTGAAGGCGCGGCGCGGGACGGTGATCGCCATTACGAGTCGCGACGAGCCGTCGCTCAAGGGGAAGCTCAATTACGAGTTCCGCATTCCCGAGACGATCGACATGCTGACTCCGGTGCTCGCCTCCGTGCCGCTCCAGTTGCTCGCGTATCACGTTGCCGTGAAGCGTGGCGCGAACGTGGATCAGCCGCGTAATCTCGCCAAATCGGTGACGGTCGAGTAGGTCGGGTCGAGTCAGCTGCGCGCTCTGCTGCAGCGCGTTTCACGCGCCGAGGTCCGTGTCGGCCCCCGTGTCACCGGTCGCGTCGAACGCGGCCTGCTCGTACTGGTCGGCTTCACGCACGATGACGGTGAAGCCGAGGTACAGTGGATGGCCGAGAAAATCATCGGCCTCCGTTTGTTCAGCGATTCGGACGACAAAATGAACCTGTCACTGGCCGACGTGAATGGCGCATTGTTGGTGGTGTCGCAATTCACGTTGTATGGGGACGCCGCCAAGGGTCGCCGGCCGAGTTTCATCGACGCGGCGCGTCCAGAGATCGCGATTCCGTTGTATGAGCGTTTTTTGAGCGTGCTGCGAGAGCGCGGAGTGCGCGTAGAGACGGGCGAATTCGGGGCCATGATGGATGTCGAGCTGGTCAACGATGGTCCCGTGACGCTGTGGCTCGAACGATGAAAGTCTACCGGGCTAACGCCCAAACCTGACCGCCGTTATCGTGTACAGCTTGGCCGCGCAGCCGTTGACCGTGAAGGGCGCGAACTCGTAGGTCTCGACCACGTCGACCGCACCCTGCGTGGCATCGCACTGCTGTGCGGAAAGGTGGGAGGCTAGCAACGCACGGCAGACGAACAGCGCGAATTTCGGCATGACCGAACTTATATTTTGGCCGTCGCCATGCACGTGATCTTAGCGTCGCAGTCGCCCCGTCGGCGCGATCTTCTGAATTTGGTCGGCATCGCACACACGGTGCGACCGGCCGATATCGACGAGACGCCTCATCCCGGCGAATCGCCGGTGGCTTGCGTCGAACGTCTCGCGCGAGCGAAGGCTCGGCGGATTGCGGCGGGCGAGCCGGATGCGCTGGTGATTGCGGCGGACACGATCGTTGTGATCGACGATCGGATCCTCAACAAACCGGCGGACGTGGAGGATGCGCGGCGGATGCTGCGAACGCTGCAGGGGCGCCGCCATGACGTGTACACCGCGGTCTGTGTCAGCCACGATGGCGAGGAGGCCGCTGGCGTCGAAGACACGGGCGTTTGGTTCCGGGCGCTGACTGACGCCGAGATCGACGCGTACATCGCGACCGGTGAGCCGATGGACAAGGCCGGCGCGTACGGGATCCAAGGCTACGGCGCGACGATCGTCGAACGGGTCGACGGCGATTTCTTTACCGTCGTCGGACTGCCGTTGGTCCGATTGACGCGGCTCTTGGCCGAGATCGGCGTTGCG
>DASRDS010000315.1:0-26495 GCA_035652495.1 Gemmatimonadaceae bacterium
ATCCGGTCCGCGCGGCCGACGCAGAGCCAGCGTTGCGTGAAGATCTTGTCGAACTCCTCGGCCAGGATGGCGGGCGAGGAGAAGTACCGGCCGGGCAGCGTTTTCGTCGCCGCGACAGGTAACATTTCGGTGTTCACGAAGGTCGTCGCCATGTCACTAATATAGGGTTAGGTGTGGACCCCAAAAACTTTCTCTTCGTCTCGATCGGCGGTCTAATCGGCGACATTGGTCAAATTTGCAAGCTCGTGGTCGGCGGGACGGCGTACGCTGACCGGCTTGAGGACGATCCGGGGATCCCGACAAGCTGTTGTCGTGGGGATATCTCAGGGAGACGTAGTCACCAGAATATCGTCCGATCCACGTTCGCGACTGACGGTCGGCCCAGAAGCGACAGCGCACTCTCCAGCTCCGCGCGGAGAATTCGCACGACCTGTTCGACGCCTTCCGTGCCGCCAAGAGCAAGACCGTAGAGATATGGCCGGCCGATCATGACGGCGGCGGCGCCGAGGGCGATCGCCTTCACGATGTCGGTGCCGCGTCGTATGCCACCGTCGAGCAACACCGGGACCCGTCCACCGACGGCGGCCGCGACTTCCGGGAGCGCGTCGATCGAGGCGGGAACGGTGTCGAGGTTGCGCGCGCCGTGATTCGAGACGACGATGCCCGCGGCACCGTTCTCGACGCCACGCGCGGCGTCATCGCCGGTCAAGATGCCCTTGAGCAGCACGGGCAAGCGAGTCTGAGCCCGCAGCCACTCGACATCGCGCCACGTGATCGCGACGAACGGTGTACCGGGACTTTCCGCGCTGGCGGCGTGACGCAGATAGGGCGTCACGCACGTGGGCGGCAGATTGAATCCGGTGCGTTGCTCGCGATTGCGGGTGCCCGCCACTGGCGTATCGACCGTGAGACAGAGCGCACGGACGCCCGTCGCCTCCGCCGCCTGCAAGAGATCGCGGGTGCGGCCGCGGTCCGCCGTGATATAGATCTGGAGCCACCGTACGCCACCCGGTGCGGCACTCGCGATCTCCTCGAGCGGCGTCGTCGTGCACGTGCTCACGCAGTACGGCACACCGACGTTCGCCGCGCCGCGTGCGGTCGCGAGCTCGCCATCCGGATGGAAGAGGCGGTGATACGCCGCCGGCGCCAGCAGGAGCGGGAGCGGCAGTGCGTCACCGAACAAGGTGACGCGCGTGTCCAACGCCGAGACATCGGTGAGCACGCGCGGGCGGAGACGCAGGCGCGCGAACGCTTCGGTGTTCCAGGCAAGTGTGCGTTCGTCTCCGGCGCCGCCGGAAACGTATTCAAAGGCCATGGGGGTCATGACCTTTTTGGCCAGTGGTTCGAGTTCCGTGAGACAGACCGCGTTGTTCAGCATGTCAAGAAATTATTCGCATCTTGCGGGTCCGTGCGAGGCGGATCTAATGTCATCGCATGAAATTGCTCGCGCGAGTCGCGTTGATCGGGGTTCTCGTGGCGCTCGGGTGCGGCCGGGCGAGCGATCCGCCAGAGCAGGGCGGGTTCATTACACGCCTCGGCAACGACACGATCGGTGTCGAGCGCTTCACGCGCACGCGTGACTCGATCGTCGGTGAGTTCTTGTTCCGGAGTCCGGCGACCTCGAGACAGTCGTATGTGATCCATACGAAGCCCGATGGCGCGGTCACGCGGTACTCGATCCAGCTGTACGAGTCGGCCAAGCCGGGCGCGAAGAAAACGTATAGGTACGACGCCGACTTCCGCGGCGACTCCGTGCGGATCATGCGCTTTGGCGGCGGCCCGTCGCGCCACATGCGCACGATGCCGAATTTACCCGGTAGCGTGCCGGTGTACGAGCCAGCTTTTGCCGAGTATGAGGCGCCCATCCAGCGCGCGCTCGCGGCGCATGGTCAGCCCGTGCCGGTCGCGGCATTCTATCTGGACCTGACGTTCGGCGGCACGGCAAAGCAGACCGCGCCCGACACCGTGCTCATTTCGACATCGGTCGGCACGATCCACGCGCACATCGACTCGGCCGGTCGCCTGCTCGATGCCACCTCTCCTGGCGCCACGCTTCAAGCGATCGTCTCGCGGGTGCCTCCACCCAGTATCGATTCGTTCGCCACGGCGTTCGTCGCGCGCGACTCCGGCGGCAAAGGGCTCGGCTACATGTCGCCGCGCGATGAGGTCGATGCGACGGTGGGGCCGATGCACGTGGTGGTCGATTACGGCCGGCCATCGAAACGCGGGCGTACGATATTCGGCGGGGTCGTGCCGTATAACACCGTCTGGCGCACCGGCGCCAACGCGGCGACCGGGTTCAAGATCGACCACGACGCCATGCTCGGGTCGACGAAGGTACCGGCTGGCGAATACACGTTGTTCTCTTTGCCGACCGCCGATGCGTGGACGCTCATCGTGAGCAAGAAGACGCACGAGTGGGGGACCGAGTACGACTCGACCGCCGATCTCGCGCGCATCCCCATGCGGGTCTCGACCGCTCAGGCGCCGGTCGAGTTGTTCACCATCAGCGTCGACCCGAAGGGATCGATACAGCTCGCGTGGGATACTCGCGTGGGAGTCGTCTCCCTATCTCCCACTCGGCTTCAATAAACGCGTCGAAGTCGACCGCGCCCGGGCACTGCTCGAGCCGGCGCACCTCGGCGTCGAGCCGCTGAATCGCGAACAGGCGATCGGACAGGCCGAGCTTCGCCTTTGCGATGGCGTCCTTCATGACGCGGATCGTTTCGTCGTAGACTCTCGTGGGTACCGGATACGGGTGCCCGTCCTTGCCACCGTGCGCGAGCGAGTAACGCGCCGGGTCGGAGAAACGCGATGGCGCGCCATGCACAACCTCGGCAACCAAGGCGAGCGAAAACACCGTTCTTGGGCCGACTCCAGGCGTGAGCAGTAAGTCGGCAAAATCTTTTGGACCCCTCTCGTGTGCGGCCGCTATCGCGCCACGCAAGCGCCGAAGCACCACATCTTCCGCACGGACTTCGTGATGAAACGGCAATTCCAGCGCCGGCGCGCTCGGTCGTAGTCGGGCGACCTCGCGAACGACACGATCAGGACCATCCATCACTAACATTATCTGCGCGTCGCGCGAGGCGGACGCTCGATGGTCAGTGAGATTGACGATCGGAGCCGCGGCGGGAGGACCGTCGATGGCCGCGTGAGGCGAATCGACGAAGTCGGTCAAACGTTCGCTGAGCCAGTGATACCGCCGCGCCTCTTTACGAGCGCCGCACATACCCTGTTGCACGACGGTCCACTTCCCATCGTCCGCGACGATGAATCCATGGAGATAGATGTCGTAGCCATCCTGAATCGCCGCGCTATCGACTTTCGCGACGAGACGACTCGTACGCACGAGCGAGTCGCCGTCGAGACCCACGCGATCCGAAAGGGAGAGGAGCTCAGACGGAGTCTTTCGCGACTCGTTGCCGCGCCCGCCGCACACGTGCAAACCGAGCTCGCGCTCGACCGGCGCGAGCCCGCGCTTGAGTGCCCCGAGCACGGACGTGGTGATGCCCGACGAGTGCCAGTCCATACCCATGACGGCACCGAACGCCTGGAACCACCCCGGATGGGCCAGCCGACGCAGATACTCATCGCGGCCGTAGTGGAGAATGACGGCCTGCGTGATGACGCGTCCGAGGCTGGCCATGCGAGTGGAAAGCCAGGGCGGCACGTGGCCGTAGTGCAGGGGAAGTGTCGCGGTCCCAGTCCGACCCATCTTCGGTACCCATTCGGGCGAAACTTACTAAGGGTGGCGGACGTACCAGATTGCGTCAAGCACGATATATCTCGAGTTCTCGAGAGAGGAGCTTATGGGCACGTTGCTTCGCATGTTCTTCTGGGGCCTCTTCACGGTCGTCGTCCTTGTCCCCGTCGGCGCGATCATGGTCCTCGGGTTCGGTCTCCCGATCGCTATCGTCGCCGCGGTGCTGGGCGTCCCACTCCTGCTCATTCTGCTCGCCGTCGTCGGCATCCCGCTGCTGATGCTGATCGTCCTCGCGGTTGGCGCCGCGCTCCTGCTGGCCTTTCTGAAGGTGGCGATCCTGCTGGTGCTGCCGATCGTGATCATCGGCATGATCGCGAGCTGGATCTGCCGCGGATTCGCCTGTCGCCGGACCGGGTTGACGACTTGGTAGGGAGCAGGTACTGTTCATAGGTGGACTATAAGGAAGAGGCGGGATCCTGTGAGCGTCGGCAGGGTCTGACGCCGGCGCTCTTCCGAGCGGCGGATGCGTGCGAAGCGAAGCTCGAATCCGTCCTGGCGACCCTCGGGCTCTCGCTGCCCAAGTTCCATGTGCTGGACCACTTGGTGCAGGCCAGAGCCGCGTTGCCGCTTGGCGAGCTCGCCGCGCGCAATGCGTGCGTCAAATCCAACATGACCGCGCTGATCGATCGCCTCGAAGCCGACGGTCTCGTTGTCCGGTCCCAGGATCCGAGCGACCGGCGCAGCGTGCGCGCGCAGTTGACGCCCTTGGGTGTCGAGCGCCACGCCGAGGCGGCGCGATTGCTCGACGCGGAAGAGCGCGCGGTGGTCGACACGTTCAGCGAGCAGGAACGCCGCAGTCTCGAGTCACTACTGGAGCGTTTGGGGACAGCGCCGGCTGAGTGACGCGGGGGCCTAAGCTCCCGTCTTTCAAGAGTATGTCCGACACCCCGAAGCGCGAGCGAACGTCGCAGCCCTTTGCGCCACTCGACGGCACGCTCGCCGCCTCGTTGGAGCGCGCGGCGCGGCTGGCCGCGACCGCGCTGAGAGCCCCGGCCGCTGTCCTGGCCCTCGTTGGCGATGACCGCCGCTGCTTCTTCGGCGGGTCCGAGCCACCCGAGTGGCTCGCGCACGATCCGGGACTGCTCTTTCGCTCCGGCGTGTGCGAACGGGCCCTCCATGACGGCACGCCCGTCATCGTAGACGACGCCAAACAAGACCGGCCGCTCGGCCCGGGTGTCGCCGCCTACGCGCTCGTCCCGCTCGCCGCTGATGACGGACGGCCCATCGGCATCTTGTGCGTGGTCGATGCGGTCACACGCCAATGGAATGCCTCGGACCTCGCGGTTCTGACCGAGCACGCCGCCGCCGCGGCGACTGACCTGGCCCTCCGCCGGCGACTGGCGCGCCGGGAGCGCGTCGAGCGTCGGCAGCGGCACGAGGCGCTGCACGATGCACTGACGGGCCTTCCGAACCGGCTGCTCTTCATGGAGCGCTTGGACCGCGCCGCACGGCGAGCCGAACGGCGCGCTGGATCGTTCGCGATCGTGCTCTTGGACCTCGACAACTTTCGGGTCGTCAACGACAGCCTCGGTCATACGGCCGGTGACGAGTTGCTCGTCGCCGTCGCCCGCCGGCTGTCGGCGTGCTCCCGAGCTGAAGACACCGTCGCGCGTCTCGGAGGCGATGAATTCGCGTTCTTGCTGGAGCGCATAGATTCGCCGGCAGACGCCGCTCGCGTGGCCGAACGAGCCTTGGAAGCACTCACGACCGCTGTCGATATCAGTGGCTACGAAGTTTTCACGTCAGCCAGCTTCGGGATCGCGCTGAGCGACGGTGGCAGCACGCGCCCGGAGTTCTTGCTACGCAGCGCCGATTTAGCAATGGGCCGCGCGAAGGCGGGCGGGCGGGCGCGATTCGCCGTATTCGATCCAGGCATGCATGCCGACGCGCTCGAGCGCCTGCGGCTCGAGACCGATCTGCGCCGCGCCGTCGAGAAGCAGTCGTTCGAGTTGCACTATCAGCCGATCATCGCGCTCGGCGACGGCCGCATCGTCGGATTCGAGGCGCTCGTCCGCTGGCGACACCCGGACCGGGGCCTGATCGCGCCGGCGACGTTCATTGGCGTGGCCGAGTCGACGGGCCTCATCGTCGGCCTCGGTGCCTGGGTGCTCACGGAAGCGTGCCGTCAGCTGCGGACGTGGAACGAGCTCTTTCCCGATCGCGCGCCGCTCACGATGGCGGTCAACGTCTCCGTGCGGCAACTCGTGCGCGCGGATTTCGTGCAGGTCGTCGCCCACGCGCTCCAGCAGCACAAAGTGGATCCCACGCGGCTGCACCTGGAGCTCACGGAGAGCGTGCTCATTGAGCAACCCGAGGTCGCGATCGAACGCCTACGGTCTCTCAAAGACCTCGGCGTGCAAGTGCACCTCGATGATTTCGGGATGGGCTACTCGTCGCTCGGCGTGCTGGACCGGCTGCCGCTCAACGCGGTCAAGATCGACCGGACGTTCGTCTCGGCGATGGATCGTGAGCAACGATTCGCTCAACTCGTGCGCACGATCCTCGCCTTGGCCGCTTCGCTCAATCTCGAAGTGATCGCTGAGGGTGTATCGGGTGACGCCCATCTGGCCGCCCTACGGAACCTCGGCTGCACCTACGGCCAGGGATATCTCTTCTCCCCCGCCGTGGATGCGTCGGCCGTGCGTGCCATGCTCGAAGCCGATCGCCGCTGGTGAAGCTTCGGGTCGATCACCGACCGTAAGAGATCGCCCAAATCCTCGTGATCGCGAATGGCGATCGCCGATACCCCGGCGGCCGCCATCGTGACGATTTCGCGTGCGGTGCGCGGCGTGAGACGGCAGAACGCGATCACGGGCAGCGTCGCCCGCCAGTGACGCAGGCGACGCACGGCCGGCGCCGTGGGCTTCCCGTCCGCGTCCCACAGCTCCGTGATGACCGCGACGACATTCGGCGTGTTCGTCACCCATTCCACCAGCTCTTCGGCGCGCGTGCACGCCGTGACCTCGCCCGATGTCGCGGCCGCATCGTGGATTTGCCCGGCGGCGCGCTCGTCGGCCGCCAGGCCGATAATCATGCGAGGGCTCATTGTCTGTCTCCGTTCGACACTCGGCGACGGAGTCCCCGGCCTCCGCCGAGGAACTCCGGGGGGCTTTTCTTGGGCCAGTACGGGGTTGGCACCAGGCACTTTTGCGGCGGTGCGACATCGCAGTCGGCCGCGCCGTCGGCCGTCGGCCGATGCTGCCCGGAACGCCGGGGACCCGACGACCGCCAGCGCCCAGTCACGGTGACGTCCAATCGCGTGCGACTGCCTGTCAGCCACCGCGCCCCTTCCCGGACGACCTGCAGCAGCTCGCCGCGCGCGTTCAGCACGACGACATACAGATCGAACGCCCGGGTCCAGTTCATGTCGGCCTTCATCCAGTACTCGCCGTGCTCATTGGCCTCGGCACGGCCCACGAGCCCCGCGGGAATGAGCGTGTAGATCGAGAGGATGGCGCCCGGAACGCCCGTTCCGTCCGCGGCCCATACCACTTTCCCTGTGATGACAGTTTCGTCTGACATGTGATGACTTTAGGATTAGCAGCCCAAAGGCTGCTCAAACGGTTCTGAATTCAACCTGAATTCACGTTAGGTGCGTCTAATCACGTTTGGCGGTCTCGCCCTTTCGCGAGATGGCGCCCCCGTTCAAGATCCGCCGATCCAACGGCGCCAGCTCGCCCTCCTCGTTTTTCTCGGTGCCCAAGGGCAGGCCGGAACGACCCGTGAAAGACTGATCGAACATTTTTGGCCCGACCGGACAGGCGCCAGGAACTCGCTCGACCAGGCGCTTTCGGCCGCCAGAAGGACACTGGGGCCGGACGCGATCGTGTCATCCGCTACGACCCTGAGCCTCAATCCGGCGTGCCTGTCTTTAGACCTGCCGGACTTTGACCGGGCGGTCCTGGCGAAGGCTTGGCGCGATGCCATCGCGATCTATAACGGACCATTCCTGCACGGACTGACACTTGATCGGGCTCCGGCCTTTGCGCGGTGGGTCGAAGGAGAGCGATCGCGTTGCGCCAGGACTTATTCCGAAGTGCTGGAGCAGTTGGCGATGGAGGCTGATGCCCAAGGCAAACCGGCCGAATCCATCGCGTGGTGGCAGCGGCTGGTCGATGTCGATCCGCTGAGCGCGCGCGGGACGACCGGGCTCATGCTCGCCCTGGCCGGAAGCGGCGAGCGGGCGGCGGCGCTCGACTTGGCTCGTGCCTACGACAGTCGCGTGGCAGAGGCGCTCGGCGCCGCGCCCGATCCGGCCATCGGCATGCTGGCCGACTCGTTCCGGCGAGGGAGTCTGCCGTACGGCGTGCAACCGGCGCCCGTGCGGGCTCGGCCGTCCCGCTGGCGGCTCATTACCATCGGGGCCGTGGTTCTGTTACTTACTGCCATCGCTCTCTTAGGTGTCATGAAATGACGGATCTGCGGAACGAAGGGATTCCATGGGCGGATCTTGCCGACGGGGCATCGGTCCCCGGCAAGGTTGGGGACGACGACGTCATCGTGGTGCGCGTCGGCAACGACGTCTTCGCCGTCGGGGCCACGTGTACGCATTACAGCGGGCCTCTGGCCGAGGGGCTCGTCGTCGGGACGACGGTGCGATGCCCGTGGCATCACGCGTGCTTCGATCTCAAGACCGGCGAGGCCTTGCGTGCGCCTGCCTTTAATCCCTTGCCGTGTTGGTCTGTCGAGCGGCGCGGCGATCGGGTGTACGTCGGCGACAAGCGCGATGCTTTTGCGCATTCCGGGCGTCCGGTCAGCTCGCCTCGCAGCGTCGTCATTATCGGCCTGGGTGCCGCTGGGGCATCGGCTGCCGAGATGCTGCGGCGTCGTGAGTACGATGGGGCTATCACTGTCATCGACGATGACTCATCATCACCCGTCGATCGGCCCAATCTTTCTAAAGACTATCTATCGGGGCACGCTCAGCCTGAGTGGATTCCACTGTGGCCCGAGCATTTCGCCGACGAGCATCGCATCACTATTCGTCGGGCCCACGCTAAGAGCCTCGACCTATCTAGTAAGCAAGTCGTGTTGGGCGATGGACAGACCGTAAGATATGACGCGCTCATCTTGGCGATGGGGTCTGAGCCAAATCATCTCAATATCCCGGGCGCGATGACCTTGCGTTCGTTTGCCGATGCGAACGCGATTATCGAAGCGGCCGAGCATACGAAGCGAGCCGTCGTTATTGGGTCGAGTTTTATTGGATTAGAGGTAGCGGCGTCGCTGAGAGAACGAAAAGTCGAAGTCGATGTCGTGTCACAGGAGAGCCGGCCACTCGAACGCATCGTCGATCCCCGAGTCTCGACGATGATCCGGTCGCTCCACGAAAAGCACGGCGTGCGATTCCACATGGGCGCCGAGGTCGCGAAGATCGAGCCGAGCCAGGTGACGTTGCGTGATGGGTCGACCATCGAGGCCGGGTTGGTGATCGCGGGGATCGGTGTCAAACCGCGCATTGCGTTGGCGCAAGCGGCGGGGCTCGCGATCGACAACGGCGTACTCGTGAACGAGTACCTCGAGACGAGCAAACCCGGCGTCTGGGCCGCGGGTGACATCGCGCGGTGGCCGGATCCGCATACGGGCCACCGGCTGCGTATCGAGCACTGGGTCGTGGCCGAGCGACAGGGGCAGATCGCGGCGGAGAATGTGCTGGGGCTCGCCCGGCGGTTCGATGTCGTGCCGTACTTCTGGAGCCAGCACTACGACACGACCGTGCGTTATCTCGGCTTCTCGCTGCCATGGCAGCACGTCGCGATCGATGGCGATCTGGCGGCGCATCATGCGGCGGTCGTCTATCGCGCCAGTAAGACCGTCGGATTCGCGACTCTGGACGAGGATCGTCTGAATCTCGAGGCCGAGGTCGCGATGGAACGCAATGATGAAAAGGCGCTCGACGCCCTCGTGCCGCCGCGGAACAGCATTTAAGCACCCACGCCGCAATACTTTCCGACGCTTCGCTCGTCATAGTGATGTCAGTCACGGAGAGCGACTTTCTGACTGACTATCTTCGGGGCACGTCAAGGAGAGTTCAGTGAGTTTACGTGTCGTTGTCGCACAATCAGCCGCTGCCCGCTCGCGAGCCATGTCCCAGCGCCTTTCTGCGCTTGGATATGAGGTCGTCGCGCAGGTGACGACGATTCGTGAGGCGGTCGATGCGGTGTCGACGACTGAGCCTGATGCGGTGCTGTTTGACGTACATCTGAGCGATGGTCACGGTGTGCATGGCGCGATCAGTGTGACGCGCGCGCGCGTTGGTACGGCGGCGCTCGTCCTCTCGGCTCATCCGGCGCTCACGGATCGGGCGGCGCGGCCGAACTGGGGGCCGGTGGCGTTGATCTCGGCGAACACGGCGGACGTCGATCTGGATGCCGATGTTCAGGAGATCGTGGCGACGGCGCGCGCGATGGCTGAGCCGGAGTTTGCTGAGGCGTCGTACGAGGAGGTCGTGGACGACGTCGCGGACGACGTGCAAGAGATTCCGGACAGGGATCTGCCTTTGGTTGATATCGCGGTTGATTCAACCGAGGCCGAACCGGAACCGGAAGCCGAGTCGCGCGAAGTGGTGGTCGAGCGCGCGGTCGCTCAGATCGTGGCGCGCACGCGGCTCACGCCGGCGGACGCGCTCAAGTTGATGGAAGAAGAGGCCGACGAAGACGGCCGCGATATTCTGGAAGTCGCGACGGCGATCTTGGCCGAAGCGGACCAAGCGGCCTAATTCCGGTCCTGCGTTAGGTCCTACGCGACCGCGACTGCCGCCGGCGAGCTGCCGGTGATGCGCGCATAATCCGCGAACAACTCGTCGAAGATCGCGTCCCATGTCCGCGTGCGCGCGAACGCCAGCGCCTCACGCGCCAATGTCACGCGCTTGGCGCGGTCGGTCACTAAAGCCAGGACTTGATCGCCGAACATGTCGGCGTTCCCCTCAGGGAATGTCAGACCGCGCGTATTCGACAGCAGCTCGCGCGTCGGCCCGACGTCGGCGCCGACGACTGGGAGGCCCGATGCCATGGCCTCGAGGATGACATTGCCGAACGTATCGGTCGCCGACGGGAAGGTGAACACATCGGACGAGGCGTAGAACTCACTCAGCTCGCGTCCCGAGAGCCGACCCATGAAGATCGTCCCCGGCGGCGCGAGCCGACGACACTCGGCTTCATAGGGCCCGTCGCCAGCGATAGCGCACACCACGTTCGCTCCCGCGCGGGCGACGACGCGATGCATGCCCTCCATCGCGACATCGAGCCCTTTCTCGGCGCCAAGCCGCCCGACATAAGCACAGACGACCGTGTTCTCGCTCGCGCCGAGCCGCGCGCGGAGTGCGGCCGAGCGATGCGAGGGCGAGAAGCGGGACGTGTCGACGCCGCGAGACCAGATCGCGGTGTGGATCACGCCGTGCGCTTCGAGCTCTTTTCGGGTGGCTTCGGTCGGCGCGTAGGTGCGATCGCCGCTGTTGTGGAACCAGCGGAGATACCGCCACGCGAAATCGCTGAGAAAGCCGAGGCCATAGAACTTCGTGTACGCGCTCCAGCTCGTGTGATACGACGACACGAACGGAATGCCGAGCGCGCGGGAGGCGCGGCGGGCGGCGAGTCCAAGCCCGAAAGGACTGGCGGCGTGCACGATCGTCGGATGCCACTCCTCGAGCTCGCGCCGAATGCTCGCCTGGGTCGGCAGCGCGAGCCGATGTTCCGGATAGAGCCAGAAGGGCACGCTCGGCCACCGGCGAATCTCCGGATCGAACGTCGCGTGCGGATCGGTCGTGGTGTAGACGCGCACCGCGCCACCGCGATCATGCACCGCGTTGACGAGTCGTTCCAGCAACAGCGACACGCCGTTCAGCTGCGGCAGGTAGCTGTCGCAGAAAAGCGCGAGCCTCAGGTCCATCTCGATCACAGATGTAAGATATCGAGGGCCGCGAGACCGGTCACGACCTGCCACGCGAAGAGGAGCGCGACAGGGGCCAGTATCAGCAGGCTCGTTTCGGGACTTCCCAACCCAACCAGTCCGCCCGCCGCGGCGATCCAGGCGAGCATAGCGGATGTGCGTCGTGTCGGACGTTCGGCGGCCCCGAGCGCGAGCGCCCCGAGCGCCACGATGAAGTTGCCGAATTTGGCGTACATCAAGCCAACGTCATGCATGGCATCGAACATGGGAGCGCTGGTCCCGTCGCCCGTGGCGTACGCCGCCGCGAGTCGAGTCCCGGCCCGCGCCATGAACGCGATGTCGTAGGCGTTGAGCGCCAATCCCAGATCGATGAGGGCGAACGCGATGCCAAATCGCACGCCTTCGCCCGGCTCACAGTCGAGTGCACGCACCCACACGCCTGTCATAATCAGTGCCGACCCGGCGAGCATGGCCAGGTGAATCGCTCGGAAATGCGACGAAGCCGCGATCTTCGTGAGCTCGGCCGCGGCATCGCCCATGAGCATGGGATGCAGCAACGAGCCTGTACCTAAGAACACGGTCCCACCGAGCAGGAAGAGCGCGAGCGTCTTTTGCACCGCCTTACAAGGCCGGGCAGGCTCAAGCTAGTTCCAGACCAGGCTGTTACCCCGAGTTCGCCTCACGCAGGAGTCGGGGCAAGTGACCTATATGATAGTCGTGCCGTCCGTTGGGCATGCCAGCACGGCCGGTCGGCGTTGTACTCCTGACAATGGTATTGGCCGGATGCTCCAGCGCCCCCGCCGCAACACTCAGTGGGGGCGCTGATAGCCTGTACGTCGGCGCCGCGTTCGCCAGAGATAGCGGCATCGACACCCGCGGTTACGCGTATGGCGTGAAGCTGGCGCTCGACAAATACAACACGATCCGACCCCACGGCGCGCGGCCGCTGGCGGTTCGGTACCCGCCCGGCGGCGCCAGCGATGTGCTCATCGCCGCGACGTTCCGCGATGACCCCAAAGTGATCGCCGTGGTCGGACACACGGGCAGCGCCGCGACCCTCGCGGCGGCGCCCATTTACGCCGACGCCGAGCACAACGGTCGCCATGCGCTCATTGCGATTACGCCGACCGCGACCAATCCCCGCGTCACCAAGACGACGCGCTGGGTCTTCCGTGTGTGCCCAACGGACGATGACGCCGCTCGGGCGCTGGCGCGGTTCGCGGCCGAGTCCTTACACGCGAAACGCGTGGGCATCATCTATCGCGATGATCTCTTCGGGCGCGGCTATACCGCCGCGTTCAAGAGCGAGCTCGCGAATCATCACGTGCCGCTCGTCGAGCGCGACCCATATCTCCGCGGCGTCGCCGGCTACGAGGCCTATGCCATCCGGCTCACGCAGCGCGGCGTCGATGCGTTGGTGCTCGCGGGTGGCGCCAACGAGGCGGTCGATATTCTGCGGGCGGTGAGAAAGGCTGGAAGCCGGGCCAAATTCCTCGGCAGCGACGACCTCGCGAGCTTCAGCGCGGATCCGGTGTTCGCTCGGGAGTTCGACGGCCTCCGATACACCGCGTTTTATGACCCGGAGCATCAGGTGCCCGCGGCCCGGGAGTTCGCGGCCGCGTATCAAAAAGAGTTCGGCGCGCCGGCCGATCAGAAGGGAGCGCTGGCCTACGATGCGGCGACGCTGATCGCCGAGGCGGTGTACGCCGTCGGTCCCGACCGCGCGAGTATCCGCAATTGGGTCGCGCGTGCCCCGGAGCTGAATGGCGTGACCGGCACCATTCGCTTCAGTGGCGCGAGCGGCGATCCGATAGAGAAGCAGGTGGCGATCGGAGCCGTGCACCCGTGAGCGCGGTCCGTGACCGGCTGGTCTGGGGTTTTGGATCCGTCACGCTGACGCTGTTGGCGTGTGGCGGACTGGGCATCACGGCACTCGAAGTCGTGCACTCCGATCTCAAGAAGAGCGTGCATCAGGCCACGGAAGTCAGCGGCCGACTCTCGCTCGTGCGCGATGCGACCCTGCGCTTCGTCACCGTCTCGCAAGCGAGCCTCATGGCGGCGGGCGCATCGCGCGAGGACTCGTTGCGGTTGGAGCTGCTCGATACGCTCAGCATGCAGGCCGCCGCCCAACATGATGCCCTGATGCAGACGGCGTCTCTCGGCACTGAGGAGCGGGTCACGCTCGAACGGCTCGCCGAGTTGCAGGGCGATCTCGAGGTGCGATTCGCGGTGGCGCGCGCGTACCGGGATATCGGCCGGCCGGCCGATGCGTTCCGCGAAGGCACGATCGCCACGCGCGCGGTCGATACGTTGTTCGACGAGGCGGCGGTCATCGCGCGCGCCCAGGACTCGCGCACGTCGACGACCCTGTCGCATGTCGAAGGCCTCGTCACCGGTTGGCGCGGGGGACTCATCACGTTGCTGGTGATCGGGCTGGTCGCGACGATCGTCTTCACGAGGATGACGGTCCGGGCCGTGACGCATCCGCTCGACCAACTCACGAGCGCGGCCCGCACGCTCGGCGACGGCGATCTGCGGACGACGATCGCGCCGGACGGACTGGACTCGGAGTACGCCGCGTTCGCGCGGGCGTTCGCGGATACGGCCGCCCGTCTGCGCAAGGCGATCGCCGAAGTGCAGCAAGAAGCGCAGGAAGTCGCGGACTCGGCGTCGTCACTGACGGCCGCATCCTCCGCGACCGCGGCGTCGACGGGCGAGATCAGCGATGCCGTGTCGCAGGTGGCGAGCGGCGTGAGCGCGCAGCGTGAGGCGCTCGCGGGTTCGAGTGCGGCCATCCACGATGTGACGCGCTCGACCGAAGGGCTGGCCGACGCGGCCGCACGGGCGAAGAGCATGGGTGACCGCGTACGCGAGGGTGCCACGCGGATTCGGGATGGCCTCGAAGAAGCGGTGAAGACGTTCGAGCGCGCGGAAGCCGTCATCAACATGTCGGGTGACAGTGTCGACGGGCTCCGGTCGACAGCCGAGACGGTGCAACAGTTCGTCGATCGCGTGCGCGAGATCGCCGAGCAGTCGAATCTGCTCGCGCTCAATGCGGCGATCGAGGCCGCGCGTGCCGGCGACCATGGCCGCGGGTTCGGCGTCGTCGCCAGCGAGGTCCGTCAGCTCGCGACCCAAAGCTCGGCCGCCGCGAGTGAGGCCGCGCGGATCGTGAACGGTATGCGTGATCAGTTCGCGACGGCGTCGAAGAACTACCGCACGAGTGTCGCGGAGCTTGGCGATGTCGGTCGCGTCTCTCAAGCGACCGCCGACGCGCTTCAGGCGATCGATGGCGCGGTCGACGGCACCGCCACGATTGCCGTCGCCGTCGCCTCAGCCGCCGACACGAGCCGCCAGGCGGTGGAGCAGCTGATCACCCGGGTGCAGTCCACCGCGAAGCAAGCCGACGAGCAGGGTGCGCGTGCCGAGGGCGCTGCCGCCGCGGCCGAGCAAACCGCCGCCACCGCGCAAGAGGTGGCGGCTACGGCGTCTCACCTCGCCGACTCGGCGCTTCGGCTTCGCACGGTGGCCAGCCGATTCAAGGTCTGATCGCGAGTTGCGCCCAGTAGGTCGCTGCGCGACAGCATGCCGATAACCGTCCGTGGGTGATCGCGCGTAACGACCGGGAGCCGTCCAACGTCCTCCCGCACCATATGATTGGCGGCCTCGCGGGCTGAGTTGTCATCGAAGATGACGACGGGTGGTCGTTTGACCAGATCGGCCACGATGGCCGTCATCGGCAGCTCGAGATCGAGCAAATCGCGTCGAGTGACGACGCCGACGATCTGACCCTTCGCGTCAATCACCGGGAACCCCTGATGCGTCGACCCGGGAGCCCGACCGACCATCCAGTCGCGCACTTCCTCGACCGCGTCCTCGGCGCGCAACATCACCGGGGATTTGGACGCAATGTCGCGCACCAGAATCCGCTCGAGGAGATCGGCGTGCATCTCGCCGCGAATGCGCGTGCCGCGCCGTGCCAGCTTCTCGGTCATGATGGAGTGCGGCATGAGCCGCAAGGACACGAGATAGGCGGTCGCGCATCCCGCGAGGACGGGTAGCAGGCCGTTCGGCTGTCGCGTCGCCTCGAACGCGAACACCGCGGAGGCCAGGACCGCGTGCGACGCGCCCGCGAACATCGCGGCCATGCCGACCAGGGCGGCCATGCGCGGGTCGACGTGGACCAGGGTGCCGATGAGCGCTCCGAAGCCTCCGCCGATCGTCATGAGTGGCGCCAGGGTGCCGCCCGATGTGCCGCTCGCCAGCGCGATCTCCCAGGAGATCAGTTTGCCGATCACGAGTAGGAGCAGCGACCAGCCGACGATCTGTCCGCCCAGGATGCGATCGATGTTGTCGTAGCCGACGCCCAAGCTGTGGGGCGAGAAGTAGCCCATGATGCCGACAGCCACGGCGCCGATCGCCGGCCACCACATCCAATGCATCGGGAGCCGCTCGAACGCATCCTCGATGGCGAACAGGGTGCGCGTGATGACGACGGCGGCGAGGCCGATCACGAATCCGAGTCCCACGTACACGGCGATGTCGACGCCACTGGGTGGCGCCACGGTGGGCATCGCGAAGATCGGCGTCCAGCCATTGAACGCCGCGCGGATGCCGGTTGCCGTGACGGAGGCGAGCGACACGGGGATGATGGCTCTTGGGCTGTACTCGAACAGCAGCAGCTCGATCGCCAGCAGGACGGCCGATACCGGTGTGCCGAACGTGGCGGCCATACCGGCGGCGGCGCCGGCGGCGAGCAGGATTTTTCGCTCGATGGCGGTCGTGCGCCGGATCTGTCCGATGAGGGAGCCGAGCGCGCCACCTGTGGCGATGATCGGGCCCTCGGCGCCGAACGGGCCACCCGTGCCGATCGCGATGGCGGCCGAGACCGGTTTCAAGAATGTGATGCGGGGCGGGATGCGGCTCTCGTTGAGCAGCACCTGCTCCATGGCTTCAGGGATACCGTGGCCGCGGATGGCGGAGGAGCCGAACCGAGCCATGAGGCCGACGATCAGCGCGCCGATGATCGGCACGAAGATCACGGACAGGCCCAAGTGATTGTCAGCCGGTGAGCTGAAGGCGAATGAGAAGCGCGAGTAGAACGCCAGGTTCGTGATGAAGCCGATCAGGCGGACCAGGATCTGGGCGGCGAGGGCGGCGAGGAGGGCGATGCCGACCGCGAGTCCGGACAGTGCCAGGATCCGGTCGGGTGGCCCGGCGGATGGCGTGCGAACTTCGACGGGTTCGACCGTTCCGAGTAGTTCTGGCGATTCCATTGGACTCAATCTAATTCGCCTATGACCCAATAGCCGGAGTCGCCCGTTACGTCATAGTCCTGCACAACGTGACACTATCGTGACGAGTGGGTACTGTCCACCTTACTACACATGAACTCGTTACGGTGGGGAGTCTTCGCCCTCGCCGCAGCCTCGGTCGGCTGCGCTACTGCGGGCAGCCGCGCGCCAGAGGCAATGACGCCTGCCCGCGTCGCCATTTTCTATACGCCATTGGGCGTCTGCTCCTCGTTCTCGACGACGTCGGGATACGCCAACGAAGAGAACGCGCCGACGATGATCTTCGTCGTCGCCCGCATCGACTCGGTGCTCACGAACGAGGACTTTGCGTTCGATCCAGGGCGTGTCTACGTGAACAGTCCCGGCCAGACCGAGCATGGCGGCGCGTTCGACCGGCAGTTCACGACGGTCGAGCGGACCGACGTGCCGCCCGGCGGGCTCGGGCATCCTCTGGGCGACGTCGCCGTCGGCTATCGAACGGCTGCGTCGACTATGGTGTATGACGCGCACTCGTTTCCCCTTCGGTACGACGAGCGCGGCGTCATCGTCCGGCAGAGTCACGCGGACTCCCGCGCTTCGACGCGCGGCTCCTGCGGCGAGACCGCGGTCTTCACCGGCGGCGAATAAAGGCTCCTTTAACGCAGCACGCTTCGCGGCTGCGTAAAGTTCGCTGTGAGGAGGCAGGCGACATTATTGCTTGCCTGCCTCCATCAACAGCGGTTCTAGCAACAGCGGTTCTAGCAACGGCGGGTTTAGCAACGCCATTCTAGGCAACGGCGGTTCTAGCACTGCGGTTCTAGCACTGCGGTTCTAGCACTGCGGTTTTAGCAACGCGGTTCTAGCACTGCGGTTTTAGCAACGCGGTTTTAGCAACGCTGTTTTAGCAGTGCTGTTCTAGCATGGCTGTGCCAAGCAGCGACGGTTCTAGTTCGGGGCTCCTAGTTTGTTTTGACCCCTTGCGTGCCGATGGGTCGCGCACCTATCGTCGAGCTCATGGCTGATCTCGACGTTAGTCTCACGCGCGGCACGCTCGATCTCCTGATCCTCAAAGCCCTGAGCTGGGGCCCAAGGCATGGCTATGCCGTCGCGGAGTGGATCGAGCAAGCGACCAGCGCCGCGCTGCTGGTGGGCGAAGGCACGCTGTACCCGGCGCTGCATCGGCTCGAGCGCCAGCGGCTCGTTGACGCCGACTGGGGCCTCTCGGATAACAACCGCCACGCCAAGTTCTATCGCCTCAGCGCTGCTGGTCGGCAGCGGCTGACCACCGGCACGTCGGCCTGGCACGAGTTCGTGGAGGCCGCCAGTCGCGCGCTTCGCGCGACGGCGCCGGTCCCGGCATGACTCGACGTCCGTTTCGACTGAATCGCGTCGAGAAAGACGTCGACGAAGAGATCGCCTTTCACATCGCCGAGCGAGAGAAGAAGCTCATCGCGGCGGGGGCGAGCCCTGACGAGGCCCACGCGCGCGCCATGGCGCAATTTGGAGATATACGAGCCGTGCGAACGGAAATGCTCACGATCGACCAAGACAAGAAGCGCGCGGACTTCTGGAGCAATCTGCGCCAGGATGCGACCTACGCCGTCCGCACGCTGGCGCACAACGCCGGCTTCACGACGATCGTCCTGCTGATCCTCGGCCTCGGGATCGGCGCCAACACGTCGATCTTTTCGCTGATCGATGCGCTGATGCTCCGCCCGCTCCCCGTGCCGCAGCCGGAGCAGCTCGTCGCGATCGGCGACCCGCGCAATACGCAGCGGGTCTCGGAAGGGACGCCACAGGCGGATGTTCTCTCGTATCCGCTCTACGAGGACCTGCGCGATCAGAACCACGTCCTGTCGGGTGCTTACGCCTCAGGTCGTGCAGGACGTCTCGATGTCCTGTTCGACAAAGGCGCCGAGCCAGACCATCCACGTGGCCGCTTCGTGACGGGCAACTTCTTCACGGTGCTGCGGTTACCGGCGGCGGCCGGCCGCGTGTTCACGAACGACGATGAACCGGTCGCGGTGATCGGCGACGGGTACTGGCATCGCCGGCTGGGCGGCTCGCGCGATATCATCGGCCGCACCATCACCGTCAACAACGTCCCGGTCACGATCATCGGCATCGCGCCAGCAGAGTTTGCGGGCGATGCGGTGGGGCAGCCCACCGACATCTGGTTGCCGATCAAGCTGCATCCCCAGATCGTCGCGCACTCGCTGTGGCTCAAAGATCGCGCCACGTCTTGGCTCCTCATGATGGGCCGCCTCGCGCCCGGCGTGTCGATGGCGCAGGCGCGCACCGAGATCCAGGCGCTCGCCAAGACGTCACTCATCGACCACGCCAACGCCCAGGACCGCGGCGGCATCGAGCGCGTGCTGGGCCGGCACCCCATGCCCGTGGGGTCCGGCGCCATGGGATTCTCGTACTTCCGCGACGCCTACGCGCAGGCGCTCTTCACGCTCATGGTGGCGGTCGGGCTGGTCCTGCTCGTGGTCTGCGCGAACATCGCGAACTTACTCCTTGCCCGCGCCGCCGGTCGCTCGCGAGAGATCAGCGTGCGGATCGCGCTCGGTGCCGGACGCATGCGCCTCGTGCAGCAGCTGCTGACCGAGAGCATGATCCTGGCCATCGGTGGCGCGGTGCTTGGCCTCGTCGCCGCGCTTGCCGGCAGCGCGGCGCTGCTTCGTATCGTCGGCGGCGTGTCGCTCACCGTGCACATCGACCACCGCGTCCTCGCGTTCACGGCCGTGCTCTCCATCCTGACGGCCGTTCTCTTTGGTCTCATCCCGGCGCTGCGCGCGACCGGCCTCGACGTGTCCTCGGCGCTCCGCACGCAAGGACGCGGGATCGCCGGCGCGGGCAAGATGGCGATCGGCAGATGGCTCGTCATCGCGCAGGTCGCGCTGTCGATGCTCTTGCTCGTCGGCGCCGGTATGCTGGCCCGCAGCACCATGGCGCTCGCGAACGCCGACATCGGCGTCGCGCGCGATCATCTCATCATCGCCGAGATCGACGCGCAGCGGAGCGGGTATGAGGGGGCGCGCATGATCGCGCTGCTTCGCGATCTCACGGACCGCATGAAGCAGATCCCCGGTGTGGTCGCCGTGACCTCGTCCGAGAACGGGATTTTCAGCGGCACGGAGTCGGGGTCGACCCTGCAAGCCGAGGGGTTCGTCGCCCGGGCGGACAGCGATACGCTCGTCGCGTCGGACGTGGTCGGCGCGGACTATTTCCGGTCGACCGGCGCGCACATTTTGCAGGGGCGCGACATCGAAGCGCGCGACAATGAGACCTCGCCCAAGGTCGCGGTCGTGAATGAGACGGCGGCGCGGTACTTCTTCCAGAACGGCGAGGCGATCGGGCGCCATCTGCAGATGGACAGCGTGTCGTGGGAGATCGTGGGCATCGTCAGCGACATCGAGCAGACCGGGGTGCGGCAGCCTCCGGTGCGGCGCATCTATGGGCCGATCGTCCAGCAGAAGAATACGCCGCTCGAGTTCAAGCTGGAGATTCGCGTGGCGGGCGACCCGGGGCGGCTCGTGACGCCCGTGCGTCAGGCGTTGCTCGCGGCGGATCCTTCGCTCGCGATTTTCAGCGTCGATCCGCTCAATGAGCTGATTCGCGATTCGATCGCGAAGGATCGACTGGTCGCGACGCTCGTCTCGGCGTTCGGGATCCTGACGCTGATTCTCGCGGCGCTGGGACTGTACGGCGTCATGGCGTACGCCACCGCGCGTCGCACCGGCGAGTTCGGGCTTCGCATGGCGCTCGGCGCGGCACCGAGCGCGGTCGAGCGTATGGTGCTGCGGGAGGCCATCCTGCTGACGGGATTCGGTATGGCGATCGGGTTGCCCGTCGCACTCGCTGCTACGCGTCTCGTGCGCGGGCAACTCTTCGGCATCAGCTTCTTTGATCCGCCATCGATCGGGCTCGCGACGGTGGTGCTCAGTGTCAGCGCCGCCCTCGCGGCATTTATTCCCGCCTTGAGGGCATCACGCGTGGCGCCGTTGGAGGCGATCCGGGCTGACTAGCGGTGATCGTAGACGCTGGTGCCTGACGCGCTGAGGGCGAGCACATCGTAGTGATCGGCCGCACCCGGCGATTCCATGCCCGGTGCGCCGTTTGGCATCCCCGGTACGGCGAGTCCCGTGATGCCCTTTGGATGATCGTGAAGCAGCTTTTTCACGTCCTCCGGCGGCACGTGCCCCTCGATGACGTACCCGTCGACGACCGCGGTGTGGCACGAGCCGAGCTGCGGCGTGATGCCATGATCGCGCTTGATGGTCTGCAGCGCGCCGGGATTCGCGACGTCCACGGCCTGCACCGTGAAGCCGGCGGTTTTCATTCGCTCGATCCACTGTGCACAACAGTGACAGCTCGGATCTTTATAGACCGTAACGACGAGCAACGCTATGAGGTCGATGCGCATGGCGCGTAAGCTAGTGCTTGAACAGCGGGAAAATAAATTCTTTGACCAGGTTCATACCGGCGTGCGTGGCGAGTGACTCGGTGCCGAGCCTGAGTCCGCCCTGCCAGCCGTATCCGTGCCCGTAGAGGGCAGCCGTCGTCAGTCCACTGGCGTATCCTCCGGCGATCTGTGGAACGCCGAGCACGTAATTTCCGTTGTCGTTGCGGGCGAGAATCGAGGAGACGACGGCATGACCCGCGCGCGCAAACACATTGCGACACCCGCACTGCATGTATCGCGTATCCTGGTGCATTACCGCCGCCAGGCCATCGCGGACCGTGACGTCGGCGGAGTGCGCGGCGAAGTTGGTGCCGAGGCGATAGCCGAAGCCTTCGTCCTTGTCCCACCAGTGGGGCGAGCTATGCAGCGTGCTCCAGCCGGCGCCGAGGGTGACGCTCGCCATCGCGAACGGCCCAAATTCATCGTGCAACGCGTCGTGCCAGCGGTCGAGCTCCTGGGCGTGCGCGGCGAGAGGGGCGACGATCAGCGTGAGGGCGGCGAGGTAGCATGCAGGGCGCAAGGGCATCTCTACGGTTTGAGGTATAAAGTACTCAATATAACCGGGTACAAACGGTGACCCCCTTTGGCCGCCGGGTCGGCACCCTGGTCGCGGCGTGTATCGCAGTCGACCTCTACGGTTACGCGATCTATCACGCGTGGCAGACGCATCTCATCGGGCCGCGTGTGACCCTGCTGCTGCTGACCATCGTGGCCGGGCTCGGCATCGTCGGTCTCGCGCTCGCGCCGGCGTGGATCCAGCGCGCCCGCGGCGACGCGCCGCCGGCGCCGGTCGAACCGCGGACGGTGCGTCCCTGGTGGTTTCGTCTGGTGCTCGTGCTCGCCTCGATCGCTGGCGGGGTCGCGCTCACGGTCGGCGACTGGATCCTCCTCGCGGGTCCGGGATCCGTCGCGTGGGCGCTGTTCATCGCGGTCAACACGGCCTTCGTCGGTCTCACGATCTTCACGTTCATTCGTCTCCGACAGCCGAGCCGGATCGGGATCGCGCTCGGCGTCGTCCTGACGATTCAGGCGGCGCTGCAGTTCACGCCGGGTTCGTCCCTCACGCGCGTGCTGACGCTCCGGTTCCTGTTCGCGATCATTCAGGCCGGCGTCATCTATGTCCCACTCGGTTTGTGGGCTGGACACCTGTGGGCGCGCATCATGAAGGCGATCTTCACGCCGCCCCGGCGTTGAGGCATATTGATACTGTCTATGCGTGCCGGGCTCGCGGTTCTCTTGCTCGCCAGTACCGCCTGCGCGACTCATCCCGCGCGGGAGCCACGGCTTGATCCCGCGGTCTATTCCGCGCTGTGCCAGTCTGCCCCCGATTCTGAAACCGCCAAGCACGGGGGGTGCGTATTGAAGGACCAAGCGCGTGATCCGGGACGTCGGCCAACGAAGCCATAGTGGAAGTCGGTCATCTCATAAAAGAGTACGGGTACCTGATTGTCGCCGTGCTGGTCGCGGCGGAGAATCTCGGACTTCCGTTGCCTGGTGAAAGCGCGCTGATCACGGCCGCGGCGTTTGCCGCGCGTGGTCATCTGTGGCTGCCGGGCGTCATCATCGCATCGACCGCGGGCACGATCGTCGGCGGGTCCGGCGGCTACTGGATCGGGCGCGCGGGCGGCATCCGCCTCATTCGTCGCATGGGCAAGTTCATCGGCGTCGGCGATGACGAGATCAAGAAAGGCCACGACTTCTTCGCGCACCATGGCGCGAAGACCGTGTTCGTCGCGCGATTCATCGCGATCCTGCGCATTGTCGTGGGACTGCTGGCCGGCGTCACCGAGATGCCGTTCGCCAAGTTCACGGTCTACAACGCGCTTGGCGGCGCGTGCTGGTCACTGGCGATCGGGGCGCTGGGCTACGTGTTCGGCGCCAACCTGAAGCTCTTGCATCGCGTGCTCGGCACCGGCGGCCTGATTGCCGCCGGCGTCGTGGCGCTGGCGATACTGATTGTGATCCGAGTCAGACGTCACCGGATGCTCAAGTCTTCCACTTGATGTTGCAGCCGAGGCTGGGGATCTGCTCCTCGGTCACCTGTCCTCCGGTGAGCACGGCATCGATCGCGGCTCTGAGATCCCGTCCGGTGACCGGCGTACCATTGTTCGGCCGGCTGTCATCGAGCTGACCGCGATATACCAACTCTTTTTTTGCATCAAACAAAAAGAAATCCGGAGTGCACGCCGCGTCATACTCGCGCGCGACGTTCTGTTGTTCATCGTACAGATACGGAAACGTGAATCCCACCTGGCGAGCCTGCTCGGCGAGCGATTTTGGTGCGTCGTCCGGGTGTGAGACCGCGTCATTCGAGCTGATGGCGACGATGCCAATGCCGCGTTTGGCGTAGTCCCGGCCGAGTTTCGCCAGTTCGTTCTGCACGTGGACCACGAACGGACAGTGGCGGCAGATGAACATGACGAGCAAAGCCTTGCTGCCCGCGAAGTCGGCGAGACGGACGGTGCGGCCGGTGGTAACGTCCGGCAGCGCGAAGTCGGGGGCCGCCGTGCCGAGGGCGACCATAGTCGATGGTGTTCGAGCCATGCTATAATCTATCCGCAGTGCGAACGCTCACTGCCACCCGGTACGTGCAGCCGCTGCGTGAAGGCGGTTCGTTGCCCGCCGTCGTCGAGACGGAGGATGGCGGGTTGTACGTGGTCAAGTTTCGGGGGGCGGGGCACGGGGCCAAGGCCCTCGTGGCCGAGCTCATCACCGGACTCGCCGCTCAGGCGCTCGGGCTGCCGACGCCTGAGCTGGTGCTGGTCGATGTGCCGGCGCCGTTCGGGCGCAGCGAGCCCGATCCGGAGATTCAGGACATTCTCCAGAAGAGTCACGGCGTCAATGTCGGCGCCGTGTATCTCGACGGCGCGTTCAACTTCGATGTTGCCGCGGCCGGCGATTTGGTCTCTTCGGCATTGGCTTCGCGCATCGTTTGGCTGGATGCGTATCTCACGAATCCGGATCGGACGCATCGGAATCCCAATCTGCTCATTTGGCGTCGCGAGCCGTATTTGATCGATCATGGCTCGGCGCTCTACGCGCATCATGATTGGGAATCGGTCGACGATGCGCGTACGCGAACGGCGTTTCCGTTGATCCAGCATCACGTTCTTCTCGGCCATACGACTTCGACCGATGTTGACGCCGCCGATCACGATGCCGCCATTCGGCTGACACCCGAGATGATCGACGGCATCTTGGCGCAGGTGCCGGATCAGCTATTGTCGGATCCGCCGTCGAAGGACCGCTCACGATATCGCGACTACTTAGTACGCCGACGCGAGGCGCCACGAGAATTTGTGGCCGAGATCAATAGATCACGCGAAGCGGTAGCGAGCATGCCACCGAGACCGTTGAAGGCGCGGCGATGAGCTGGGTCGCGTATAACTTTGCTGTTCTACGAGTGGTACCGCACCCGTACACGGGCGAATTCGTGCCGGTAGGCATCGTTCTACACGCGCGCACGGAAGAATTCATCGCCCTTCGCGCGCTAACGGATCCTGTCATACTCCGCGAGCGTGTTGGCGACGTCGACGTCGAGTTACTCGCGCGCTACCTCCAATCGGCGCAGTCGATCGTAGACGGCGACCCTCGATGTGGACCGGTGGCCCTAGCGCCGCCGTCCGAGCGATTCCACTGGATCACCGCCCCGCGCTCCGACGTCGTCCAGTGCTCGGCGGTACACGAAGGCCTCACACACTCGCCAGAACATGCTCTGGGCGAGCTTTTCGAGCGCTACGTCGAGAGGACCTTGCGATAGAGCACGACCCGATCGAGCTCCTCGAATCCAAGCTGCCGGTGCGCAGCCTGCGACACCGTGTTGTGCCACTCAGTGTCAGACCCGAGCTCGCGATACCCACGCGAGCGCGCGAACGTTTCGGCCGCCGCAATGAGCCGCGCGCCGATGCGTTGACGGCGCACGTCGGGATCAACGTACCACCCTTCGACATACGCGATAGGACTCGTTTCACACCCATCCGCGTTGGTGCGCTCGCCAACTTCGACGAACCCGCAGAGTGATCCCGCCGAGCGTACCGCCACCATGACCGCGGTGTCGCTTCTCGCGAGCCACTCGGCCATATCTTTTTCCGTCTGATCCGGCCACAACGCCGATCGCATACGCAGCCACTCGGCGTAGTCTCCGGGCTCGTAATCGCGAACGTCCCGAACATTCATGGAGATAACGTAACGACCGCCGCGCTCGCGGGGGCCAGCGGCACCGCGAAGGTCCCATTGGCTTCGGACAGGGCGTAAGGCACGCCAGGGTGCCAGGTGCCGTCGTGCGGGACGGCGGCTCCAGCGAATGTCACGTTGTACTCGTCGTGCACCGACGGCGCCGAGAGAAACTGCACGCTGGCCGAACGGTAGGAAGTTGCGGGCGCAATGCGAGCCAGGATAGATGTGAGCGTATCCTTGTTGATCACCGTCACGTGCAACGTTTTGTCGTCGGCCAATGCCGCATGCGCCGTCACGTTCGCGGGCGTCGCGATGGTAGTCGGCACCGGCGCGCCGATCGCGCCGGCATGGAACGCGAGCATCGCGTAGAAGAGCGGCCGAGCGACGACCCCGCCGCTGTCGATGAGCGGCGAGTAGATGCCGCCATCGGGCGCACCGTGAAAGTTGACGCCGACCACGCCGTGCTCGGCCAGCGTGTACATGTAGTCGAGCCCCCACAGGCTCGAGGCAAACACATCGGACGTCCCGTGCTCGCCGCCGGCCGACGATGAATTCGACTCGGCCATGCGGAGCGGCAGCGAGACCGCCCGCGCATCGCTCATGATCAGTTGCAGGAGCGCCGCCGTCTTGGCCATGAGTCCAGGACTCAGGAGCCCACCAGGCGTCGGATGGTTGACGGCATCCGTCGGATAATGGTGATACGTGAGTAGGGCGAGGCCGCGGCTGCCGCCGTCCGACAGGAACGGGCCCAAATCCTCGGGCTTGCAGCACATCGCGGGCCCGACGCGCGGGACGCCCGGCGCGAGGCGCGTCAGCGCGGTGTCGTATGCGAGATACTCGCTCGCGACGCTGTCGCCATCGTACGCGCTCGAGCGATAGTTGCCGGAGTAGACATCGGGCTCGTTGCCAATCTCGATGGCGGTGA
>DASRDS010000316.1:0-21089 GCA_035652495.1 Gemmatimonadaceae bacterium
GCGCGGATCAGAATCCGGTCTACTCGCCGGACGGCCGCTATATCGCGTATCAGTCGCAAGCCCGCGCGGGATTCGAATCAGATCGGTGGCGTTTGATGCTCTACAATCGCCAGACGAGTCACGCGGCCGAGCTGCTGTCGGCGTGGGATCGCAACGCCGATGCGTACGCGTTCACGCCCGACAGCGCGCTGATCATTGGCAGCGTCGATAAGAGTCGCACCAAGATCTATCGCGTGCCGGTGACGGGCGGTATGCCGGTACTTCTCGTGGCGGATCACAACAACGCGAGCTTCACGCTTTCGACCGATGGCCACACAATGGCGTGGGTGCGCGATGCGGCCGATCATCCGGCCGAGGTCTATGTTGGGTCGCTGGGACCGCGGGGTATGGCGCAGGTGAAGCAGGTCTCGCATGTGAACGATGCGCTCGTCTCGCGGCTCAAGCTCTACCCGCTCGAGGAGTTCTGGTACGCTGGCGCGGGCGGCGACAGTGTGCAGGGCTTCATCATGAAGCCGCCGCAATGGGAACAGGGGAAAACGTATCCCGGCGTCGTGCTGATCCATGGCGGGCCACAAGGCGAGTGGCTCGACAATTGGCACTCGCGCTGGAACTATCAGATGTTCGCCGCGCCGGGTTTTGGTGTGATCATCGTGAACCCCCGCGGTTCGACCGGTTACGGTCAGAAGTTCGTCGACGAGGTCTCCAAGGACTGGGGCGGTAAGGCGTATACCGACATCATGGACGGTGTCGACGCCGCGCTCACGCATGCGCCATGGATCGACCGCACCCGGCTCGGTGCGGCTGGCGGGTCCTACGGTGGCTACATGGTGAACTGGATCGCGGGGCACAGCGATCGGTTCAAGGCCCTCGTGTCGCACGCCGGGCCGTACAATCTCGAGAGCCTGTACGGGGCCACTGAAGAGATCTGGTTTCCGGAGTGGGAGTACGGTGGCCCCTTCTGGGATTCGACGGCGATGGCGACGCAGTATCGCGTCTACTCGCCGCATCTGTACGCGAAGAACTTCAAGACGCCGACGTTAGTCCTGCACGGCGAGCGTGACTATCGGGTGCCGTATACAGAGGGGCTCTCGATGTTCACGGCGCTACAGCGGCAGGGTGTGCCCAGCCGTCTCGTCGTCTTTCCCGACGAAGGGCATTGGATCGGGAAGCCGCAGAATCAGCGGCTGTGGTGGTCGGAGGTGCAGGGGTGGCTCACCAAGTACCTCGCATCTCCAACCACCAAAGCCAGCCGCTAGCAGCTCCGACCACTACGGCAAGCGCTAGACGATCGCCAGCTTTCGCAAGGCTCCGGGTGTCGTGGCGGCGACATCCTTGAACGTGTCATCGAGCCGGCTGACGACGTCTTCCAGGAGCGGCTGAGGGATGTTGAGCGCGGGCTCGAGGCGAATCGTCTGAGCCTTTGAGTAGGTGCCGGCGACGAGGACGCCGCGCTTGAAGAGGCCCGAGGCGACCTTCCAGCCGATCTCTTGAATCGGGAATTCCATCCCGATCAAGAGACCTTTCCCGGTCGCTTCTTTCATCACGCCGGGATAGCGCGCCCGCAAGATGTGCAGTTGGCGCAGCAGGTATTCGCCCTTGGCCTCGGCCTGTCCCGGCAGATCTTCGTCGAGCGTGACGGTGATGGCCGCGATGCCGGCGGCGCACGCGAGGGGGTTGCCGCCGAATGTCGTGGAGTGGATGATCGGATTCGGGATCATCACTTCCCAAATCTTCGCGGTCGACACGAACGCGGACAACGGCATGACGCCGCCGCCCAGGGCCTTGCCGAGGCACATGATGTCGGGCACCACGCCCCAGTGGTCGAGGCCCCATAACTTGCCGGTCCGACCCATGCCCGTCTGCACTTCGTCGGCGATGAACAAGGCGCCGTACCGATCGCAGATCGCGCGCACGTGCGGGAAGTAGTCGTCGGGCGGCACGATGCCGCCGGCCTCGCCTTGCACGGGCTCGAGCACGACGCCGGCGACCTGAACGCCGATCATCTCGAGCCGCTCGAACTCGGTCTCGAGGGCTTTCGCATCGCCGTACGGCACGAATCGCACGTCCGGCATGCCGTTCTGGAATGGCGCGCGGAACGACGCCTTGCCCATGAGCGACAGCGAGCCGAACGACTTGCCGTGAAATCCCGAAAGCGCGGCGATGAATGTCGATCGCCCGGTGTACAGGCGCGCGAGCTTGAGCGCGCCCTCGATCGCATCGGTCCCGTTGTTGATAAAGAACGAGTTCTGCAAATCACCGGGCGTGACTTCGGCGACCAGTCGCGCGAGCGCGCCGCGCCAGGGCTCGAGCAGCTCCTGGCTGTTGAGCGCCATGCGTGGCAGCTGCGACGTGACCGCGTTCACGATGCGGGGGTGGTTGATGCCGGCGGAGAAGATTCCGTAGCCGCCGAGGCAATCGATGTACTCGCGTCCGAGCGCGTCCTTGAGAATCGAGCCTTGGCCCGACCATTCGAGGGCGGCGAATTGGCCGGCCTCGGTGACTGACTTGCGGTACGTAATGAAGCCGCGGTTGTAGTACGCGGCGTAGTTCTCCACGGTCTCTTTAATGAGAGCGTGGGATTCGTCCAGTGTCAGGTTGGTGGCCGACAGCAGGTCGAGGTAGTGCTCAGCGTGCTGTAGCACCTCTGAGTTCGGCAAACGCAATTAATCGGCGCTCCTGGTATGGGTATACCAGTAAGCTCGGCATACGCCCGACCTGAGCGCAAGGCTGATCTTAATTCACCGCTCGCTTCGCTTCGCTATGACGACCCTTAGCCGCGCTTATACAAGCGATTGCAGGAACGAATTCATGCTGCCTTGATCTCAGTCCAGATCTGATCCCAAACGGCGGTATCGCGGCCCAGATCCACCTGAAGCTCGAGTCGCTTCAACTCGTCAGGCGTCGGATACGGCACCGGATGTTGCATACGCGCGAGCGCCGCCGCGTTCGGCGTTCCATAGCCCGTGAAGTCCGAGATAGTCGCCTGCACATCGGGCCGCAGGATGTAATTCATAAATTCATGCGCCGCCCGTTTATGCGGCGCCGATCGTGGAATCACGAGCGAGTCCTCCCATATGGTGCACCCTTCCTTGGGCACCACATACTCGATATTGGACTGCTCGACCTTCGCCTGGCTGGCATCGCCATTCCAGAGCTGCGCGATCCACACATCGCCAGATATGAGCTGCCCTTTTACGGGCGCCGAGATGTACGCCTTGAGGTTCTTCTTGGCGGAAATGGCGAGGAGCTTCGCTTGAGCGAGCTCGGCCGGATCTTCCGAATTGAGGCTGTGCCCGCGAAATCGCAGCCACGAGCCGATTACGTCGCGGCCGTCATCCATCTGCGTCATTTTCCCGCGGTATCGCGGATCTTGCAGCACCGCCCAACTATCGGGTGCGTCCACTTTGTCCGAGCGATACGCGATGCCAGTCACGCCCCACTGCCATGGCACCGTGTGCGTGTTGCCTGGATCAAACGGGGGATTCAGGAACAGTGGCGCAATGTAGTGCCAGTTTGTGAGGTACTGGCGATGGATTGGCGCGGCGATGCCAACCGCTTTCAAGACCGAGACCGCGTAGCTCGACGGAAACACGAGATCGTAGCCCGTGGCGCCCGTGAGGAGCTTCGCCAGCATTTCTTCGTTGCTCTCGTAGACATCGTACGTCACCTTCACCCCAAATTCTTTTTCGAAGTTCGAGATGGTGTCTGGGGCGACGTAGTCGGACCAATTGTAGATGCTCAGTTTTTTTTCAATTGGGCCTAGCGGCTCTGCTGCTTCGGCCGCATCTGCCGCGGCTCGCTGCTCTGGTGTCAAGGTATCCCGCAGCCGACGACAGCAGACAATCAGTGGCGACAGACCAAGTGCGATAGCACGCCGTATGAGCTCACGTCTTTGCACGTGAATCCTCCCGCGTCAACTTCTCCGCCACGTACAACATGATCGAAGTCCCGATCACGATGACCGTACTGATGGCATTGATGGACGGTTCGACGTTACGCCGAACCATTGAATAAATAATCAGAGGGAGGGTGCTCGATCCGGATCCCGCGACGAACGATGTGATAACAAAATCGTCGAACGACAAGATAAATGTGAGTAATGCCGCCGAGATGATGCCGGGCGACAACAGCGGCACGGTGATCTTCCAGAACGCCGTAATCTCGTCGGCGCCGAGGGTCATAGCGGCTTCTTCGAGTGTGTCGTCCATGCCCGCGAGCCGCGACATCACGACGACCACGACGAACGGAATCGAGAACGCCACGTGCGCGATCGTGATCGTTACGAGTCCGAGTGGGAATCGCAAGAACACGAACAGAATGAGCAGCGAGATGCCGGTCACGATCTCCGGCGTGACAATAGGTACATAGATGAGCCCCTCATATAACGTCCGTCCTCGGAACCGATGCCGCGCCAGGGCCAGCGCGATGAGCGTCCCGCATGCCGTGGCGATGACTGTCGCCGAGACGCCGACGATGAGACTCGAGCGCAGCGCCTGCAGGATGTCCTCGCGCTCCAGCAGCCGCTGGTACCAATGCAGGGTAAATCCGGTCCAGCCGACGGAGAACTTCGAAGCGTTGAACGAGAACGCGACGAGTACGAGCACCGGCAAGTGCATGCAGAAGAGGACAATGGCGGTGAACACCACGATCCATCGCGGCACGCGGTTCATTCGGGCTTGAACCTCAGGTACACCAGGGTCGCGATGAGCACCAACGTCATGAGGATCAGGGACGCCGCCGACCCAAATGGCCAGTTGCGGGCGGTCGAGAATTGATTCTGGATCAGATTCCCCACGAGCAATCCTTTCGCCCCGCCCAACAGATCCGATGTCAGGAACGATCCGAGCGAAGGGATAAACACGAGCAGCGACCCGGCTATGAGTCCCGGAGCCGACAGTGGCAGCGTCACGCGCCAAAAACGCGCGGTGGGTCTCGCTCCGAGGACCTCAGCGGCTTCCAGCAGCGAAGGGTCGATCTTTTCGAGCGACGAGTACACCGGCAGGATCATGAACGGCAGATAACCGTACACGAGCCCGGCGAACACCGCGAACGGCGTGTACAGCATCTCGATCGGCTGTTTGATCACTCCGAGACCCAGCAGCCAACTATTGATCAATCCCGTATCGCGCATGAGGAAAATCATGGCGAACGTGCGTACCAGGAAGCTGGTCCAGAACGGTAGCACGACGAGGAACAGGAGCAGCGTCCGCCATTTGCCACTACGCGTAATCGCGTAGGCCACGGGATAGCCCGCGAGCACGCAAAACGCCGTGGTGAGCACGGCGATAACAAACGTGCGCTCGAGGATCACGAGATACACGGGATGCAGAAATCGCGTGTACGCCTCGAGCGTGAACCCCGGATCGACCCCGCCATACGTCCCTCGCGGCATGGCGCTGTACGCGCACATGACGACGACGGGGATGATGAAGAACACGAGCATCCAAAACGTCCCGGGTGACAACAGTGCCCAGGCTTCCGCCTCCGGCCGCCGCGTCAACCACGCGAGCAGCCGTCGTCTCACTCATCCTCCAGGATCTGGCAATCCTCGGGCTTCCAGGCGACGACGGCCTCGTCGCCGCGGCGCCAGGGCAGGGGATTGATCAACTGGCCCTCGTTTCTGAGGGCAACCGTCATATCTGTTCCGCCGGGCAGCGAGACGACCACGTGCATGGTCTCGCCGAGATAGATCACGTCGCGCACGGAGCCACAGAGCTCGTTTTCGCCCGGTGGCACGTGACCGGGGCGCACGAGATCTAGCCATTCGGGTCGCACCGCAATGCGAATCGCTTTCTCCGTCTGCAACCCGCTGGCATTCGGCACTCTAAATATCGTGTTCTTCCACTGCACATCCCAAAGCGTGCCGTTCTGCCTCAGCACCTGACCCTCGAGAAAGTTTGACTCGCCGATGAACTTGGCGACGAACGCCGTCCGCGGATTCTCGTAGATCTCAGCTGGCGTCCCCAATTGTGCCACGCGCCCATTCGACATGACCGCGATGCGATCAGACATCGTGAGCGCTTCTTCTTGGTCGTGCGTGACGTAAATAAAAGTTGTGCCGAGTTGTTTGTTCAGTGATTTGAGCTCCAGCTGCATTTCTTTTCTGAGCTGGAGATCAATGGCGCCCAGCGGTTCGTCGAGCAGCAAGATGGTCGGCTCGAGCACCAACGCCCTCGCTAACGCCACACGTTGACGCTGTCCGCCAGAAAGCTGACTCGGATTGCGTCGAGCGAACGTGCCAGGGTCGAGTCGAACCAACGCCAGAGCGTTTCGGACGCGGTCGCCGATTTCGCTCTTGGGTGTTTTGCGTTGTTCGAGCCCGAACGCGACATTGCGTTCCACCGTGAGGTGCGGGAAGAGGGCGTAGTTTTGGAACACCATCGCCAACCTGCGCTCATACGGTCGCTGATCATTGACGACCGCTCCCATGAGCCGCACCTCACCGCCGTCGGTGTCCGGCGTTTCGAATCCGGCGATGAGCCTGAGCGTCGTGGTCTTGCCGCAGCCGGAAGGCCCGAGCATCGAGAAAAACTCCCCACGCTCGATGGCGAACGAGACGTCGCGCACGGCCTGCGTGCCGTTAAAGCTTTTCGATACGCTCTTGAGCTCGACGACCGGATCGGCCGCGGCTCCGCCGCGCGTCGATGCAGAGCCAAGGCTGCTCGACTGGTCGGTTGGACCGATCACGGCTTCGCCGTGCTCCCGACGGTTGCCTCCAACGCCGCGCCCAGCACGGCGAGCCCTTCGTCGACGATCGAGTCCTCGATCGTCAGTGGCGACAGAATCCGGATGACGTTGCCGAACGTCCCGGCGGATAGCAAGACGAGCCCGCGTTCCAACGCCGCCTGCAGCACGCGCCCGGTGCGCTCCTTGTCGGGCTTCCCGCCATCACGCACCAACTCGATCGCCTTCATCGCGCCCAGCCCGCGCACGTCGCCGATGCCCGGATCTTTCTCGGCGAAGCACCGCAACTGCGCCCCGATCTTCTCGCCGAGCCGTGCGGCTTTCGCCGGGATGTCGTCTTTCTCCATCGCGTCAATCACCGCCAGCGCCGCGGCACACGCGAGAGGATTCCCGCCATACGTTCCGCCAAGCCCGCCGGCCTGCGGCGCATCCATGATCTCGGCCCGCCCGGTAATCGCCGCCAGCGGCATGCCGCCCGCCAGCGACTTCGCGCAGATCATGATGTCGGGCACCAGATCATAGTGCTCGGAAGCGAACATCTTGCCCGTGCGCCCGAAGCCGGTCTGGATCTCATCGTCGACGAGCACAATGCCGTGGGATTTCGCGAACTGCGCCAGCGCGCGCACATAGGCCGGCGGCATCGGGATAAACCCGCCTTCGCCGAGCTGGAGCTCGATGACGATGGCGGCGACGGACCCTGGATCGACGGCCTGAGCGAAGACTCGGTCGAAGCCCGCATCGACGGGAATCCGGTAAATTTCGCCCGCGAACGGCCCGAAGCCTTTCTTGTACGGATTGACCTTGGCGGTCATGGCCATCGTCAGGTTCGTGCGTCCATGGAACGCGTGCTCGAAGCAGATGACGGCTTGGCGCCCCGTGAACGACCGGGCGATCTTGACCGCGTTCTCGACCGCCTCGGCGCCACTATTCACGAACATCGTCCGCTTCTCGTGCGTCCCGGGCGTGAGCGCGTTCATGCGCTCGGCCAACGCCACGTACGGCTCGTACGAGGCGACGGCGAAGCACGTGTGGGTCAGGGCGTCGAGCTGAGCGCGCACCGCTCCGATGACCCGAGGGTTTCGGTGGCCGACGTTCATGACGCCAATGCCGCCGGCAAAGTCGATCAGCCGATTGCCGTCGGCATCCGTGAGCAGCGCGCCGTCGGCGCTCGTGATCGCGACCGGCGTGGTCGCCGGCACGCCGCGCGGCACCGCTCGCGCCCGTCGCGCGAGCAGCGCGCGACTCAAGGGTCCAGGCACCGGGGTCCGAAGCTCGATGACGCCCATTGTCTCCTCTCTCTCGACGCCGCTCGTGGGAGGCTATAAGATGGTACGATGAGCCGTTACACTCCAGCACTGCTCGTGTTCGCACTCGCCTGCGGCGGCGGCGCGGACCACCCGCCGGCGGCGAGTCACGGGCCGATCGCCCGGATCATGATCGCGAGAACGTCCGACGCGCGGGCCGACGCGGTGACGTACCTGGCAAAGCTCTGCCCCAAGCCGATCGGTGGCGAGCTCAATTTCATGGTCTGGGAGGGGTACACCGACACGCTGTTCACCGCGCCATTCGAGCGCGCGTGCGGCGTGAAGGTAAATCCGACCTATATGGGCTCGAGCGACGACCTCGTCGCGAAGCTGCGCGCCGGCGGCGCCCAGACCGTTGACCTGATCTCGCCGTCCAGCGACGCGGTCACGGAGATCATCCAGGCCGGCCTGGCCTCCCCGCTCGACCTCTCCCGCATTCCGAGTTACGCCGACCTGTCCGCCAGTTTCCGCGACTTACCGCTCGCGAAGAAAGATGGCCGGACGTTCGGGTTGCCTTGGGCGTTCGGTCCCAACCCGTTGATCTACGATACCACGAAAGTGCATCCCACGCCGACGTCGTGGTCGGTCCTCTGGGAGCCGGCGTATCGCGGAAAAATCTCATTGCAGGACGACATCGCGACTCTGTACATGGTCGCGCAGTACCTCGGGCTCGACGACCCGAACGACAAGAGTAAACTCTACAACTTGTCGGATGCTGACTTGATGAAGGTGAAGGCTAAGATGTTGGAGTTGCGGCCGAGCGTTCGGAAGTACTGGGCGACAGCTGGCGACTTGACGCAGCTCTTTCAGGGTCGGGAAGTTGTGCTGGGCGAGGGATGGCCGCTCATGACGCACCAGTTGCGGCTCGCCAAGTTCCCGGCTGGCGAGACCATTCCCAAAGAGGGCACGACCGCGTGGGCCGACCACTGGGTGCTCACATCTGGCGCGCAGAACCTCGATGCTGCCTACGCGTGGCTCGAGTATGCCGCCCAGCCCTTCACGCAGAAGCTGCTCGCCGATGTCACCGGCTACATCGTCGCGAATCCCACGGCCAAGACTTACATGACGGCGGATCAGGCGGCCGGGCAGCATGATGTCGCCGAGTATGCGGCGCATGTGAATTTCTGGCAGTGGAGTCCGCGGCGCGAGAAGTATCAGGAGATTTGGAACGAGATCAAGGCTGGCAAGTGAGTGGTCGTACTGAATTGCTCGAACTGCGAGGGCTGTCTCGTCGGTTCGGCGATTTCGTGGCGCTCGATGACGTGAACCTGTCGGTGCACGCCGGTGAGTTCCTGACGGTGCTCGGCGCGTCGGGCTCAGGCAAAACGACGACGTTGCGCTTGATCGCGGGCTTCGACATTCCGACGGCCGGCGCGATCCTGATGGATGGCGTCGACCTCGCCCCACTCCCACCGTTCCGCCGTCCGGTCAACACGGTCTTCCAGCATTACGCGCTCTTCCCGCACATGACAGTGCGGGACAACGTCGGCTACGGCCTGCGCATGCAAAAAGTCGCGCCAGCCGAGATCACGAGTCGGGTAGACGAAGCGCTAGCCATGGTGCGGCTCGCTGAGCTGGGGGGCCGTATGCCGAAACAACTCTCAGGTGGTCAGCAACAGCGCGTAGCGCTCGCGCGCGCGCTCGTGAACCGGCCTCGCGTGCTGTTGCTCGACGAACCGCTCGGCGCGCTCGACTTGAAGCTTCGGCGCGAGATGCAGTTGGAGCTCAAGCAGCTGCAGACTCAGGTCGGCATCACGTTTATCTACGTGACGCACGACCAGGAAGAGGCGCTCACGATGTCCGATCGCATTGTTCTGATGCGCGCCGGGCGCATTGAGCAAGTCGGCACGCCGCGCGAGATGTACGATTGCCCGCGCACCCGTTACGTCGCCGACTTCATCGGCGATACGAATTTGCTTCGGATTGGGGGCAACGAGATTTCTATCCGTCCGGAGCACATTCAGTTGGCCATGGCAGGGGATGGAAAAAAGGGAGTCATCGACGCTGTCACGTTCGTCGGCTCGACCTCTCGCGTCGGCGTACGGCTGTCCGACGGTCAGACGCTCGTGGCGTTGACGAACACGCCGCCCGAGATCGGCGCCGCCATCATCGTGCGATGGGATACATCTCGGGCCGTCATTGTCCGTGAGTGACGGTGGCAATGGCTGACCGTCGCAGGCCCTGGATCCTCGTTGGTACCGCGATCCCACTGGTCTGGGTCGCGCTCACGTTATTGCTGCCCTACGCACTGCTCCTGATACAGTCGTTCTGGCATCAAGGCCCCAACGGTCGCCCAACGCACGAATTCACGCTCGCCAACTACGCGCGCCTGTTCGGTACGTCGCTGTATCCGTCGACCATATTGTATTCAGCGGGAGTCGCACTGAGGGTCACGGTGGCGTCCCTCGTGCTCTCGTATCCGCTCGCGTACCTGCTGGCGTTCAAGGTTCAACGCCACAAGCAGCTGCTGTACATGGCGGTGATCATCCCGCTCTGGGTGAGCTACTTGGTTCGCGCGTATGCGTGGAAGATCATCCTGGGCCAACAAGGTGTGGTCAACGGCGTGCTGCAGGCGATCGGTATCGTGCACGAGCCGGTGACGTTCTTCTTGTACAGCACGGCGGCGGTCGTGATCGCGCTGACCCACATCTATACGCCGTTCACGCTGATGCCGATCTATGCCGTGCTCGAGTCGATCCCGCCGTCGCTGCGTGAGGCGAGCCAGGATCTCTACGGCAACCGCTGGCGAACTTTTATTCATGTCACTCTACCGTTGTCGCTGCCGGGAGTTCTGGCAGGCTGCACATTCGCATTCGTGCTCAGCATGGGCGACTTCCTCGCGCCACAGCTCCTCGGCGGCAATGACAGCGCGCTCATGGTCTCGAATCTCGTGTGGAGTCTGTTCGGCGTTTCGTCCGACTGGCCACTCGGCGCCGCCGTCTCGGTGGTCATGCTGACGCTGACATTGACACTGCTGTGGCTCGCGAATCGCGCCGGCCCGGCCGCGCGGAAGTATCGATGAAACGCGATTGGCCGTTGTACGCGTACAGCGCGGCGGTTTTCGCGTTTATCTATCTGCCGCTCGCGGTGGTGGTGCTGTACTCGTTTCACACTGAGAGTATCATCGCCTGGCCGCTCAAGCTCGGCACGCTCAAGTGGTATGGTGTATTGGCGCACGATCGCGGTATGCTGTCGGCGACATGGGCGAGTTTAGAGTTGGCTCTGATGGCCGTGGTGATCGCGGTGCTTGTTGGCGTGCCAGGCGCCTTTGTGCTCGATCGGGTCGAGTTTCCAGGGAAAGCGGCCTTTCGGCAATTGGTACTATTACCACTGATTTTACCGGGCATCATCACCGGCGTGGCCTTGCTCAGTTACTTCTCTTTTCTGCACGTGAGCTTGTCCGCGGGCTATCCGGCAATTCCCGGGTGGCCCGTCGTCATAGGCCATGGCGCCGCGCTCACATCGGTTGTCGTGACACAGGTGTTCGCGAGACTGCAGCGAGTGGATCGGTCACTCGAGGAGGCGAGCGCGGATCTGTACGCGAACGGCTGGCGAACCTTTTGGTATGTGACGCTGCCGACGATCCGGACCGCGCTTCTTGGCGCCGGACTACTTGTTTTTACGCTGAGTCTGGATGAAATCGCGGTGACCTTTTTTCTGATCGGCCGCCAGAATACGCTTCCCTTACAGATCTGGGGCGTGCTCCGCCGCGGGATCACGCCGGAGGTGAACGCCATCTCGACGCTGATCTTCGCTGTATCCGTCGGAGTTATCGTGATCTGGTCCCGCCTCATGGAAGACTGATCCTATGCGCACGTACAAGATGTACATCAACGGCAAATTCGTGGACGCGATCGACCAGTCCACGCTCCCCGTCTACGAGCCCGCGACGGAAGAGGTGATGGCCACGGTGCCGGCCGGCAAAGCCGCCGATATCGATCGCGCGGTCAGCGCGGCCAAGACCGCGTTTTACGACGTGTGGCGCGGGACCAGCGCTCAGGAACGCGGTCGCGTGCTCTTCCGGATCGCCGAGCGCATCCGCGCGCGACGGGCCGAGTTGGCCGAGATCGAGACGCGGAACTCAGGCAAGCCCATCGTGGAGGCTGAGTATGACATGGACGACTCGGCCACGTGCTTCGAGTATTATGGCGGGCTCGCCACCAAGATCAACGGCGAGGTGATTCCCGTGCCCGCGCCCGCGGTCACGCTTGCGTTGCGCGAGCCCATGGGTGTCGCGGGACAGATTATTCCGTGGAATTACCCGCTCGGGATGGCGGCATGGAAACTCGGGCCCGCCCTGGCCGCGGGGTGTACGATCGTCATCAAGCCGGCCGAGCAGACACCGCTGTCGTTGCTCGCGCTGGCCGAGGATTTCGAATCCATCGGTCTGCCGGCTGGTGTCGTGAACATCGTCACTGGCGATGGTCCCGGCGCCGGCGCGCCCATCGTTCGGCACAAGGATGTCCGCAAGATCGCTTTCACAGGTAGCGCGGCGGTCGGTCGCACGATCATGCGAGAGGCTGCTGACTCGCTCAAGCGCGTGTCATTGGAGCTGGGCGGCAAGTCGCCGAACATTTTCTTTGCCGACGCCGACTTTGAAGCGGCGATCGATGGCGCGCTGTTCGGCGTGTTCATCAATCAAGGTGAAGTCTGTTCGGCCGGCAGTCGCGTCCTCGTTCAGAAGGACATATACAAAAAGTTCGTCGAGGCCATGAGCGAGAAGACCAAGACGATCACGGTCGGCAACGGGCTCGATCGCGCGACGAAGATGGGTCCCTTGGTGAGTGCCGAGCAAAGAGACCGAGTGAAAGAATATCTCGCGATCGGCGCGAAAGAGGCGAAGGTCGCGGTTGGGGGAAGTGTCTCGAAGGGCAAGGGCTGGTACGTCGAGCCCACGATCTTCTACGACGTAGACAACAGCGCCCGCATCGCGCAGGAAGAAATCTTCGGTCCGGTCGCTTCGGTCATTCCATTCACCGACGAAGCCGACGCCATTCGCATCGCGAACGCGACAGACTATGGCCTCGCCGCCGCGGTCTGGACCCGCGACATCTACAAGGCGTTCCGAGTCGTGAAGGAGCTCGAGGCCGGCATCGTGTGGGTGAATCACATGCAGCCGACCATGATCGAAGCGCCGTGGGGCGGCTACAAAGCTTCAGGTTTCGGCCGCGAGCTTGGTCACTGGGGTGTCGAGGAGTATCTCGAGACCAAGCAGGTGTACATCAACCTCGACGAGAAGCCGATCGGCTGGTACTGACTAGCGAATCGGCGTTTCCTGCGCACTCACCGCCTGCCAGCGTCCATCTCGGCAGGCGAAGACATCAGTGAACACGGTGCGTCGGTCGGTGGTGGCGGCGGCACTGTCACGTGCCGCGACAATCCCAGTCGCAACCGCGACACCGTTCACGATGCGCACATCGAGGCGCTCGAAATGCGCGCGGAAGCCGGGGTTCGCCGGATGCTGGGCCACGTAGCCAATGTGCTGCGTCTTCGTGATGAACTGACCCGAACCAAGCGCGTGCAGGAAGTCCGGCGCGAGAATGTGCTCCAGGGGCGCCGGTTCGTGCTCGTGGGAGAGCCATTCCTGTTCGACGCTCGCGGCACCGGAGCTATCGCACGCCGCGAGCAGGAACAGCGCGAGGGCGATCACAGGCCTATCGAGACGTACTTGGTCTCGAGGAAAGCCTCCATGCCCTCGCTTCCACCCTCGCTCCCAAGCCCGGACTCCTTGAATCCGCCAAACGGAGCCTGAGCCACGGATGGCAGGGCGTCGTTGAGCCCAATGATACCGTACTGCAGCCGCTCAGCCACCCGCCACGCGCGGCTCAAATCCCGCGTGTAGAAGTAGCCGGCAAGCCCATACGGCCCGCGATTGGCGCGTTCGATGACCTCGTCCTCGGACTCGAAGGTCGCGATGGGCGCCACGGGTCCGAACGTCTCCTCGCGCATCACGAGCATCGAGTCCTTCACATCCGTCAGCACCGTGGGCTCGAAGAAATAGCCGCGGCCGGACGGTCGATGCCCACCGATGCGCACATGCGCACCGTGCGAGGTCGCGTCAGCGACATGCGTCTCGACTTTGTTGACGCCGGCTTGATCGATGAGTGGGCCAATCGTCACGCCCGCGTCCACACCGTTGCCGACTTTGAGAGACTGGACGAGCGGGACAAAGGCATCCGTGAATTTGTCGGCGACCGACGCGTGGACATAGATGCGATTCGCGCACACACACGTCTGTCCAGCGTTGCGAAACTTGGACGCGATGGCGCCCTTCGCGGCCGCCTCGATGTCGGCATCGCCGAACACGATGAACGGCGCGTGCCCGCCGAGCTCCAACGATACGCGTTTGACCGATCCGGCGGCCTCGCGCATGAGGTACTTGCCGACCTCAGTCGAGCCGGTAAACGTGATCTTTCGCACGATATCCGAATGCAGCAGCTCATTCCCGACGGCCGCGGGATCGCTCGTCGTGACGACGGTGAGCACACCCTCGGGCAGGCCCGCCTCGGTGAGGATATCCGCGATCGCGATCGCGGTCAGCGGCGTCTGCTCGGCCGGCTTGAGCACGACCGAGCACCCGGCCGCGATGGCCGGGCCGACTTTGCGTGTCACCATGGCCGCCGGAAAATTCCACGGCGTGATGGCGGCGACGACACCCACCGGCTGTCGTATCACCATCAACCGCTTGCTCGGCGACGACGCCGGGATCGTCCGGCCATACACCCGCTCGGCCTCGCCCGCGAACCAGCCGAAGAAGCTCGCCGCATAGGCGATCTCACCCCGAGCCTCAGCGAGCGGTTTGCCTCCTTCGAGCGTCAACGTCCGTCCCAGCGCGTCGGCCCGTTCGAGCATGATCGCCTCGGCTCGCCGGAGCACCCGTGCCCGTTCCAGCGCCGTCACTGCCGTCCAGGCTGGCAGCGCACGCGCAGCGCTCGCTATCGCGGCGCGCGCATCGTCCGCGGTCGCGTCAGGGACATCGGCGATCCCTTCCAACGTCGCTGGATTGTGTACGGTGAACGTGCGCGTGGACGATGCACGACGCTCGGTACGGCTCAGAGTCTCGGTCATGCGTTTTAAGATAACGTTATTGACACAGTCTCAGGCGATCTCTATATAGCCGAGATTGTGATCGCGCCAAGCGCCTCACGTTCGTGCCCGCAGTCACGCAGCGCCCCGGATGCGCACCCCACGCGTTCCGGAATGTTTCGGCGCGCCGGTCCGTAATCGCCCGAGCGTTCGACCGTATAGCACTCGTGCTGTCCCGTCGATTTCTCACGATCGACGGGAGTTTCCCCTTTCTCCGAGGGCGCGTTGTGATACTGCTACGTCGTCTGCAATGGCTGGCTCTGGCGTTCGCGCCCACCATCGCGGGAGCACAAGAGGCCGGCCCTACTGTCCAGATCAAGGGAACGGTCCGATCGATCGAAGGCCAACCGCTCGGATTCGCGCAGGTCGCGGTTACGGGCATGAACCTCGTCACGCAGAGCCGTGAAGACGGACACTACGTCCTGAGTATCCCGGCCAGCGCCGCCACCGGCCAGACCGTGCAGGTCACGGTCCGGTCCCTCGGCTTCAAGGCCGCGACCAAGTCGCTCGTCCTGACCCCGCCACTCGCGGATCTCGACTTCGCGCTCGAGTCGAATCCGCTGCGTCTCGGCGAAGTCGTCGTGACCGGCGCGGGCACTTCGCGCGAGGTGCAAAAGATCGCCAACGCGCGATCGAGCGTCGACTCCGGCGCGATCTCGCGCAGCAACGAAGCCAACGTCGTCGACGCGATATCGGCGAAAGCACCCGGTGTCAACGTGACGTCGAACGCCGGTGATCCCGGCGCCTCGGCCTCGATCCTCATTCGAGGCGAAAACACGGTCGGTCGGCCGAGCGAGCCGCTGTTCGTCGTCGACGGTGTGCCGATCGATAACTCGACGACCACGGTAGCCGCATTGGACCCCCAGACGGGCGGACCGGAAGGTGGCGTCGCCTCGCCCAACCGCGCGATCGATATCAACCCTGACGACATCGCCTCGATCGAGATCCTGAAGGGCGCAGCGGCCGGCGCCATTTACGGTGCCCGCGCAGGGCAGGGCGTCGTGTTGATCACGACCAAGTCCGGTCGTTCGGGCAAAACCACGACGACGTTCCGGAGTCAGTACGGGTTGAGCACCGTCCCCACATTTGTGCCACTCCAACGGACATTCGGCGAAGGCACGCTCGGCGTGATCGACGCCTGCTCGTCCGGGGCCGATGGCGCGAGCTGTCTCACGGACGGCGTCAGCTGGGGCGAACGCCTCGGCGCCGGCACGCCCACCTACGATCACGCGGACGAAGTGTTTCAGACCGGCCCGATGACGGACAATGCGCTCAGCATCTCGGGCGGAGATCAAAAAACGACGTTCTTCGCCTCCGGCTCCTATACGGACCAGAACGGCGTCGTGATCGGCCCGCATAACTATCTGCACCGCACGGCCGTCCGACTCAAAGCGGACCACGAGATTTTGCCGAACCTTCGTCTCAACGGCAATGTGCAGTTCGCGAACACGACGCAGGACGCCGTGCAGAAGGGCTACAACTACAGCAGCATCACGTGGACGTCCTGGCTCACGCCGCCCGACTTCAACAACAGGCAATATCTCGACCCGAAGTACGGCCAGCAGCGGTCGTTCCGCTTTCCTTTCCCGACGCCGGCCGATGCCGCGGCCTCGCGCGGGTATGATGATCCGTTCTTCTCGGCGCTGACCAATCAGAGCTCGACGAACACGAACCGTGTAGTTGGCAGCATCGGCGCCAGCTGGCAGGCGATCTCATGGCTCCGGTTCGCGTACACCCTCGGCGTGGACTACGCGCATGACGCGCGCGTGCAAGCCGCACCCATCGGCAACTCGCAAACGGCGTACTCGACCGGCCAGGTGATCGGCCTCGACCTCGATAACTTTCAGCTCGATCACAACCTGAACGCCACGGCATCTTGGAGCCGTGGGCAGAACGTCCAAGGGACGTTTACCCTCGGTCAAAACCTCAACGCGCGCAGCAATCAGACGCTCGGCCTTGTGGGCGACGGCTTGCTGGCCGACTATCCGTACTCGCTCGACAACACCAACGGGCAGCGGACGCCGGCGTTCAATCTGCAATCCTACGTGCACGACGACGGATATTTCTCCCAGGGCACGTTGGATCTGGCGCAACAACTCTTCCTGAAGGCTGGCCTCCGCTACGACGGATCATCGACCTTCTCGCGGTCGAACCAGTATGCCTGGTTCCCGAACGCCAGCGGCGCGTGGGAGTTCACGAAACTGATCGGGCATGCGCTGAATCCGATCATCAACTATGGCAAGCTGCGCGTGGCCTTTGGCGAGAGCGGAACGGAGCCCCTCCCGTACGAGACGGTGCATTTCTATCAGGCGGCCGGCGCGTTCGGCGATTTCTTCAGCGCCGCGAACCTCGCGGCGCAGGGGAACGGCAACGCGGGATTGTTCACGCCGGACACCGAGCCCAATACCCTCAAACCGGAACGCACCAAAGAGCTCGAGGCTGGTGTCGATCTCGGTCTCTTCAAGGACCGGTCCGATCTCGAGATCACGTTCTACCACAAGACCACCGACAACGCGATTCTCGCGCTGCCGGTCGCCTCGGCCTCCGGGTACACGAACCAGTGGGCGAACGCCGCGGCGATCCGGAATGACGGCGTGGAATTGTCGCTGAACGTCCGACCGGTCAAATCCCGCGACATCGACTGGGAAGTCGGCGCGACGTACGCGGCGAACTGGAACAAGGTCACCAATCTCGCCGGATTGCAGTTCGTGCCCTTTGGCGGTTTGGGCGGATTCGGCTTCACCGCCACGGAGCTCGGCTACGGCGTCGACACTTTCCGCGGCTATGACTATGTGCGATGCGGCCGCGGGATCGTCCTCGATGGCTACAACGTCGATGCGAACTGCACGGCCGCACAGCGCCGCCAGCACGCGCTGTTCATCGACAATGGTACCGCAAACGGCGCCGAGGGGGCGGGGTATCCCATCCTCGACCCGAATCAACGCGTCATCGGGAACCCGGATCCGCGTTGGACCGGCAATCTCCATTCGACGTTCCGGTTCAAGCACATCTCGTTCTCGGGTTTGGTGGATGTGCGCGAAGGTGGGACGATTTACGATGCGACGCTCCAGACGCTCGACTTCTACGGCACGTCCCTCCAGTCCGCGCAGCTCCGGAACAAGTCAGTCGTGTTCGGCCAGAATTTCATGCCAGGTCCGGTGGGTGGGCCCGGCGCGGGTACCAAGGCCGTGCTCGATCAGAACTGGTTCCAGAATTACATGGGCGGGATCTTCCCGAGCATCCAAACCCCGTACATGGAGGATGGCTCGTTCATTCGCCTCCGCGAGCTGTCGATCGCCTATACGTTCGACAGTCGATTCATCACCCACAATCTCGGGTTGTCGAACATCGAGGTGCGGGCCGCCGCGCGGAATCTCGCGATATGGACGAAGTACAAGGGCGCGGACCCCGAAGTGAACGCGGGCGGCGCCGAAACAGCGGCGCAGGGCATCGATTACTTCGGCATTCCGCAGACGCGGTCGTTCGTCTTCACTCTGACCATCACCCGGTGATCACCATGCGACGCCCACTCGTGCTGCTCGGTGTGGCCCTTCTGGTGACGACGGGCTGCCGGCAATTCCTGGATAGCAAGGATCTCAACCACAACCCGAACGACCCGTCGACCGCGTCCACGGGTCCATTGTTCACCGGTGCGCAGGCGAACCTGTACTCGCAGGTCGAAGGCCAGCTCGGTCGGACGGTCGCGCTTTGGATGGAGAGTTTCTCCGGCCAGGCCTCACCGTTCAATAACCTGAGTCTGTACTCGTACGGCGTCGATGACTACCTCAACAACTGGTCGCGCGTGTACGGCGGCGGGGGCCTCATCGACCTCCGCACGATCGAGCAACGCTCGCTGGCCGAGGGCGACTCGATCTTCGCGGGGGAGGCGATCGTGCTCGAGGCCATGCAGATCAGCATGGCCGCGGATATTTGGGGTGATGTGCCGTATGCGCAGGCAGCCCAGCCGGCGCTGTACAAGGCGCCCAAAGTCCAGCCGCAGCAAGCCGTCTATGACAGTCTCTTGACCGCGTTGGCGAACGCCACCATCTATCTCGCCGCCAGCGGTCCGACGAACGCCGGCGCGCAGGGGTACGACAACCTCTCCGGTGTCGCGACGTCGACCGACGGCAATAATCCGCCGGCCTTCTGGACCGCGGTCGCCAACACGCTCCGCGCTCGGATTTTCATGCACATGGCGGCGCGGTTGGGCCCCGCGATGTACGACTCGGCGACGGCCGCGGCCCTGATTGGGATTCGCGACTCGACGGGGGCCAGCGATTTCACGTCAGTGCATGGCACGACGGCGGTGACGGCCAACATCTGGTCGGATTTCCAGAACATCTATATCGGTGACATCGTGGCCGCGAGCACGATCATCGATATCATGAACGCCGACAATGATCCGCGCCTTCCAGCGTATTGGACGGTGGGCGGTGACGGGAATTACGACGGTGTAGCGCCCGCGGTCCCGCCGGTCGATGCCGCCAATATCTCGAACCTTTCGGATACCCGGAGCGCACCGGGGTTTCCACAACCGATCGTGACGTACGCCGAGAATGAGCTCATTCTCGCGGAAGCCGCCTGTCAGCTGAAGAACGGACTTGCGTTGACCTATCTCAACGCCGAGCGGGCCGCCGCCGGTGCCACTCCGATAGTGACCCTTTCGCTCCAGGCGATCATGAATGAGAAGTCGGTCGCTCTATTCCAGAATCCGGAGGTGTGGAACGATTGGAAACGGACGGGATTCCCGGTGTTGGTCGGGTCCCCGCCCAGGCGGCTCACGTATCCGCTGTCGGAGCGGCAGGCGGATCCGAACCTTCCCGCCGATGGCGCGCGCAACTGGAACGATACGGGGCCGGTCTCGTCAGGCTGCGGATGACCTGCTACAGTACGGGGCATGAACGAGCAGTACAATTTGCTCGCGGAGTTCGGGCGGGTAGACGGCCAGGCCGTCTACCTCGCCCGCGAGCGGGCCACCGGTCAGGTGGCAATCGCGAGACGTCCCTCGGATGATCCATCCGCCCCGCTGACGATCTCGCACGTCTTGGATGCCACGGTGCCGGCGGACGGCGCGGTGTGCTCGTACTGCATGGACGACCTGCGGACGTGGGGACAGTTCTGCCCCAATTGCGGGCGAGAGGTCTTCGGCGCGCAGGCCAAGTCCGCTGACGGCCCGTCCCAGGAAAGACTGCTCGATGCCGTGCGCGGAGCGGCCGAGGGGCGATTCGACGTTCTCGGGTCGATTCCTCGCGCCGAAGGAGGAGACACGGTGTACTTCGCCGTCGATCTCAACACGGCGGATGTCGTCGCGCTGCTTTTGAATCGCGAGGGCATTGAGGCGGACGGCACGCTCGCGTATTCGCTCGAGTTGGTACTCACCCTGTCGCCGGTATCGGCGGCACCGCTAGCGGCCGCAGCGCCACCACCTCCGCCACCCCCCGTCCCATCGCGACACCTGCCGCCCTCGGCGACGCCACCGCCACAGAAGCGTCGGACGACGACGCCTATTCCAGAACCGACTGTCCCGATTATCGCGGCACCACCGCCATCGGCGCCGCTACCCCCGAGACGAGCGGCGCCCGCGCGTCGGCCGCTGCCAAAGGCGGTCGTGTTCGGCGCGGTTGCCGTCATCCTCGTTATCGGCGTCGTCTTTGTCGTACTGGCGCTGAGACCTAAGTCGGAGCCAGCCCCCGTAGCCGTTGCTCCAGACACGACGCCGACGCCGACACCAACGCCAGTTGTTGATACGGCTAAGCCGCTACCAGCGCCTGACACAACCACAGTCGCCGCGGCGCCCCCGCCTGCGCCGACACCGCCTCCACCGGCAGTTCAGAAGCCGGCGCCCGCGCCCGTGCGTCGCAAGACTCACATCAACCCTCGCGACACGATCGGCCTCGCGGAGGCCATCCGGGACTGCTCGTCGAGCGCGCTGGCCGGACAGTGGACCACCGCGGCGCCCGTCTGCCAACGCGCGGCGGCCGCCGGCGATCCCGATGCCGAGCTGTCGCTCGGCAT
>DASRDS010000317.1:0-16241 GCA_035652495.1 Gemmatimonadaceae bacterium
CTCCATCCGATCGGCGTCGCCTGAATACCATCCGTCTATATAGTCGTGGGCTGTCGCACGAATGCCGGAGGTGTCGGCGCTCGTTTGCGCCGCGGCCGGCAGAACGGCCAGGACAGAGATCGCTATCGCAATCGAAAGCAATGATGCGCGCATGTGCGCTCCGGTCGGAGGGAGTCGAAAAACCTCCCCCAGGATGACGCACCGGCCGCGAATCCGCGCGGCGAATGTGACGATTCCGCCTGAGAGCGGGACGGTCCCGTCGCCGTCACTCCATCCCGCGGTGGAGCAGTTCGCGCAAACGGCCGCTGTAGGCGCGACTCGATCGCACTCGCGCCCCGTCGGCGACAATGAGCACGTATTCGCCATGGGTGAATGGCTCGATCCGCGCGATGCGGTTGAGATTGACGATGGCCGACCGATGGACGCGCGCAAAGTGCCGGGGGTCGAGTCGTCCCTCGATATCGCCCATCGTGCTCCGCAAGAGGTACGCGGCGCCGCCGGCGTGCAACTGCACATAATTGCCGGACGCGTCGATCCAATCGACGGCCTCGGCACGCACAAAGTGCACGACATCGTCGCGCCGCACCGCGAACCGGGTCGTGTATCCGCGCACCACCTGCCTCGCCGATCGTAAGGCCGCCGCTTGCGGCGTCGCGGCCTCGCGGAGATCGAGTTGTCGCCGCGCCCGTTCGAGTGACTGCGCCAGGCGTGGGCGCGCCACGGGCTTCTGGATGTAATCGAGCGCGTTCGCCTCGAAGGCCCGAATGGCGTATGCATCGAACGCCGTGACGAATATGACGGCCGGCGTGCGCTCGACCGGTACCACATCGAGCATCGCGTCCACGACATCGAATCCGTCCATTCCCGGCATCTGGATGTCGAGGAAGACGATGTCCGGCGTGAGCGTACAGATGCGGTCGACCGCGATTTCGCCGCGGTCGCATTCGCCGACCACGCTGACGCCTTCGTGTTCGGCGATGAGATCGCGGAGGCGGTCACGCGCCAGCGCCTCATCGTCGACGATCAACACCGTTCGGGTCACCGTCCCGTCTCGCCGGTACGGTAGGGCATTGTGATCGACACCGTGGCGCCTCCCGCATCCGAGGTGATCGTCAACGCGGAGTCGCGGCCGTACATCTGATCGAGCCGTCGCCGCGTGTTGGCGAGGCCGATGCCGCGACCCGGTGCCGACGCCCGATCGGTGCTGGGAAAGCCGCCGCCATTGTCGCGAATCGCGATCGTGACTCGGGAGTCGTGCGTCGTGGCGGTGATCCCGATCCGCCCGATGCCGCCGTCGGTGAACCCGTGTTCGATGGCGTTTTCGACGAGAGGTTGCAGCAGGAACCGGGGCACCAGCGCCGATCGAGCCGCCGGCTCGATATCGATGCAGGCGACGAGGCGATCACCGAACCGATAGCGCATGATGCGGAGATATACGTCGAGGATGTCCACCTCCGCGGCCAGCGGGACTTCGTGACCTCCGGCGCGCAACGTCTCCTGCAGCATTCCGCTCAGATCCGTGATCATGTCTTCGGCGGCGCGTGGATCGCGCGCGATGAGCGAGACGGCGCTGTTCAGGGTATTGAACAGAAAGTGCGGGTGCAGCTGCATCGTGAGCGCATCCAATCGTGACTCGGCCAACTCCCGCGCCAATCGCACGCGTTCCATCTGCTCCAGCTGGACGGCGCGATATAACTCGATCGCATACACGGCGATCGCGATACCGATGAGGAACAGCACCTCGGTAAAGAAGTTGGCGACGACCGCTTGACCGATCGTCTGGGCGTGAGTCGCCGGCTCGAGCCAATGGGTAACCGGCGTCAAGACGGCGTACTTGACCGGCGCGAATATGAGAGCGGCGGCGAGCACGGAGCCAGCGAGACGCCATCGACGACCGGACAGGAGGGTCGACCGGCGAATGAGCCAGAGAACGACAGGCACGAACGCGAGGCAAAGCTCCCAATCCACCACCCGTGTGAGGAGCAGGCTCCCCCAGGCGATCGGCTCGCCGCGCTGCTGCAAGTAGAAGCCAGTCTGGAGCGCCGAGATGCCGGCCACGCCGGCCCATGCGACCACGGCGATGGTCCACGCGCGCGTCGTCCGTTGACGTTCGGTCACGGCCCAATGTTGGGTGGCGCCACACATTAAGGCAAACCGGTAGGGATGGTTCCGCCGCCTGGTGGGACGATCCTCGTGACCCTGTTAGTGATGGCCTACGACAGCTGAGGTCGCTGGGCCAGGTCCGATTTTCGGGTTGCCGATTTGTTCAAGACAATGGTCGTCGCCGGCGCTTAGTTAACGGCAAACGTCTTGAACGAGGCCACATTGTTGAAGCAGGCATCAGTGCGCGGATACGTCTTGTCAGTTTGTACCTGCATGACACTCGCGGGATCATCGGGAGCGGTCCCGCGCTTCGATTTTCACAGCAACTTTTGGGTCAATCTCCATCAGGTCCTGCTGCACGAAGCGCTGCTCCGCGCGGGCAAGGCTGACCGTCGTCTGCAAAGCAGCGCACTGCTTTCAGCGCGCAATATGGACAAGCGGGATGAGGCGGATTGGAGCGCGACGGTCAATGCATACGCGGCGCATTTCGGAACGCGTCAGCAAGTGTTCGATGACGAGCTCATTCAGGTCAATGATAGTCTCGCGACGCAGCGTGACGATGGCGCGAGCTTGCAGCCAATGAACCTACCGCCCGATGTAGTCGCCGCCCTGCGAAGCGCGGCGCCGGTGTACCGAAAGTATTGGTGGACGGCGCACGATCAGTCCAACAAAAACTGGATCGCCTCGCAAGCGGAACGGGAGCGAGAGATCGGTGGGAAGCTGGCGGCGGCGATGACGAGAGACTTGCGCCAAGGGTGGCCCGCTGAGCCGATTCGGGTGGACGTTGGCTATTACGTGTCAGCCGTTGGCCACGCCTTCACCACGTTGCCGCCGCATACGACGTTTTCGAGCAGCGATTCGAGCAACCAAGGGCTGAGCGGATTTGAGGTGCTCTTTCATGAAGCGTCACATACTTTCGCCGACACGCTGAGGAACGCGCTCGCCGCGCAATGCCGCGTGGAGCGCAACGATTGTGGCGACCCTCAATCGGGACTGGCGCCTCTTTGGCATGCCGTACTGTTCTACACCTCAGGTGTCGAGCTTCGCCGCCTGTTGCCGCCGACCGAACAGGCCAACTTCACGCCGTACGCGTATGCACAGGGCGTCTACACGCGCGGCAACTGGCCAAAGTATCGTGCGGCGCTCGAGAAAGATTGGCGGGCGTATCTCGACGGCAAAATCAGTTTCGGTGCCGCCGTTCATGATCTGACGGCTGACGCGCAATAGGCGCGGCGGCCCCAGGCCGTGGGAGTTTCTCCGAGCAGACTCTGAAATTCCCGGATCAGGTGCGCCTGATCGGTGAAGCCGGCATTGGCCGCGATCTGCGCCCATCCATCGGAACGCGCCTGAAACCCAACCAGGGCACGGTGGAGGCGTTCGATCCGCAAGGCGCGTTTCGGAGACAACCCGAGGTTCTCGACCGCGCGTAAGTGCAACGTCCGGACCGGCCATCCCAGGGCGGACGCCATGTCCTCGACGCGATGGCAGTGTGCGAGCGGAAAGCGCGGCATCGCTCGGTCGCCGCACTCGCGGCTCAGGAACTCAGCCATGACGGCGACCGCGGCGGCCGGCGAGTGCGTTGCACCGAGCCGTTCGTGCAGCATCTTGCCGCGCGAGCCGAAGCTTTCCTCGACTGGTATGCCGCGATCGGTGAAATCGGATGCCGGGAAGCGAGTCAGCACGGGTAACGCGCCGGCACGCAAGCGCGCTCCGAGCGTGAAGATCCGATTCGCCACGGCGACATCGGTGAAGCAAGAGCGCGCGCCGATGAGATAACATCGCGTCGAGAGACCCGGGCGCTCGCGCGAGACCACGAAGATCACATGGGCACCCGTGTCGGGGATGATACGCCAGGTTTGCCCGGCGGAATGGCCCGTGTGTTCGTGCTGGACCCAGAAGTGCTCGACCACGCGCCGGGGTCCGCGCGGGACGGGGAAGAACCGGACGCCGCCCACGCCGGCGCCCGCCTGGTCGAGTAGGATCATACGGAAAGATACGGCTAGAGCCCCGTACCGTAACCGAAATAGAATCGAGTCCCGTCGGTCCCGTGGACCAGCAGGACATTCGCGGTGACGATGCTAGGGTGCGGCGCGATGAAGAATCCGCCGCCGTACCCATCGTGCCACTGCGATGCATGCTCGCCCGGCACGAACACCCGGCCGATGTCATTCACGGCCAGGAGCCCGATCGTGGTGCGAACAACGAGCTGCGTCTGCACCAGCGGCAACTCCACCTGGGCGTTGCCGAAGGCGGCCGCTGTTCCGGTGAATCGATCGGCGATGTAGCCGCGGACGCTGAACGGCTCTCCCGCGCCCGCGGCGCCGATGTGCGCCATGTCTTGGTAGGGTGCGACGCCCCAGACTTTCTCGCCGCCGACGCGGAGGGCGAGTGTCGGGTGGTAGAAGAAACTCGATGGCGGAGTCACATACATCGATGCCGTCGCCCGCGCCTTGCCGTACGCCTCGCGGGCGTCCCAGACGCCCGGGACCGCGAGGCCCGTGGCATCGAGCAGCACGCCGTGCAGCGTGTACCCACGATCGTCGCGCGTGTCGAATTGCGCCGAGATCTTTCCGCCGATCGAGCCGAAGGGCCCCACGCCGTACGGACGCGATTGCGCGAGGAGACCGCCGAGCTGCCCAGTCTGCCAGTAACGGAGGAACGGCGCGATGGTCAGGTTGGTGTACTGGTCGAACGGAATGGACAGTCCGGGGCCGATCTCGAAGTAGGACTCGCGACCGCGATAGGAACCTTCGCCAAAATTCTTGCTCGTTTCGTCGCCGTTCCCGAAGAACCACGTGTATTGGGAGCTCGTCGCCGAGGCGTGCAGCGACCAGATCTCGTGACTGCCGACCGGTCGGAGTTGCCCGAGGTAATCAAGGCTGACGCCGCCGGTGCCGGTCGCGTAGCGCACGGCGATCGTGTTGCTGACGGCCCAAGGCTGGCGACGGAATCCCAGTTCATTGCACGTGAGATCGAGCCCACCGATGATGCCCTCATCGGAGCCACCCCGGGCGCCTGGCAGCACGAGGCACGACTCGCCGAAATCGAAGACGTGATCCCCCGGCGAAACATGGGCCGGGGTCCACCGCCGGTGGTCCGCACCGACCGCGTGCGCATTGATCACGCGGACGGGATGTCCGTGGTCGAAGATCCGCGTTTGTCCGGGATCATCGCCGGTCGAATCCACGAGGACGTCGCCGTTGGCGCCCGCGATAATGCGAATCTTCACGGCATCGCCGCCGCCGCGAACGACGATGCTGTCCGGTCCGCCGTCCAAGTACAATCGCACTTCGTGCGTCTCCCCACGGACGAAGTGGCGATCGAAGTACGGATCGACGGCCGGGGCGTCTTGGACCTGCATGCGGATCTCGACGCTGTCGGGCTGCCGGGTGATCTCCACCACGGAGGCCTTCGTCATCGAGTGCACATCCGCATCCCACGCCAGTTGGCGATAGAACCGGTCGGCCTCGCGCGCCAGATCGCGCCGCCGATGCCGTAGGGCATCGATCATGAACGCGCCGCGCTTCGCGCGCATCGGCGCCGGCATGCGGTCGACCGCATCGCGAATCACGGAATCGGTCCAGGCCCGTTGGAGCATCTGCGCGGCCGAGTCGAACGCGGGTCGTTCGAGCTGCTGCAGGAACCGTCGATCGATGTAGGTGACCTCGAACGTGAGCCCGAACAACGACGGGTAGTGCCGATCGAACGAGACCAATTCGCGCCGGTCAATGCTCCCGAGGCGGGCGAGCACGCCATCGGTGCGCTCGAACGCCCAGTCGCGGTCGAGTGCCACGGGCTTCCAGAGATGGTCGCCTTTGTCCCCGTAGCGCGCCCAGCGCCATTGGGATGCCCCGCGATCCCAGTCACCGACGAAGAAATCGAGGAGTCGCGCGGTGAGATACGCGTTCGCATCGACGCGGTCCGACGCGCTGGTATTCAGCGTCTCGAGCAGCTTGTCGGTCTTCTCGACTTTCGAAGCGCCCGCGAACCCCTCGTCGCCGTCTTTGATCGTGGGCCGGACTTCGACTTCCGCCGGCATCCCCGCGAACTCGGAGCGGAACTCGCCGAGCCGCGGGTCATCGGGAATCACATACAGTGACGGTTCGACATGCAGGACGCCCGCGGCCTTGGCGAGCGGCGCGACCACGAGGGCGCTCACCGGATTCGCCGCGCTCGTCTCATCCGACACCACGCTCGGCGAGAGGCTTTCGAGGTTGGGGTTCACGCGGGGTCGTTTGTCGATCGAGCGGAGGTCGTACTCGCTGCCATCGGCGCCCATGACGTGGAGTGAGATGGTCTGTTGGCCGCCGCCATGTTCCTTCGGCGTCAGTCCGCCGGCGAAGCGCGCCATATCGAGGACCGGTAGCCGGATCGGCGTAGCCCAGAGATCGCGATAGTGCGCTCCCCTGAACAGCATGAGCAGCGGCGATACGCGATACTGGGGGCCCAACACGACGGTCACCGACTCGGGTACGTCGCCGGCCGGCGGTGGCGGGGCTGGGATAACCCGTCCAGGAGCAGGAAGCTCCGGTGGCGCATGGAGGCTGTCTGCCTTTGCAGTCGGCTGGCCCACAAGTGTTCCGCCGGCGAAGCCGCTCAAGCCGGCGCCCAGGGCTGTACACCAGAGCGCGCGTCTCACGCTCCCCCATATTAGCGTCTTTCGTGCCACGGCAACCGGCTTTTCTTTTGCTACGAATGGGTAGCGAACCTACGTACAGGAGGAATGGCGTGACACACGCGAAGAACACGATCTGCCTTTGGTACAACCGCGACGCCGAGGATGCCGCGCGGTTCTACGCCAAGACCTTCCCCGATTCGTCCGTGCGGGCCGTGCACCGCGCCCCGGGAGATTTTCCCTCTGGCAAGCAGGGAGACGTGTTGACGGTCGAGTTCACCGTGTTGGGCATTCCGTGCCTCGGCCTCAACGGAGGACCCCAATTCACACACAACGAAGCATTCTCCTTTCAGGTCGCGACCGCCGATCAGGCGGAAACCGATCGCTATTGGAACGCTATCGTGGGCAATGGCGGGGAAGAGAGCGCGTGCGGCTGGTGCAAGGACAGATGGGGCGTGTCGTGGCAGATCACGCCGATCGCCCTAATGGAAGCGATCACCGATCCCAATCCCGCCGCCGCGAAGCGCGCATTCGATGCGATGATGGGGATGAGGAAGATCGACATCGCGGCGATCGAGGCAGCACGTCGCGGTTGAGACGCTGGCGACATGCCTCAAGTTACGCGCCCGCATCGGCGCCGGTGGCGCGTATGCGCGCGATTTGCGCCGCGTGCCGGAGCTCGTGGTGAGCGATGAACAAGAGATATTGATAGAGGTCGATCGTGCCGAAGAAGGGGTGATCGCCCAGCACCTGCTTGCCATCCCAGCCATTCGCGTCGGTGATGAAGGCACTGAGCTCTCCACGCGCCGCGACGAGGTTGGCGAGCGCATCGACCATGCGGATGTGCTCGGCGGGAGCGAGTTCCGGCGGAGTTTGCAGGCGTGGCGGGACCCGTGCCAGCTGCGCATCGAGACTCGTGAGCACTGAAGACGTGTCGGTCTCTCGTTCGATGCCCGCTTCGAGCGCGCGATCGAGGCACTGCCTCAGGTAGCGAGTCGTTCCTACCTCGAGCATCGCCACGTGCTGCAGAACTTGCGGGACCGTCCAGGCCTGTCCCTTGGACAAGCCTTCGGGCGCTCCCCGAGCAGCTTCCAGCAACTCGGCGCGAGTCCCCGCCAGGAAGAGGGCAAGCTCCGATAGTCGCGGATGCAACCCCGAGTGTGCAGTCGCCGCGTTCAACCCACCCCCCAGAGGCGGCGCGCCTCAGCGGCTATCAAGTCCGGCATCTCCTCGGGGAAAAACAACTTTGCCCCTTTGACCAACCGCACGCCGCGCGAGTGCGGCAGGGTCCGATCGAGCCACCGTGCCCAGGAGACGTCGAACAGGCCATCATTGGTGCCCCACACCATGCGGGCCGGCGCCGGGCAGCGCTTGAGCGCGGGCTCGATAGCCGGCAATGGGTTCGGCTCGAACGCTACGGCGTATTGGTTGAATTGCGCCCGACGTAACGGAGAGCTCAGCAACGGAGTGAAGTAGTACTCGATCGCTTCGTCCGTGAAATTGGCCGGATTCGTGTAGGCCCCGCCGCCCAGCCCCTTCGCCGACCGCGCCACGGACTTGTCCGCCAACTGCGGCGCCAGCCATTCGTCCGTCGCGCGACCGGCACGCGCCTGCTCCATAAATGGGTGCAACGCCGCCGGCGGGCTATTCGTCGATACGTCGCAGTCCGTGAGGAGTATCGTGCGCACGCGCTCGGGATGCTGCGCCACCAATAACTGCGCCACCGTCCCGCCGCTGTCATTGGCAACGAGGTCGACCGCGCCGACCGAGAGCGCATCCAGCACGGCCACCAGCATGTCGGTCTGAGTCCGCGGCGACAGGTCCTGGTCAGCGCGCGTCACCGTATAGCCGAGGCCCAGAAAGTCCGCCGCGATACAGCGTCGATGCGTGGACAAGCGCTCGATCGCGCCACGCCACTGGAACCCGTTGAGCGGATAGCCGTGAAGAAATAACGCGGCGTCGCCCTTTCCACGCTCGAGGTACGCGATGCTGCCGAACCGCGTCTCCACCACCCGGCGCTCGGCTCGAAACGCCGCCGCATCCAACGGCGGCTGCGAGGCAACGCGTTCGCGGATGGCGCTCGCGCCCAGAATGCCGGCTGCCGCTTCAATGAATTCTCGACGATGCATGCGATTAACTATAGCGTTTGGTGCTCCGCCGATTGCGTCCATTTGGCGGTGAATTCGACCTGTAAATGGCCTTGGCCGCTCATTCTTCGAATCGCTTGACCTCGATGCGTCCCCCGTACTTCGTAAAGGGGCATGTGGCGGCGATGCGCGCCGCGTCCGAGTCGTTCGCGGCCCGTATGATGAACATGCCGCCGAGGTTCCCCGGGCCGACGAGCCGGCCGCCGCGCTCCAGCGTTCCGACGGTGTGGAGACTGTCAGCCCACCGCACCAGCTCGGCGATGCGCCGCGGGGCCTGGTCCGCGGGCGCGCGCTGGTATGCCTCTACGTCGAGGAGCAGCACGTAGGTGTTGGCTGGCACCGTGGTATGTCTGTGTCGGAGGAGCGAGACACCGATCGCCAACACGATGACAGCCGCCGCCGCGCCTACCCAGGTCGGCCACGCGCGCCGGCGCCGGAGGAGACCCTCGGCGGCCAGCACCGATTTGATGCGCGATTTGAGCGCCGGATCCGGCTGTCGTTCCATCATCGGGCCGATCATGGCAGCGACCTCCGGAGCAGGGTGCGGGCGCGAGTGAGTTGACCTCTCGACGTGCCCTCGGCGATGCCCAGCATCTCGGCGACCTCGCGATGCGTGTACCCATAGACCTCATGAAGCACGTACACCTCGCGCGCGCCCTCGGGCAGCCCGGCGATGGCGCGCTCCAGGTCGAGCGCGTCATCGGGGTCGCCGGTCTCCGCCGCTGGTTCTGCTCCCAGCGCATCGACCGTGCGCCAATCCGTCCGCATGCGCTCCCGCCGGACATTCACGAGCAAGCCACAGAGCCACGAGCGCAGCGCGGACCGCGCGCGAAACGAGGAGAATGCGCGCACGGCTCTCACCCAACTTTCCTGCACGAGATCCTCGGCTTCGCTCTGATCGCCGGCCGTGAGGCGCAGCGCCAGCGCATAGAGCGCCGGCGTGTGCGCGTCGTACAGCGCGTCAAAGGCGTCTTCGTGGCGCGTGCGAAGAAACCGCTCGACGAGCGCGAGGTCGTCCGTCACTGAATCTTCGGCGGCTCCGTCCAATCCCGGACCACGACGACGAGCGCCGAGAGTGGGGTGTCGTCCATGACGACGCCGGGGATGTCCATGCTGTTCGACGCGACGATGCTCATCGATTTGCTCGACATGTGCGGATAGAACACCATTAGATGCGGCATGAAATGGTTCGGGTGCTTGCCAGCCGTGTCAGTGTACACCTGCGATGCCGACTGCATGTAGACCAGCGCTGGACGCTGTGGTGCATGGAACCGTCCCTTGGCCAGGCCGTCATCGACCGCCGCTTTAATTTCCGCTCGCGTCTTGCCGGCGATCTGCTGTTCGGTCCAGAAGCGCCAGACCGGCAAGACCGTCGCATCGGCCTCCGCATCACCGCACTGGGGCTGGAAGCCCGTTCCGTTGGCCCGGCCAACCATACACGCTATGCCCGAGGAGCCCTGCTCGGCGACGACATAGTGGCCGTTCTCCAGCACCCAGACCTTGGCATCCCTCGAAATTTCCGCCGGCGCGGCGTTCTTCGCATATTCAATTTCCGCCGCGCGCGACAAATTTGTGGGAGCGGCCAGCGTTGGGTCTTGCTGGGCCGCAAGAGTCACAGGAACCAGCAGGCACGCAAAGATCCACGCACGCATCGAACGCCTTCTCCGTTGGGGTTATCAATGAGTGACGTTCGACCCCCAAAGTGCTTGAACGTCTTTCTCCCGTACGAAGCGGTGGTCGATCGCCTGACGTCCGCCGCACAGCAGATTGCCGGCGCGTCGGTCCTGCATCGTGGGAGTCTCGCCATCCTCAGGCTGGGCACAGGGTCACCCGAGGTCTGGTTGCAGGGAGGGCTCCACGCCTCGGAGTGGATCGGTCCCGCGGTGGTCCTTCAGTTGATGGACGAGCTCATTCGGAATAGCGCGCTCCGCGGTCGCGCCACATGGTATGTGCTGCCGGTCGTCGATGCCGAGGGCTACCGGCGGACCTGGGGCGGGGAGCGTTTTGCTCGAACGACGGCGAACGGTGTGAATGCGAATCTGAATTTCCCCTTCCGATGGGGTGAGGCACCGCCGGTCTTGCGGCGGCTGTTGGGGGCAAAGCTCAGGCAGTGGATGGGGCCCCATCCCGCCAGCGTGAGTTGCGTGAAGAGCTTGGTCGATGAACTGAAGAATCTCCGGAACCTTCAGCTCTTCCTGGACTTTCATGGCTTCGGGCGTCTGTGGCTGTATCCCTGGTGCTACTCCAGGCATCCAAGCCCTCACCACACCGAGCACGCGGCGCTGAGCGCGACCGCCGTGGCGGCCGCCAATCGGGTCGCGGGACGCTCTGGATATCGCGCCCAAGCGGCGGCGCGCACCGAGGTCCCGCTTGGGGGCAGCTGTATCGATTTCGTGTACGGTGAGATCGGCTGCGTCCACAGTTATGTGGTCGAGCTGCCGCCATCCCATCCCTGGGGAGGCGTGCTCCGTGCAACCCTGCGAGACGCGCTCAGGGGGGATCCCAAGCGATGGTGGAGAGAGGGACAGAGTCCCGACGCTGACGTGGGGATCCAGGCAGGGAAGGAGATGGGGGCGGCGCTGACGGCCGTGGTGGATCACCTGTTCGGAGCTCGGCTCAGTCCGTCCAGCTCGTGATCACGTCAGTTTTTGTCCGCGAAATCCGTTCTCAGGGGTAATGACCGGTACCCCGACGACGCGAAGAACCTTTCTGCTCGACCTGGCTCGCGCGACGACAGCTGTCGGCGCGGCGGTGTTGCCGTTCCCATTGATCGCGTCGGTCACTGACGGCTTCCATGGGAGTAGTCAGTTCGCGCACCTGTCAGCCGCCGAAGCGCGCACGATGCGCGCATTCGCCGCGCAGCTCATCCCGTCCGACGTCGGAGCGTCCGGGGCGGAGGAGGCCGGCGCGGTGTTCTTCGTCGATCAGGCATTCGGGAATCCGTTCTTCGCCGAGATGGTGCCGGTCATTCGCGCGGGACTCGCCGCGCTCGACGCGCGCGGGTTTGCTTCGCTCTCCGGCGCGGATCAGCGCGCGATCCTACACGCGGTCGAGCACGAGCCGTTTTTCGCCGCGGCGCGGACGTTGGTGATCATTGGAACGTTCGGGGATCCGTCGCACGGCGGGAATCGCGGCGGCGTGGGAGCGCGCATCGTGCGCATGGACCCTCGGCCCCACTACATGGCGCCCTATGGGTGGTACGATGCGCACGTATGACGAGCGGGACGAGGTCGACTTCGTCATTGTCGGATCCGGCGCCGCCGGCGGCGTGTTGGCGAAAGAACTGTCGGCCGCGGGGTTCGATGTGGTCGTGATGGAGCAGGGGCCGTGGCAACAGGCGGCCCAGTTCACGCACGATGAGCTCGTGGTCGAGCGCGAGCTCGCCATGCTCAATCGGGCGTTCGAGCCGACGCAGACCATTCGCCCGACCGCGTCGGCGTCCGAGACGCTGAACAAGGGCCGCGGCATCCTGTACCGGCGCGCGGTCGGCGGGAGCAGCGTGCATTTCGCGGCCAACTATTGGCGGTTCCGACCGACCGATTTCAACGAGCGCTCGCGGCTCGGGGCGATCAGCGGCACGGGGTTCGATGACTGGCCGATCACATACGAGGAGCTCGAGCCGTACTACACGAAGGTCGATTGGGAAGTTGGCATCTCGGGTGCTCCAGGGACCGGCGACCCGCCGCGCTCGCGGCCGTACCCCATGCCGCCACTGCCAAATAAATCGTCGGGCGTCCTGCTCGAGCGCGCGGCGGCCAAGCTCGGGCTCCATGCGCAAGTCGCGCCCATGGCGATCGCCTCGCGGCCCTACGACGGCCGCTCGGCGTGCGGCGCATGCGGGCGGTGCGTCTACTATGGATGCGAGTTCGGCGCGAAGTCGTCCTCGCTCGTCACCATGATTCCCAAAGCCGTCGCGACCGGACACTGCGAGCTCCGCACGGACGCCACGGTCTTTCGTGTCGAGACGAACAAAAGCGGACGCGCCACGGGCGTCGTGTACTGGGACGCGAACGGCATCGAACGACGGCGCTCAGCGCGGGCCGTCATCCTGGCCGCGAACGGCGCCGAAACGGCGCGGCTGCTATTGCTGTCGACATCGAGTCACTTTCCGCAGGGCCTCGCCAACTCGAGCGGCAACGTCGGGCGATACATCATGTTCAACGGCTTCGCGTTCACGAGTGGCCGCTTCGAGCATCCGCTCAACGAATACAAAGGACCCGTCGCGACCCGCGTCGTCTTGGACTTCTACGACTCGGATCCCGCGCGCGGGTTTTACGGTGGCGGCGGCATCGACGCGCGGTTTCCCTATGGGCCGATCGCGTTCGCCGTGAATGGACTGCCCGAGGATCTGCCGACGTGGGGAGCAGACTACAAGCGGGCGTTGAGCGACTACTACACGCACTCGGTGCGGTTCATGTCGCATCTGACGTCGCTGCCGGTGGCGACCAACACGGTGACGCTTGATCCGAATCATCCGGACCCTTGGGGTCGTCCGGGCTTCTGCCTGACGTACACGGATCACCCGGATGACATGAAGACCAAACGCTGGTTCCAGCAGCGGACACATGAGATGATGGAGGCCGCCGGCGCGACCCGGGTCTGGGATACCCCCGTGCTGCCCGCGGACGGCGGCGTCCATCTCCTCGGCACCGCTCGCATGGGCAACGATCCGCGCGCCTCTGTGGTCGATCGCTACCATCGCGCGCACGATGTGCCGAACCTCTTTATCTGCGACGGGAGCAGTTTCGTCACGTCGGGGCGGGGACAGCCGACGATGACGATCCAGGCGCTCGCCTTTCGCGCGGCGGACCACATCACGCGGTTCGCGAGGTCGCACGAGATTTAGGCGCCGGGTTGAAACAACGTCTGTACCTGTGTCTCGGCGTCCATCGCGCCGCCGTTAGGCGCATTCAGCGCAAATAGCGTCAGGAGACAATCGCCCGCGTTGACGGCGACCTGCAACTGTTGGTAGACGGGTTGCGTGACCGCCATCTGCTGCACCCCGTTGAGCGGCATGGTAAATAGCAGTTGGGCTGTCGGCGGAATGTCGGCTGCATAGTGACCGGCGGTGTCGGTGAAGTTGGCGGCATCGACGGGGATCTGGCTCGGGCAGCCACCGGGCACGAGATAGATGTTGTTGGTGACCTGCCATGGGCCCGGTGGAATGGGTGCCGGAGGGACGGGGCTGTCGCTGATGTCGCCGACGAATGCGAGGATCGTTCCGGGTTGCGGGATCAGGGCTTCCTGCACGAATTGCAGCGAGTCGTTGGTGGTGCTGCCGGAGCCGACATCGAGACCGAACACGGCTTCGTTGTTGGTCGAGAGGAGGACCGCCGTCGACGGCGACGATGGGGTGGTGTAGGTCATCACGAGTGTGCTGCTCATGGTGACGGCCGATTGCCCTTCCCAATCCATCATCAGCACCATGCAGTTGGAGACGGGGAGGGTCGCCGGCAGCTGGAAGTTCACCGTCAGGGTCGTGGTGCCTTGGTTCGGATCCTTGAGGATGAAGCTTTGCACCGGCTGCAGGGTGGGCAGGGCGGCGTAGATCGCCGCGTAATTGGCGTAGACGCCGCCGCTCGCCGGACACGTGCCGGGGATTGTCGCGACGGTGATCAGGGCTTCATTGAAGCCGGCGGACGGGGCGGACATCGAGACCGTGCCGTGTAATCCGAGTAGACTCTGCTGGCCCGCCGGCAGCGGAAACGTGTACAGGAAGATCTGCTCGGGTTGCGTCGCTTGCTGCGCGGTCAGCGTCACCGACGCGTTCAGGGTCAACGAGTTGCTGGTTTTCGGCGGCGGCGTGCCGGTGTCGCCGGCACAGGCACTCGTGAGTGCGGCTAGCACGATCGCCACGAAATTCGTATGGAGATTCATAGTAGTGTGATGCGGTAGACGTCGCCGGTATTCCGGCGTTAGCGGTGCCTTGACAGGCCGGCCGTTGTGTTGAAATTTCAGCATATGCGACCATTGCTCGTCGTCATTGCCATTGTGGTCAGCCTGCCGCTGGCGGCTCAATCGCCCTCGGACAGCGGCATCGCGAAGCTCGAGCACGACCTTCCGGGTTGGATGCAGCAGGGTGACGTTCCTGGCCTATCCATCGCGGTCCTGCGCCACGGGAAGACGGCGTGGATTGGGAGTTATGGCGTTGCCAACAAGGCCACGCAGCAGGCGGTCACCGAGAAGACGCTCTTCAACGCCGCATCTTTGAGCAAAACGGTCTTTGCCTACACCGTCCTTCGCCTCGTCGACCAGGGCAAGATCAGCCTCGACACGCCGCTGACTCGCTACGTTCGCGACCGTCCGAGTCGCGATCCGCGCCTGGACAAGATCACCGCGCGCCTCGTGCTCAGTCACCGCACCGGCTTTCCCAATTGGCGTGACAATCCCAAGGACGAGTTGCCGATCTATTTCGATCCCGGCTCGCGTTTCAGCTATTCCGGCGAAGGCATGGTCTATCTGCAGCATGCCGTCGAGGCCATCACCGGCAAGCCGCTCAACCAGGTCATCACCGAGCAAGTCTTCCAGCCGCTCGGCATGACCGAGAGCAGCTACATCGCGCGTCCCGATCTCGCGGCCGAGTTCACCACGGGCTACTCGCCTGATGGTCACGGCGTTCCCCTCTTTCAGAATGCCGAAGCGAACGCCGCCGCCAGCCTCAATACGAACGCGCATGACTATGCGCTCTTTCTGGAGGCCGTGCTCAACGGCCGTGGCCTCAGGTCCGCCACGCTGCGCGAGATGGAGACGCCACAGATTGCCGTGGACCCGACGTGCACCAACTGCCTCGATGCCGCGCCCAAAACACTCTCCACTAATCTCTTTTGGGGACTCGGCTGGGGTATCGAGAAGAATGCGTCAGGCACATACCTCTGGCATTGGGGCGACAACGGCATCTTCAAGGCGTATGTCGTCGCCGATATTCAGCGGCGTGCCGCGGTCGTGCTCTTTGACAACAGCAGCAGCGGGCTTTCCATTGCGAAAGCGGTCACGGAGACCGCTTTGGGCGGAGCGCATCCGTCGTTCGCCTGGTTGCACTACGACACGTACGACTCGCCGAACATACGCTTTGCGCAAGACCTCGCGGCTCACGGCGTCCAACAGGCTCTCAAGGATTTCGAGGCCGATATCGCGGCTGGCACCGTCTCGGAAAACGCCATCAACAGTGCGGGCTACCAATTGCTCGGTGGCAAGCGATACGCGGATGCCATCACGCTGTTTCAGCGCAATGTGGCCGCCCACCCCACGTCATCGAATACGTACGACAGTCTTGGCGAAGCGTACATGGATGACGGGCAGACCGAGTTGGCGATCAAGAACTACGAAAAGGTGCTCGCGATGAATCCGAACAGTCGCAACGCCAAGGCCATGCTCGA
>DASRDS010000318.1:0-1992 GCA_035652495.1 Gemmatimonadaceae bacterium
ATCGGCTGCTGCACTCGCTGGTGATCGTCGAGGGAGAGATCGGCGTGCTCGAGAAGGGACTCGCGGCCATCGAGTCGTTGCTGTTCGCGAAGTACCAGATGTACCGCAACGTGTACTGGCATCACGCCGTGCGCAGCGCGACGGCGATGTACAAGCGCCTCGTGGACGATGCATTGCATGCGGGGGATTTGGATCTTGAGACGCTGACGCGACTCACCGACGAGACGCTGCTGACCGTCTTGCCCGACACGTCGCTGCTCCGGGCGCTTCGCAGCCGCCGATTATACAAGCGCGCCTACGAGTGCCCCGCGGCCGATTTCGATGGCGCCGAGCCCGAGTGGATCGCGACCGATCGACCGCGGGTGGTGGAGACGGAGAACGCGCTCGCGCGCGAGGTGGGGCTGCATCCGGGTGACCTGCTCATTGATTTTCCGGCGAAGACGCAGATGCTCGACTTGAACATCGCGGTGCGCTACAACAGCGGGGAGGTTGACCGGCTGACTGGACGTACCAGCGCGATCAACCTCCCCGCCCTCTCCACCCAACTCTATCGCTCAGCGCGCTGGCTCAGAGTATTCACCGCGAGACGCGCCACATTGCCCGATATGCGACGCTGGCTGGCGAGTTCCTAAGAGACTTAGCGCCAGTCGCGATGCTCACGCCACTCGTGATGTTCGCGCCACTCGTGTTCCCGCCACGCGCGCTCCCGCCACTCGTGCTCGCGCCACTCGCGATAGCGCCAGTCCTGGTAGGGACGGCCGTAGTACGCGGGCGGGTAGTAGCCAGGTCGAACAATCACGACGGGCGGTTGCGCCGTGGCCGGCGCGGCGCTGGCAGCTGACGCGACGCCGATTATCCCGACGGCACCCATCAGCATGATTGCACGAGTCCAAAGTTTCCGGATCATGGCCTCCTCCTGTTGTTGGCCACCACAGGAAAAAGCATGCGACGGACCATCACCATGCCTAAGCTAACTCGTTCTACTTGAACGATTTATCCACTGTGACACAAGTCACAGTGTCCTCAAATTGGGTCACGCAAAGCGATCATTGGGTCAGTCGCCGCCGCCCGCCGAGCCGGCAACCAACACGCGACAATCGCGCTGACGCCGAGAATTACCCCGCACGCGGCAAGCGTCAACGGATCGGCCGCGCCGACGCCAAATAGAAACGATGAGAGGACGCGACTCACGCCCAAAAAGAGCGTGAAGCCAAAGACGAGCCCGATCATAACGAGTCCGACCCCACCCCGCATGACCAAGCCGAGCAACTCGCCGGCGGTGGCGCCGAGCGCCATGCGAATGCCGAATTCGTGCGTGCGCACGGTCGTCCCGTAACTGACGACACTATAGAGACCCAGAACCGCCAATGCGAGCGACGCCACGGCGAACGCGCTCATGATGAGCATCGTCACACGCCGCGACTCGATCGAGGCATCGATGTGCTGGTGCATCGAGGCCACGTGCGACACTGGAATATCGGGATCGACGCCGGCGACGGCGGCCTCGAACAATGCCGCGGGATTTTTCACCTCGGCCGACGTGCGAGCCACGACCGTCATGGCATTGGGCGAGCTTTGCCCATACGAGTAGTACGACGTGGGGTATGGATCCTTCCAGAGGCGGCTGTAGCCCGCACTCGCCACGACCCCGACGATCGTCGCCTCCCCGATCTGGCCGGTGATGCGCTGTCCGATCGGATCGACGCCGCGCAGGAATTTTCGCGCGAGCGCTTCGTCGACGACGGCGACGCGCGGCGCACCCCGACGATCGGCGTCGGTGAAGAGGCGCCCGGCCTTGAGCGTGATACCCACGGTCCGGAAATAGTCGGGCGTCACGGGAACGATCAGCGAATGCGGCTGCAGTCCCGTCGTCGGTGGAAGTCCGAGGATCGTGAAGGCGCTACTCGCTCCATCGAATTGCGCAAACGGAATCCCGATCGCGGCGCCGGCCGAGGTGACCCCGGGCATGCCACGCAGCCGGGCGATCACGCC
>DASRDS010000319.1:0-43938 GCA_035652495.1 Gemmatimonadaceae bacterium
ACCGACAGCACCAGATAATTGTCGGGATCGTAACGCAAGATCTCGCCACCCAAGAATCCGCGCTTTCGGCCTTGGCCCATGATGTAGATCATCGGCTCGTACATCACGGGACAACGTCCCGAGTACGATGTACGTGCTAACTCCACACCCGGCACGGACGTCGGATGCGTGCCCTCGCGCGTCGCGAGGCTATCGAGCAGGACGGATAGACGACTCACTCGGCATACTAGGTCGTAGGATTAGGCAAGAGTTCCATAGAAAATCGCCTTGGACCCGGGCCCATGAAGTGTTTTGCTTTAAGCCATGTACAACGCCAAAGCCTATGCCGCCGCCAGCGCCACGTCGCCGCTGGCCTCCTCCACGATCCCACGTCGCGATCCGACCGAGCACGACGTGCAGATCCAGATTCTCTTTTGCGGGATCTGCCACTCTGATCTCCATACGGTCCGCAACGAGTGGGCGAGCTTTTCGCCCACGGTCTACCCGTGCACGCCCGGCCACGAAATCGTTGGCCGCGTGACACGCGTCGGCTCGGCCGTCACGAAGTACAAGGCCGGCGACCTGGTGGCCGTCGGCTGCATGGTCGACTCCGACGGCACGTGCGCCGAGTGTAAAGCGGGGCTCGAGCAGTTCTGCCCGAACTTGACGCTGACGTATAACGCGCCGGACAAGCACACCGGGCGCGTCACGTATGGCGGCTACTCCGACAGCATCGTCGTCAACGAGCACTTCGTCCTGCGCGTACCCACGAACCTCGACCTTGCCGGCACCGCGCCACTCCTGTGCGCGGGCATTACGACGTACTCGCCGCTCCACCGCTGGAAAGTCACGAAAGGTCAAAAGGTCGGCGTCGTCGGCCTCGGCGGTCTCGGCCACATGGGCGTCAAGTTCGCTCACGCGCTCGGCGCCCACGTCGTCGTCTTCACCACGAGCCCCAGCAAAACAGAAGACGCGCTGCGGCTGTGCGCGAACGAGGTCGTGGTGTCGAAGAATGCCAACGAGATGCAGAAGCACGAGGGCAGCTTCGACTTCATCCTCGACACCGTCTCGGCCAACCACGATATCAACGCCTATCTCAAGTTGCTGCGCCGGGATGGTAATTTGACCCTGGTTGGCGCGCCCGAGAAGCCGCTGGCGATCGACTCGTTCAGTCTGCTCCTTGGCCGGCGCAGCTTGTCCGGGTCGCCGATCGGCGGCATTCCCGAGACGCAGGAAATGCTCGATTTTTGCGCAATCAATAACATTACCGCCGACGTCGAAGTCATTCCGATCCAGAAGGTCAATGAAGCCTATGAGCGGCTTCTCAAATCCGACGTGAAGTACCGGTTCTCCATCGACATGGCATCCCTCACATGATGCAAAAACGCAAACTCGGCACTCTCGAAGTTTCCGCGCTCGGGTTCGGCGCCATGGGCATGAGTCACGCCTATGGCCAGCCCGCGGACAAGCAGCAGATGATCGCGCTCCTGCGCAAAGCGGTCGAGCTCGGGATCACGTTCTTTGACACGGCCGAGATGTACGGGCCGTTTACCAACGAACAGCTCGTTGGCGAGGCGCTCTCGCCGCTCCGCGATCAGGTAGTGATCGCCACGAAGTTCGGGTTCGAGATCGAGCCGGTTACGGGTGCGCGGGGCGGCCTCGACAGCCGGCCGGAGCACATTCGGCAGGTCACCGACCAATCGCTCAAGCGGCTGCGGACGGACTACATCGATCTCCTCTACCAGCATCGCGTCGATCCGAATGTGCCGATCGAGGATGTGGCCGGCACGGTCAAGGAGCTGATCCAGGCCGGGAAGGTCAGGCACTTGGGCTTGTCCGAAGCGGGCGTGGCGACGATTCGGCGCGCGCATGCCGTGCAGCCGGTGACCGCGCTGCAGAACGAGTACTCCGTGTGGTTCCGCGCGGTCGAGGATGAGGTAATGCCGGTGCTCGAGGAGCTCGGCATCGGGCTCGTGCCGTATAGCCCGCTCGGGCGCGGCTTTCTGACCGGTGCGATCGACGACAAAACGACGTTCGACAGCACCGACTTCCGCAACAATCTGCCGCGCTTCTCGCCCGAGGCGCGCAAGGCGAATCAGGTGCTCGTCGATATCCTCGGCACCGTTGGACGCTCCAAGGGCGCGACGCCGGCTCAGATCGCGCTCGCTTGGTTGCTGGCGCAGAAGCCGTGGATCGTGCCGATTCCGGGGACGACGAAGCTCTCGCGGCTCGAGGAGAACATCAACGCGACTCAGGTCCATCTGACGCCCGACGATCTCCGTGAGATCGAGAGCGCCGCTGCCCTGGTCCACGGGGCTCGGTATCCTGAATCCATGGAGCAGATGACCGGTCGCTAAAACCCTTATGCGCGTTGGCGTTCTCGGCTCCGGCCTGATGGGTAGTAAGCTCGGCACGCTCTTCGCGCGTGCCGGGCATCAGGTCGTGTTCAGCTACGCGCGCAACAAGGCGAAGCTCACGAGGCTCGCGCGCGACGCCGGGAAGAGCGCGAAGGCCGGCACGCCGGCCGAGGCGGCGAAGGGTGCCGACGCTATGTTGCTCGCCGTGCACTGGTCTCGGATCGACGACGTGCTGCGGCAGGCCGGCGAGCATCTGTCGAGCAAGGTCATCGTGTCGTGCTGTTTGCCGATGAACGACGACGACACGGAGCTCATCGTCGCGCATACGTCTTCGGGCGCCGAGGCGCTGGCGAAGAAGATTCCGAATGCGATCGTGGTCTCGGCGTTCAGTACGGTGCCGAGTGAAGTCTTGTTCGAGATCGGGACGAAGCGGCCGAAGCCGAGTCTCGTGTACTGCGGCGACGACGCACCGTCGAAAGCCATCGCGGCCGAGCTCATTCGCGATATCGGGTTTGATCCCGTTGACGCTGGGCCGTTGCGGATGGCGCGGTTTACGGAGCCGTTTTCGCTGCTGGTCGCGCAGCTCGCTTACGAGGTGGAGAAAGGGCCTGAGCTGGCGTATCGCTTCCAGCGATATACCTGACGCGCGCGCGCGGTCACTGTTTGGTGGCGTGATACGAGTCGTCACCCATGCGCATGACCAAGCCCTTATCCACGAACTCGATCTCCGTATCCTGGATGCCCAGATAGAATTTCGTCGGGGATGAGGCGAAGAGCTGGCTCGTCGGCTGCCGCGGCTGCGCGACCATCAACTTGCCGCCGTCGAGTGTGACGGTGAGGTTGTATCCCGGCTGCAACTGATAGGTGCCAGCGTATCCCGCGAGGACGGTAGCGGGAACCGATACGACTTGCCGCTCGTTCGGCAGCACGACTTTCTCCCCATGCTCGACCGCCTCGAGCTTCGTGGCGACCGTTACCACGTCCCCGCTCAAAAGGTTGCTCAGCGCGATGACCGTGATCTTCTCATCGGGATAGTACGCCATGTCCGTGCTGAACCCGTCGATCCCGCCGGTATGCGCGATGCGCGTGTGTCCATTCTTCGTCGTGATGGCGACGCCGCAGCCATAATTGTTCTTGTACGGAGTCGTCATCTTCTTGAGCGACGCCGCGGACAGCACCTTGCCGCCGAAGAGTCCTTGCTCCCACTTGAGCAGATCGTGGGTCGTCGAGTACAGGGAGCCCGCCGAGTACGGAATGCTCATGTCGATATAGTCGGCGTTCACCAACCCGTGCTCACCCATGGAGTACCCTGAGGCACGCTGGGGCAGAATCGTGGCGCGCCAATCGTATCCGGTATTCGTCATGCCGAGCGGCTTGAACAGGTTCTCCTGGATGAAATCTTCGTATTTCTGGCCACTGATCTTCTCGATCAGGTAGCCGAGCAGCACATAGCCGGAGTTGCTGTAATTCCACTTCTCGCCCGGCTGAAAGTCGAGCGGCTTATCGCGAAAGAGCGCGACCATTTGCTCCGGCGTCCGCCTCGTCGCCTTCACGGTGTCGTAGCTCGGGAAGCCCGTGAAGTTCGGTATGCCCGACGTGTGCGTGAGCACGTGGTAGATCGTGATGTGATCCCATGCCGCCGGCGCATCCGGCATGTACTGCTTGACGAGATCGTCGGTCTTGAGCTTTCCGCGCTCCTCCAGCAAGAGGATCGATGCGGCGGTGAACTGCTTCGTGAGCGAGCCCAGGCGGAACTTGGTGTCGGCGGTGTTCGGGGCGTGCCACTCGATGTCGGCGTAACCGTAGCCCTTGTCGAACTCGATATGGCCATCGCGCGCGACGAGCACTGATCCCATGAAATGGTCGTCGCTGTTGGCATAAAACTGCGCGATCTGGTCCATGCGCGCGGTGTTGGCCTGCGCGGAGGCGCACGCGGCAGTGGCGCACATGGCAGCGGCCGCTGATAGAACCATCGAGGCGATTCTCATGCGGCCTAAGCTATAACAGCGCCCATTTCAACGAAACATGGAATGTCAGATGCGTATGGTACGGTATGAAACGATTGCTATTGACTGGCACCACACTCGGCTTCGTCGTCGTCCAGCTCGACGTGACAATAGTCAACGTCGCCCTGCAGCGCATCGGCCAATCGCTCGGTGGCAACGTCGCCAGCCTGCAATGGATCGTCAACGCCTACACCCTCGTGTTCGCGGCGCTGATCCTCACAGCCGGCGCCTTAGGCGACCGGCTCGGCGCCAGACGGGTGTTCATCGCGGGGTTCGCGATCTTTGGACTCGGGTCGCTCGGCTGCGCGCTGTCGACCTCCACGCCGATCCTGATCGGCGCGCGCGCCCTGCAGGGCATCGGCGCCGCCATCCTGGTCCCGTGCTCGCTCGCCCTGATCAATCACGCTTATACGACCGAGGCGGAGCGCAACAAGGCCATCAGCATCTGGGCAGCCGGCGCCTCGGTGGCCGTCGCGGCCGGGCCGGTGATCGGCGGCGTGTTGATCGCGTTCGCGGGTTGGCGCAGCATCTTCTACGTCAACGTGCCGCTTGCGATCGTCGGCATCTTCCTCGTCTGGCGCTACTCGCAGGAAACGCCGCGCCTGCGCCAACGCAGCATCGACCTCCCCGGCCAGCTCCTCGGGATCTTCGCGCTGGCCGACATTGCCTTCACCATCATCGAACGCGCTGGAGTGTGGGGCTATGTGCTGTTCGCGGTCGCGGCGATCGCGTTTCTGATCGTCGAGTCCCGATCGCCCTCACCGATGCTGCCGCTGGGCCTCTTCCGTAACGCGACATTCAGCGCGACGACCGTCATCGGGTGGGTCATCAATGTCGCCTTCTACGGGCTCATCTTCGTCCTGAGTCTCTTCTTTCAGCGTACCCTCAAATACTCGGCGCTCCAGACTGGCCTCGCGTTCTTGCCGATGACCGGTATGATCCTGCCCGCCAATCTCGCCTCCGGCGCTATCGCGACTCGCGTCGGGCCACGGATACCGATCGTCGTCGGCCAGATCGCGATGATCGTGGGGTGCCTGGCCCTACTCGTCGCGCGCGCCGGCACGCCCTACTGGCAGCTCGCGCCGCAGATGCTGCTCTTGGGCGGCGGCGTCGGTCTCGTCGTACCGGCGATGACGTCGGCGCTGCTTGGCACTGTCGACAAATCACGATCGGGTGTCGCCTCGGGTGTGCTGAATGCGTCCCGTCAGGCGGGAAGCGTGGTCGGCGTGGCGCTGTTCGGTAACGCCGGGCTCACCCGAGATCTTTTGATCGCGGCGGGCATCGTGCTACCGGGCGTCGTCATCGCGCTGCGCTTTCTCGTCAAAATGTCCGGGGCCGGAACCAGCGAGTAATCGTCGTGGGGCCCTGATATCCTCGGGGCCCATGACGCCCGCCCTCGCGCTCATCGCCGCGCTTTTGCAAGTTGGCGATACCTCGATCTTCGCGCCGCTCGCGCTGCCCGCACCGACCGAATACCGCGCCGCCTCGGGCGCGCCGGGCGAGCATTATTGGCAGAATCGTGCCGACTACGACATCGCCGTACGGCTCGACACGGCCAGCCGATCGATCTATGGGCGGCTCACGCTGACATACACGAACCACTCGCCGGACACGCTCAGGTATCTCTGGTTCCAACTCGACCAGAACGCGTTCAAGCCTGGCTCGCTGAGTCACGACGTCTACGACATCGGCGGCGCACGATTCGGCGGGCCGACGTTCAACGGCGGCGAGCACATTCTCAAATTCGAGCAGATTCGGGGCACGACTCGGATCGCGCTCACCACGCGGCTCGACGACACGGAGCTCAAGGCCGATCTGGCGCAGCCGCTCGCGCCGGGCGGCGCGGCGATCATCGCCATCGAATGGCATATGCCCGTGCCCGAGAACGGCATGGATAAAATGGGGCGTGACGGGGCGCTGTACGAGATCGCGCAGTGGTATCCGCGCGTGGCGGTGTACGACGATCTGCGGGGGTGGAACATCGAGCCGTACTTGGGGCAGGGCGAGTTCTATCTCGAGTACGGCGACTTCACGTACGCGGTGACTGTGCCCGCCGGGTACATCGTCTGCGGCACGGGTACACTTACCAACCCACTCGCCGTTCTGAGCGCCGACGAGCGTGCACGCCTTGCCGCCGCCGCGCATGCCGATACGGTGACGCCGATCATTCGGTCGACCACTCGATCCACGCGAGCGAAGCGTGACGGAATGCTGACCTGGACATTCGCCGCCAAAAATGTTCGCGATATCGCGTGGGCTGCCTCGCCGGACTATCAGTGGGACGCGACCAGTTGGCACGGCATCATGGCCTATGCGTTCTATCGGCCGAGCGCGACGGATACGTGGAGCGGCGCAGCGGACATGGCGCGCGCGACGATCAAGGAGTACTCGACGCGCTGGTTTCCCTATCCCTATCCGCAGATCACGGTGGTCGAAGGGCCCGTCGCCGGTCAGGAATATCCGATGTTCGCCATGGAAGGGCGCTTCAAGGATCAGTATGCGCTCTATGCCGTAATCGCGCCGATCGTTGGCCATAACTGGATGCCGATGATCGTCGGGTCGAACGAGCGGCTGCATTTCTGGCAGGACGAGGGGCTCAATACCTGGATGGCGTCGTTCGCCGAGGGGGCGCGGTATCCCGAGAAAGGGGATCAGTTCGCGCGTGTCGCTCGCGAGCGCGAGCTGGTGACGCGGGCTGAGTCGCTTGGCGTCGATACGCCGACCGAGATTCCGTCGGATCGTGTGCCGACCAAGCGCCTCACGCCTGAGGAGTATTTGAAGCCTTCGGTCGCGCTCGAGCTCCTGCGCCAGAATATTCTCGGTCCCGTCGCGTTCGACGATGCGTTCCGGACGTACATCAGGCGCTGGGCGTACAAGCATCCGACGCCTTCGGATTTCTTTAGGACCATGGAAGACGCTGGCGGGAAGCGGCTCGACTGGTTTTGGCGCGAGATGTTCGTCGAGAACGATCACTTCGATCAAGCGATCGATAGCGTCTCCGTCGCGGGTGACAGTGTGACCGTCACGTACGGTAACCGCGCGCGGGGCGTGTTGCCTATCCGCGCGCGGTTCACGTTCAGCGACGGGACGACGGCTGAGTACAGCTATCCGGCCGATGTTTGGATCAAGGGAAGACAATACACACGAACCTACGTGACTAAAGGAAAGACCATCACCCGCATCGAGCTCGATCCAGACCACCGGCTGATCGACATTGATCGAAGCAACAACGTCTGGTCAGTCAGTGGCTCCCTCAGTTCAACGCAGCGTTAGTTCGCCGCCGCCGCGGTAGTCGTCGTCGCCAGGTCCCGGACCGTATGCGCCAGCTTCCGTACTTTCGCACCATCGGAGGAACTCGCCGCGTCGCCATCGAGCTGTGTGGCGAGTTGAGTCAGCGCATCACGACGCGCGGCCGCGTCTGTCTTCTCCGCGCTCGCCAGTGTCGACCGTGCGGAGGAAATGCGAGACGAGCTGAGGCCCTTTGACCGTTCGAGCTGGTCGAGATACGCGCGCGCGAGAGCGAACGTCGTCGGCCATACCAACGCAGGCTGACCCTGCGTGTTGAACTCGTCGAACTTCACGGTCTTGGCCGCCGCGATCTCGTTAGCCGAAATCAGAGCGCTCGGCTTGAGCTCCAGGATGTCGAGCCCCCGCGCGATCTCCGAGCTCACGATGTAGCCGTTATACCAATAGGCCGACCACGACCCGCCATCGACGAGGCGCTCGCTGTTGATCGGTCCCCGATCGAAGTACGCGACTTCCATAGGGTGCTTGGGGTCCGTCCAGTCGAAGACTGATACGCCGCCCTGGTACCAGGCCTGCACCATCACGTCGCGGCCCGGGATCGGGACCAGCGAGCCGTTGTGCGCGACGCAGTTCTCTTGCGACGTCTGCGGCGCCGGCAGCTTGTAGTAGCCCTGGAACACGAGCTTCCGGTTCTCGATCGTGAAGATCGCGTCCGAGCCCCACTCGCGCGGGTCGGTGGCGCGGCACTTGGGCGCGGTGCCTCCGCCCCATTCGTCGGAGAAGAGAATCTTGGTGCCGTCGTTGTTGAACGTGGCCGAATGCCAGAAGGAGAAGTTCGAGTCGGCGGCCGCGTCGATGCGCTCCGGGTGGGCGGGATCGGAGATGTCGAGCAGCAGTCCGTGCCCGCCGCATGCGCCGCCGGCGAGGCCGATCTGCGGGTAGACCGTAATGTCGTGGCAGCTCGTGCCCAGGATGCGAGGGCCGGGGCCGAACCGCGCGTCGATCATAGCCTGCAGGTGCTGATGGAGCCACGCGCTGTCCGCCGCCGTCGGCGCGCCACTCCCGCCGCGCGCTTTGACGGCGCTGTCGAGCATGTTCGTCAAGAAGTCGCCCTGGATCACCGTCGGCTGACCGCCGATGTTCACGACGAATCCGCCGTTCGCGCGGGCGTCTTTGACGGCCTGCACATCGGCCGGCGCCGCACCGTGCGCGGCCACTTGATCGAGGCCCTGGAAAATGCGGGGCGACGAGACGATCGCGGCCTGCTCCGGGTGAGCGAGCGGGACCTTGATCACTTCGATGCGGAACTTGGCGCCGTTCGGGTCTTGGTCCGGACCGGCGTTGACGCAGCCCGCCATCTCGGTCGGGCTCCTGACCGTCGATGAGCCCGAGATGTAGATGTAGACGTTGTCCTTGTCTTTGGGATCGACCAGCAGCGTGTGCGTGTGCGATCCGCGGCAGGTCTGGACATTGGCGATCACCTTTGGATGCGTGATGTCGCTGACATCCCAGATCCGGATACCCCGGATCCGCTCATGACTCACCGTGTCCTTCACGCCTTCCGTGCCGCAGTCGAGCCGCGCGCTCGGCGCCTCGGCCGACTCGAACATCAAGTTCTTGTAGATCGACACGTCGCTCTGCGACGCCGGGCAGACGAACGACGTCTTGAGCGTCGGATGCGTCGGGTCGGTGATGTCCCAAATCACGAAGCCGTAGTAGTTCCCCTGAATGACGTAGTTGCCGATAAACGCCAGATCCGAGTTGGTCTTGCCCTCGAAATCTCCCGGCGACTTCACGGTCGCGGCGAGATGCATGTTCCACTCGGCCTGACCGGCATCATAGAGGCCGGCCTTGAGGCCCACGCGTGGATCCGGCATCGGCTCGCCTGGAGCCATATCCATGTTCGAGCGAGCGGCCTGAGGCGCGGCTCCGGTCGTCGATCCGCTCGGGTGCGCGCAAGCAGCCGCTGCCACGATCAGGCCGGCTGCGACTGACGTATGCAATTTTGTCATCATGCGGACGATTCTATGTATGAAGGCGCCCGCGCACCAGAGAATGGTCAATTCTGGCAAGTCGCGTCACACGTATCAGTGCCGCGGCGAAGATGGCGAGCATGAGCCACGCGAACCAGTCGCCGGCTTTTTCATATAGCGTCCCGCCGTGAGTGAGCGGGACATCGGTGATCAGCGTGCTGAACGGCGCGGCATCGCTACGCGCCTCCGCCACGACACGGCCGCGATTGTCGCTGACCGTCAGGTAGCCTTGCCGTGCTGCCCGCACGATGGAAAAGCCATTCTCGACGCCGCGCATGATGGCCATGTGGCCGTGCGACCAACGATCGAGATCAAAATCCCACGCCGGTACGAGCAGCACGCGGGCGCCCGCCTCTCCATAGGGTCGTGACGGCGCCGTAAAGTCCATGTCCTTGCAGATGGCGACGCCCCAATTTGATAGCAAGGTGAGCGTGGTGCCGGGCGTGAGCTTCGATTCGTACGGCGGGAGCATGTGCTCCTTGTCGTACGTCTCTACCGCCGCCCCCGGCGAATAGATGCGCGCTTGATTGTATCGCGCGCCAGAAATGACCCGGATGACGCCGACGACGATGCGAGTCTTATGCTGGTCGGCGATCGACTGAAACATCGCATCGGTCGCCGCGGTGTCGGCGCCGACGAGCACACCGAGCTTTTCGGGGAGCACGATCGCTTCGGCGCCTTGTGCCGCGAGTTGTCTCGCTTGGCTCGCATAGTCTTTGAGCAATCGTACTGTCGGGGGCCCTTCGTCAGCGACATTTCTGTTCACGTCTGATGCGACGAGACCTACGCGTGTCCGGGCATCAGAATCTCGGTGATTGAGGCGCACGGTGCCAAACAGACAGGCGACCAAGAGGGTCGATAGACCGCCGCTCGCGAGGCGCGGTGCGCGGGGGAGAATGACGAGTGACGCCGGCAGTAAGAGCACCAAGAAAGTGATGCCCCACGGGCCAGTGACCGATGCTGTTTGCAGAGCTGGCAGGTTGTCGAGCTGGGTGTACGCGAAATCTCCCGCGGTCCCGTGCACCCATACGAGGCTGACGAGATACTCGATGGACGCCCAAGCCGCCGGGAATCCGACCATCGCGAGCGCCCACGCTTGCCGGTGGTACAGCGCGCGAAAGAGCAGGATGACGAGCGCGAACAACAGTGCTTGGAGCGCGAACTCGAGGACGAGCACCAATGCTGGTGCACTCAGCACATCGTGCAGATAGTGCCAGAGGTTCAAGCCGCCAATGAAGAACCCGGCGAAGGCCACGAGAAGCGTTCGGACCCACGTGGAGCGAGTCGCGATGACGAGGGCTGGCAAAGGTGCCAGCCACATGAGCGGCCACCACGGATGGAGTCCGGTGCCGAACCAGACCAACATCGCCATGCATCCGGCGGCGAGCGCTTCAGCGACGAGCGCTTCAGCGCCGAATTCCACGGATGTACCTCTTGAAGGATTGCCGGTAGAGGGTGCGAAAGCGCGCGGGTGATACGCTCAGACGGCCGCCGAGGTAGAGCATGATGAGTCCGTGCGAGAGGGCGCCGAGGGCGAAGACGACCTCCCACGGGTCGTCGTCATCGCGCAGCTCGCCGCGTTGGATGCCGTCGCGGACGGCCTCCTCCATCAGGTTCGCCGTCGGCGATCGTCCCATCTTGAAATCGCGCGGAAACTGCCGCGCGCCCGGGCGGCGCTCGAGGAACATGAGCTCGAAGAGCCGCGGATTCTCGAGCGCGTGCTCGAGAAAAATGTCGGCCATGCGCAGCAGGCGCTCCTCGACCGATCCGGAATAGCGCGCCTTCGTGAGCCGCGCGGCCAGCTCCTCGAAGCCGGCATCGGCCAACTCGTTCAGGAGCGCGGATCGATCCGCGTAGTGTCGATAGATGGCCATCGGCGTGATGCCGACGGCGCTCGCGACTCTGCGCATCGTCACGGCATCCGCGCCGTCCTTGTCGAGGAGTCGGCGCGCGGCGGTCGTGATATTGTCGACGGTGGACGCCATGTATACGGTGTATACTAGGCGATGAGTGGCCATTCAACAAGACGGTGCATAGGGGCTAACTGGCGCTACTCAGCTCCTCCCGGGCTCGATATCATGGCGCATGATGCCCTTCCTCCTGGTCGCCGCCGTCGGCGCGTTCACGGTCGACTCGTTTCGGTTCGAGAGCGGCGTGACACTGCCGCACGTCACGATGGCCTACGCGACATTCGGCCATCTGAACGCCGCGCGCTCGAACGCCATACTGGCGCCGTCGCATTTCATGATCGACCACCATGGGTACGACTGGCTCCTGGGTCCCGGTCAGGCGCTCGACACGACGCGGTATCTCGTGATCACCACCGAGATGTTCGCGAATGGCATCTCATCGAGTCCGAGCAACACCCCGGAGCCGTTTCACGGTCGACGATTTCCGGCGGTCACGATACGAGACAATGTGCGCATGGCGCACCAGCTGCTGACCGATCGACTCGGCATCGCGCACGTGCGCGCGATCGTGGGGTTCGCGCTGGGCGGCCAGCAGGCGTTCCAATGGGCCGTCTCGTATCCCGATTTCGCGGAACGTATTGTTGTGACGGCCAGCTCGGCGAAATGCTACCCGCATACCGTAGTCATGCTGGAGGGTGCCCTCGCCGCGCTGCAAGCCGACTCGGTGCGCGGCATGCACGCCTTTGGCACCGTGTGGGCTGGATGGCTTTTCTCACAGGAGTGGTGGAGGCGGGAGTTGTGGAGGTCCGATACCGCACGGGGGCGTTCGTTCGAGGAGGCGCTGGCGCGAGTCGTGAACGCGTTCGCTGTGTATGACGCGAACGATATGATCTCGCAGATGCAGACGTGGGAACATCATAACGTCGGCGATCTGCGCGCCATTCGTGTGCCGGTGCTGTATATGCCGGTCACTTCGGACTTGTATTTCCCGATCGGCGATGCCAAATACGAGGCGCAATTCATCCCACACGTGACGCTCGTTCCGATCCGGTCGCTTTGGGGGCATCCTGCTGGCGCCGGGGCGGATCCCGCTGATCTCGCGTTTCTCAACCGAGCTATTGGGCGCTTTCTCAACGAATGATGATCCTTGGACTGTTGGCTCAGATCGCTATCGTGCACGCTACCGTCATCGATCCTGGACCGGGGACGGTTCGCGCCGATCAGACGGTGATTGTTCAGGGCGATCGCGTGACAGCCGTCGGTCATGCCGCGGTGCCGAAGGGTGCGCGGGTGATTGACGCTACCGGCCAGTTCGTCATCCCGGGGCTCTGGGACATGCACGTCCACTCGGCGTTCGGTGACTGGTTCCCCGGTGGTCGCGATGTCATTTTGCCGCTCTTCATCGCGAACGGCGTCACCGGCGTGCGCGACATGGGCGGCGACGTTGAGGTTCTGCAGGGATGGCGCGATTCGATCGCCAAGGGCACATTGGTCGGCCCGACGATGGTTATCTCGGGGCCGATGCTCGATGGCTATCTGGCCGATGGGAAGAGCCTGCGCTTCCCGAGCTCCGTTCCGATCGTCACGTCCGAGGACGCGGTTCGCGCCGTGAAGACGCTCGCGTCCCAGCACGTCGACTTCATCAAGGTGCAGTCGGAGGTTCCGCACGACGCCTATCTCGCTGCTGCCGAGGCGGCGCATCAGGCTGGGCTGCCGATCGTTGGTCACATTCCCTGGCGCGTGCGGCTCGACGAGACGATCAAGGCGGGGCAGGTGAGCGATGAGCATCTCATGGGGCTGTTCGAGGCGTGCGGGACGCACGAGGATGACTTCATCGCGGGCAAGGGCAACATGCGGCTCGCGCTCGAGGGGTACGACGAGGCGCGTTGCGATGCGGTCATCAAGCGCGTGGCCGCCGCTCATATGGCGCAATGCCCGACGCTTTACTGGCAGAAGGGCGAGACGCTGCTCGATCTCATCGACCAGGATCATCAGCCGCTCGCCAGATACGTCCCGATGAGCTGGCGCACCGGCGCGTGGCATCAGTTCAGCGAGTCGATCATGGGCGACATTGCCAAGGACCCGCTGGAGCGGCGACAGGAGTATTGGCACCGCAACCTGACCATGACCGGCGCGCTGTATCACGCCGGTGTGCTGCTCCTCGCCGGGACCGACGCGGCGCCGGGGGTGTTCGTCGTGCCGGGGTTCAGCTTGCACTCCGAGCTGGCGGAGTTCGTCGAGGCGGGGCTGACGCCGATGGACGCGTTGCGCACGGCCACGAGTAACGCCGCGCGGTTTCTGAAGCGAAACGACATCGGGCGGGTCGCGCCCGGCGCGCGTGGGGATCTGGTTCTGCTTTCCACCAATCCCTTGGACGACATTCATAACACGACGAGCATCGTGACGGTCATCGCCAACGGCCGTGTGTTCGATCATGCGGGCTTGGCGGATCTGCTCAGTGGTGTGGAGCGCGCCGCCGCGCACGCCAAATGATTTTTTGTTGACAGAGTTGGCGTTTGGCCGTACACATGCCGCGTGGCGGCCTCGCTTCAGCAGCACGAGCACGGTGATGTTGGCGATGAGGAGTTACTCGCGCGGGTTCGCGCCGGCGACAACCGCGCGTTCGAGCAGCTGTTTCGGCGGTATGCCGAGCCGCTCTATGACTGTGCGTATGGATACGTCGGCTCGCGCGACGTGGCGCAGGACGTGGTGCAGCAGTTGTTCGTCACGCTGTGGGAGCGGCGGCGCATCTGGCAGGTTTCGGGGACGGTCGCGACCTATCTCTATCGCGCGGTCCGCAACGGCTCGCTCAACGCGCTCCGTTCCAACCGTCGGCGGCTCGCCTTCGGCGAGCGGATCAGTGACGTGCCGGGTATCGAGCAGGAGCTCGAGGCCGCCGATCTGGCACGGGCCGTCGCGCGCATCGTCGCGCGGTTGCCGGAGCGGTGCCGTGAGGTGTTTCGGTTGAACCGGTATCATCATCTCACGTACGCCGAAGTGGCCGAGGTCTTGAACCTCTCCGTGAAAACCGTCGAAAATCACATGGCTCGTTCGCTTCGCGAACTTCGCTCACGGCTAAAGACACAAGAGAAGTTCTAGATAGAGGCCTGAGCCGCCTGCCTATTTTTTGATCTCATAAGTCACAATAGAGGGCCGCCCTGTACACACCTCGGGCTCCCTCCCGATTTCCTGATCTATAAGTCAAATAGACGGCGGCCCTGTGCACCCTCAGGCTCACTCTCGATTTCCTGATCTATAAGTCAAATAGACGGCGGGCCCTGTACACACGTCAGGCTCCCTCTCGAATTTCCTGTTGCGGGCCCTGTACACGCCTCAAGCCCTTTCCATTTCCTGATCTTAGAACTCGACTAGGGGTTGGTCCCTGTATCTGGTGTTATGGGTTCAATGACACCAGACGACGCGCTCCTGGCGCGCTATCTCGCGCACGAGTGTACGCCGGCCGAGGCGGCCGTCGTGCGCCAATGGATCGCCGCCGATCCGGGCCGGGTTCGTGCGGTCGAACGCCTGAGGGCCACATTCGACGCCGCGCCGCCGCCAAACGAGCGGCCCGATGTCGACGCGATGTGGGCGCGGGTGCAGTCGGAGGCCGGTGGCACACGGCGCATCTCGCTGGGTGTGGCGCGGCGGCGGCCCTTTCCGGTGAGCGTGATCGCCGCGGCGGCCGTGCTTTTGATTGCGGTGCTGATCGACCGGACGGTGGCTCACAAGGGCGCGACGCAGGGTGCGGTTCGGGAGGTCGCGACGGCCACGGGTCAGCGCGCGACGATTGACCTGGCGGATGGGAGTCGGGTCATCTTGGGGCCGCGCAGTCGCATCAGCACGCCCGAGCACTTCGGTGATGGGCCGCGCGATGTCACGCTCGTCGGCGAAGCGTACTTCGAGGTGCAGCATGACTCGGCCCACCCGTTTCGCGTTCACGCCGCGAATGGCGTCGCCGAGGATATCGGCACGCGATTTGTCGTGCGGGCCTATGCCGGCGAGCCCGTGTTGCGCGTGGTCGTCGCCGAAGGCCGCGTGAGGGTCGCGCGCGATGGCGGAGTGCCCGTCGCGCTGGGCGGCGGCCAGCTGGCGAATCTCGACGCGGCGGGCGTCGCGTCCGTGCGCGGCGTCGACACTGCCGCCTATGTCGCGTTCAGCGACGGCCGGCTCGTTTTCGACGGCACGCCGCTCGAGGAGGTCGTGGCCGAGCTGGGTCGCTGGTACGATCTCGATGTGCGGCTGGCCCTGCCGGCGTACGCCGATCACCACATCTCCGCCTCGTTCACCGGTCTCGCCGAGGATGATGTGCTCGGCGCGGTCGCCGCCGCCGCCGGACTGCGGTACACCCGTCACGGTCGCACCGTCACGTTCTCTCGCGCTCGAGGTATCCAGTGATGCTGAATTTGGCACTGCCGCTTCTGCTGGCCTTCCAGCAACCCGTGCCGATCGTCCTGGCGCAGGCCGCGCCCGCGAGCAATCACGTGAACGATCGCGGGCCCGCGTTTTACATGGTGCGGACGCCGGGTGGCAAGCGCGAAGATGCGTATGGCGCGGCCGCGCTCCGTCGCCGCCTTTCACTCAACCTGCACGATGTGTCCATCGCGGATGCCTTGTCCGCCATCACCGCACAGACCGGCATTCGGTTCGTGTACATGCGGGAAGAAGTTCCCGTCGACCGCCACGTCTCACTGTCGGCTCAGGACATCGCGCTCGCCGCGGCGCTCACGGAGGTTTTGTTCGACGCGGGCGTGGACGTCGAGCTTCTCTCAGGCAATCAGGTTGCTCTCGTCCAGCGTCGTCCGCCACCGTCCGATACGCATCAAAGGCGGAGAGTCACGGGACGAGTCTTGGATGCCGAGACCAAGGCGCCATTGCCGGGCGCCGTGGTGACTGTTACCGGAACCGCGGTAGGGGCCATCACCTCCGACAGCGGCACATTCGCCATCAATCTGCCCGACAACGCGACGAGCCTGTCGGTACGTCGCATCGGATATCGTCAGACTTCGGTGACCCTCACGACTGATCAAAACGACATCACCGTCGAGCTCACAAAGGATCCGCTCAAGCTGGAGACCCAGGTCGTCACCGGTGTCGCGACCTCGATCTCGTCCCGCAACGCGGCGAACGCCGTCGCGGTCGTGAACTCCGATCAGATCAACGAAGTGCCTGCGCCGACGCTCGAAAACGCGCTGCAATCCAAGATTCCAGGCGCGACCATCGAGCAGAACAACGGCGGCGCGCCGGGCGGCGGTCTGCAGATTCAGATTCGCGGTATCACCTCGATCGAGGCCGATGCGTCGCCGCTCTACGTGGTCGATGGCGTGCTCGTCAACAACGAAACGACGAACAGCGGCGCCAACGCGATCAGCCAGGCTGGCCTCGGCTCACCCAATGTCGGATCGGTCCAGCAGTTCGAGCAGGACAATAGCCCGAATCGTCTCGCTGATATTAACCCCAACGACATCGAGTCGATCGAAGTGCTCAAGGGATCGTCGGCTTCGGCGATCTACGGCGCCAAAGCGGCGTCCGGCGTCGTGATTATTACGACGAAGAAGGGCAGTCCCGGCCGGACGCAGTGGAACGTGACGCAGCGATTCGGCACGTTCACGCTCGCCAACAAGTTGCCGCTGCGGACGTTCCCGACGCTGAAAAGCGCGCAGGACTGGTACTGGAACGATGATCCGGCGGCCCAGGCGGGCAGCAGGGCCGACGCCGATGCCTACATTCAGTCGATCTACGGCGGCCCGCAGGACTACCAGAGCCAGCTCTTCGGCGGCGGCGAGCTGTCGTACGAGACGGATCTCAGCGTGCGTGGCGCGACCGAAAACGGCAAGACGACGTATTTCCTGTCAGGCCTCACGAAATACGATAACGGCATTTTACTCAACACCGGCTACAACAAGCAGTCGGTGCGCACCAACGTCTCGCAGACGTTGTTGCCGAACCTGACGCTGTCCGGGAGTCTGTTCTACGCGAACTCCCTCACGCGCCGTGGCGTCAGCGGAAACGACAACGTCGGCATCTCGCCGTACGACGTGCTCTCGTACACGCCGCAGTTCATTAACCTGAACAACCGCAGCGCCACGGGCGCGTGGGCCCGCAACGTGTTCGGCCCCGCGAATCCGTTCGCCGACGCCGAGGAGATCTCGACCCCGGAAAACGTGCACCGGTTTATTGGTGGCGGTACGATCTCGTGGACGATGTTCAAGACGAATACCCAGAGCTTGCAGATCTCGACGATCGGCGGCGCGGACTATTCGGACGAGCGGGCGCAACTCTACGCCCCGCCCGACCTTCAGCAGGAGCAGAGCCTGCCGAGCGGTCTGCCTGGCGTGGCGACCTCGCTCGAGGCGAACACCGAGTACCTCAACTACTCGGTGAACCTGATCCATCATTACGTCGGATCGTCGATCGTCGACGCGACGACCTCGATCGGGCTCGCCGATGAGCGACGCAATTTCTACAACCCGAACACCGTCGGCCAGAATCTGGTCCCCGGTCAGAACAGCTTCACGGCTGGCTCGGTCCAGACCGGGTACTACGCGCAGACCGCACTGCGCGACTTCTCGTTCTACGGCCAGGAGCAATTGCTGCTCTTGAGCCAGCGTCTCGCGCTCACCGGCGGATTGACGGCCGAGCGAAGCTCGAACGACGGGAGTGCCTCGAAATACTATTCATACCCTAAGGTCTCGGCGTCCTATCGGATTCCCCACCTGTTCGGATTCCTCGACGAGATCAAGGGTCGCGTGGCCTATGGCCAATCGGGCACCGAGCCGACCTACGGGGTCAAGTTCAGTGGCCTCACGCTGCAGGTGCTCGGCGCGACCAGCGGCGCGTATACACCGGCCATCCTCGGTGATCCTCAAGTGCGCCCCGAGACCAATACGGAGATCGAAGGCGGGATTGACGCCACCATGTTCGGCTCGCGCGCGCAGATCACCGCGACCGTGTATCAGAAGCGCATCTCGAACGTGCTGCTCCAGGAGTCCGTGAATCCGTCGTACGGCGCCACGACCCAATGGTTGAACGGCGGCCAGTTCACCAATCGCGGTCTCGAGCTGTCCCTCGCGGCGACACCGATCGAGATGCACCACGGTCTCACCTGGATCTCGACGACCACCTTTTACCGGAACTACAGCGTCGTCGACAATCTGGCGGTGCCGGCGTTCGATCTGCCCAGCAGCGGCGGCGGACCGTTCGGCATTTTCCTCATTCAGCCGGGCCGCTCGGTCTCGGAAGTCGTCAGCACGAATCCCGCCGACGTCAAGAAGGACGGCGTGCCGGTGCAGATCGGCGACGCGCAGCCGGCGTTCCAGATGGGATTCACGAACGACTTCACGCTCGGCGGATTCCACCTGCACGGCGTGCTCGATTGGAAGGTGGGCAGCACGGCCGACAACGCGAACAACCTGTACTTCGACAACCCGCTGTTCCTACTGGACTCGGCGGCGGCGGTGAAGCGGCTCGCCGAGCGCGCCGCCGGCGGCTCGCCGTACGTCGAGGACGCGGGATACGTCAAGCTGCGCGAGATCACGCTCGCGTATGACCTGCCGAGTCAGATCGTGCACAACGTCACGCGCGGCTATGTCTACTCGGCGCGGTTGTCGCTCTCCGGGCGCAACCTCTGGGCCAGCTTCAAGTACACCGGGCCGGATCCCGAGGTGAGCGGTAACGGCAACGTCAATATCAATCGCGGGAATGACGTGACGCAGTATCCGCCCGCTCGCAGCTGGTTCGTCTCACTCGATCTGGGGTTCTGATATGCGCCGTCTAGCGATCATCGGCATCATCATGACAATCGGGTGCGATACACCTACCGTGCCGAACTTCGCGTCGCCGAACCCTGACGTCTCGACGCGCGCCGGGTTGCAGACGCTGGTCACGGGTCTCTTCAGCGGAACGCGGAATGACCTCGTGTGGATCATCGGCGAGGAAGCGTCGTTCGCGCGCGATGCCGGCAACTTCACCAACACCGATCCGCGATTTATCACCGAGTTCCTCGGTGACGGGACGCCGATCGGCAACTCGGACTTCGGGACGTTCGGCTGGAACAACCAGTTTCAGATGGTGAAAACGGCCGACAGCATCCTGACCGCCTTGCCCGGGGTCAAGTCTCCGACGGCGTATTCGACGAACGACCAGGCCGGCATCACCGGCGTCGTGCTCACGCTCAAGGCTCTCAATTACATGTACCTGGCCGAGCAGCGCGATACGTCGGGCGTGCCCATCGGCGGCGACAAGTTGAATGATCTCGGGAGCCCGGCGCCGATTCTTTGCAACAAAGACGTCTGGAAAGCGATCGTCGCGATCCTCGACTCAGGGAACGCGGCGCTGAGTGTCGCGCCATCCAACCCTCTCGCGATCAACCTGCCGGGCGGGTTCAGTTTCGTCTCGGCGACCGCGGGCTCCTTTAGCGCGTTCAACCGCGCGCTGGCGGGGAAGGCCGGTCTCGAGCTAGCCTACGCCATCGCGCGATCGGGCGCCGGAGCGCCCACGCCGACGTCCGCCGGCTCGCCGGACCAAGCGGCACTGCAGCGTGCCGACAGCGCCATCGCGGCGTCGGCGCTCTATCAGCCCAGCCAACTCGCGGCGCCGGTGCCCGGACCGTTCGCGGACCCGATCGCTGTGTATCATACATTCAGCGCGACGTCGGGTGACCTCGTGAACCCGATCAACGGCGTCATTGGCACGCTGCGCATGCTGAACGAGTTCGTCGATGCGGTCGATACCGCCGCGGACTTGCGATGGAAGGCCAAGTTCGGCGTCAACCCGATTACGCAAGCGCAACAGGCGGGATACTCCGGGGTGTCGTCCGGTTTTATCTTCGAGTTTTATCCCGGCGTCGGGAGCCCGATCCCGATCGTTCGCAACGAGGAGCTCGTGCTGATACGTGCGCAAATTCGGTTGGGGTTGAACGACCTGCCGGGCGCGTGGACGCTGATCAACGACGTTCGCACGCAGGTCGGTGGATTGGCGGCCGAACCCGTGTCGGCGGACTACGTGACGACTCGCGACGCGCTCATGCGTGAGCAGCGGATATCGACCGTGCTCGAATCCGGCGGCGACCGCGCTATCGCGATCCGGATGTACGGGCTGGCGACGGTCGCGGATACCACGTGGGGCGCGAGCGACACGCACGCGACGCTCATGCCGATTCCCCTCAACGAGCTCGAAGGTCGCTCCTCGAGCGCCTTGTCATGCCCATGAGACACGTGCTATGGCTCGTCGTGGTCGCGGTGGCGTGCACATCCAGCAGCGCGCAGCATGACACGTGGCAAGATCCGTCGCCTCACAAGGTCGGATTCGTCACGGTGCCTGGCGGCGTGCGCATCGAGGTGCTCGACTGGGGTGGCAGCGGACCACCGTTCGTGTTCATCCCGGGCCTCGAGAACACGGCGCATGTCTTCGACGACTTCGCGCCCAAGTTTACGAAGGATTTCCACGTCTACGGTATCACGAGACGAGGCTGGGGTGCGTCGAGTCGCCCGGCGGGTGGTCAGAACAATTACACCATCCCGGTGTTGACCGAGGACATACACGCGGTGCTGGACTCGCTGCACTTGCAGAAGGTCAGCATCGTGGGGCATTCGATAGCCGGTCAGGAGCTGTCGTGGCTGGCGGCGAACTACCCCGATCGCTTCGACCGCATCGTGTATCTCGACGCCGGTTTCGATTACGCCGCGCACCACATTCCCGGTCCGCTGCCCGATCAGCCGCCACCGACGGCCGCGGACTCGGCGACCCCGGCCGCCGGTCTCGCTTTTTTTCGCCGGATGAATAACGCGCAGCTGCCCGAGGGCGACTTCCGCGCGACGGAGAGCTTGAGTGTCACGGGCCGCGATCTGGGTCCAAAGACCTCGGGCAAAATCTCAGGCGAAGTCATCGCATCGGCGCAAGCGATCGCGCCGCCGCTCGATCGCGTGCATGGGCCCGTGCTCGCGATTTACGATCGGCCGCTGTCCATCACCGAGTTCATTCCGTGGATGACGGAGGCCGACACGGCGGCGCCGCGCATCGAGAAGGCCGTGAAAGACTGGCGCACTGCGCAAGAAACGGAGTTTGCCGCCAAGGTGCCACAGGCGAAGATCACCTGGGCTCCCGGCGCGTCCCACTACGTCTTCACGGGCTCGCCCGACTCGGTCTATCTGGCGATGCGAACGTTTCTGAAGTGAGCGAAGTGAAGCGACCCGTGCGGCACGAGGGTCGATAGGAGCCACGACGCTCCACCGGTGAGGCCGGCGAAGGCCGCTGTCTGTCCGTTGCCTCTGATTGACCCGAACAGCTGGCTGACGCCGAGGGCCGTGGCGGCGTTCATCCAGTTCGGGTGGCGCCCGAAGCCGCTGACCATCGTCGAAAGGAACAGAATTTGGCTCGTTTGCTGGGCACTCCTCTGACGGTCAGCTGTCGCCATCTGCTGACTTTCAGCCACTTTGCTCGCGCTATCGATCGATCGTGCCAGAATCTCGAACCGGCTCGGTGCCGGAGCCGGCACGGTCGTCGGGAACAGCGTCTGAGCGTAAAGGCTCGGCGCGGCGAGAAGGAGCAGCAGGAGGACGCGCATGTTTTTCATAATATCATGGCGCTCATTCGAAGGGGATGGCAATTTGGTCCCATGCGCCCCTTCCTGATTGGTGGTTCCGCGCTGGCCATCGTGGCCAGCGTTGCCCAAGCTCAGCTTGGCCCGCAGCAGCAGGCACTCCACGACATTTACAAGCAACTGATCGAAACAAACACCGAAGACTCAGCGGGCGTTGGCAGCGTGACGGTCGCGACGCAGGCGCTGGCGGACCGGTTCAAGGCCGCGGGATTCCCGGAGTCGGACATCCACCTGCTCGGGCCGACGCCCGACAAGCAGTCGTTGGTCGTCCGATACCACGGGTCGGGGGCGAGAAAGCCGCTGCTCCTGCTCGCTCACGTGGACGTCGTGATCGCGCGTCCCACGGACTGGGACACCGATCCGTTCCAGCTCGTCGAGAAGGACGGCTATTACCAGGCGCGCGGGTCGATCGATGATAAGGCGATGGCCGCGATCTTCGCCCAGACCATGCTGCGCTACAAGCAGGAAGGGTTCGTGCCCGACCGTGACCTGATCCTCGCTTTGACGCCGGACGAGGAGAAGGGCGGCCGACTCGGCGCCGGGTGGCTCATGGAAAACCACCGCGAGCTGATCGGCGATGCGGTGTTGGCCCTCAACGAGGGCGGCGGCGGGACGCTGCGCGATGGCAAGCCGTTCTATAATGATGTGCAGGCGACCGAGAAGGTCGTCACGAATTTCACGCTGACGGCGAAGAATCCGGGCGGGCACTCGTCGCTGCCACGGCCCGACAATGCCATCTACGAACTGGCCGCGGGGCTCACGCGTCTGGCGCACTACTCGTTTCCCGTCATGCTGAATGACGTCACGCGCGCCTACTTCGAGAAGACGGCGGCGATCGAGGCGCCGGCCATCGGCAGCGCTATGCGTGCGATCCTCAAGGATCCGTCGGACGCCAAGGCGGCAGCGACGCTGTCCAAGGATCCGCGGTACAACTCCGTCTTGCGGACGACGTGCGTGGCGACGCGGCTGTCGGGCGGGCACGCCGACAACGCGCTGCCGCAGATCGCCACCGCGTTCGTCAATTGCCGCGTGTTTCCGAACGTTACGGCGGATGACGTGCGCGCCAAGATCATTGCCGCCGTCGCCGACACGGGAATCGAGGTCTCGCCGCCCAGCGCCGCGATTCCGCCGACGCAGCCTTCGCCGCTGTCACCGGAGATCATGGGGCCCGTCACGTCGATCACGAAATCGATGTTCGGTGACATTCCGGTGATTCCGTTCATGTCGACCGGGGCGACGGACAGCAAGTATCTCCGCGCGGCTGGGATTCCTTCCTACGGGGTCTCTGGGTTGTTCGTCGATCCGGGCGATCTTCGGATTCATGGGCGCGACGAGCGCGTGCCGGTGAAATCGTTGTACGACTCGCAGGAGTTTCTGTATCGGCTGGTGAAGGCCCTGTCTTCACCGAAACCGGTCACCTAATCACCGGTATGTAGTCGAGCGAGCATGGTCCGTGATAGTGTGCGGGCCATGTTCACTTTTATTGGGGTCATCGCGCAGGTCATCGTCCTGCAGCACGTCCAGGTCATCGACGGGACCGGTGCGCCGCCGCGCGCGGATCAAAGCATCCGGATCGAGACCGGCAAGATTGCCGACATAGGCCCCACGCTTTCGACGGACGGGGCGACCGTCCTGGATTTGCGTGGGTACGCCGTGATTCCTGGCATCGTCGGCATGCACGACCATTTCTGGTATCAGGACGTCGCTGCTCCGGGCAAGGACGCCGTCGCCCAGACCATGTCAATCTCGGCGCCGCGATTGTATCTGGCGAATGGCGTCACGACCGTGCGCACGATCGGCAGCGTGGATCCGTACGCTGAGTTGACGCTCAAGCATGCGATCGAGGCTGGTGCGACGCCAGGGCCGCACATGGATATCACCGGGCCGTTTCTCAACGGCGCCGATATCGCATCGTTTCGGATTCCCGGGCTCAGAAACGCTGATGACGCGCGGTCAACGGTCGCCTTTTGGGCCGACCGCGGCGTGACCTCGTTTAAGGCGTATCAGGAGATTACGCGCGATGAGTTAGTCGCGGCGATTCAAGAAGCTCATAAAAGAGGACTCAAGGTGACCGGGCATCTGTGCTCCGTCACATACGACGAGGCGATCGATGCCGGCATCGACAATCTCGAGCACGGATTTCAGGTCAACACCGCGTTGGATCCGGACAAGAAACCGGACACCTGCAGCGCGGCGCGCGGCGACTCGACGTTGATGCGTTTGACGCCAGGCGGCCCCGAGGCCAGTCGCCTGATCGCGTCGCTCATCAAGCATCACGTGGCGATCACGTCGACGCTCGTCGGGCTCGCCAACTCGATCAGTGCGCAGCGATCGGTGAAGCCGGCCGTCTTGGATGCCATGTCGCCCAAGGTCCGCGATGCCTATCTCGGATGGCGGAACCGACTCGGCGCCGGTCATCCTGAGCGTGTTCCCATGTTACGACGCGATATGGATCTGCAGCGCGCGTTCGTTGCGGCCGGCGGTCTCTTGATCGCGGGGCCCGATCCGGTTGGCATCGGCGCCAATCTTCCCGGGTTTGGGGATCAGCGCGAGATCGAGCTGTTGGTCGATGCCGGGTTCTCGCCTGTCGAGGCTATCAAAATCGCGACGCTCAACGGCGCGACGTATCTCGGGCGCCAGGATCACATCGGCTCTATCGCCGTCGGGAAGAACGCCGATCTCGTCGTGATCAAAGGCGATCCGGCGGCTCGTATCGCCGACATTGAGAATGTCGAGATCGTATTTAAAGATGGGGTGCGATACGATACGGCGAAGCTGCTGGAGTCGGTGAAAGGGTTATATGGCGATTACTGAGTTTTGAGTAAGCGCCGAAGGCCTGGTTGATAGTAGCGACTGGAGATGATCTTCGTGCCGTTTTTCAGGTGGACCACGTACGCGCTTCGGCTGTAGCGTTCCAGGGTCGCCACGGCGCGAAGATTGACAATGGCGGATCGTCGCACACGAACGAACGTGTCGCGTCCACCGATGCGCTGGGCGATGCGATCCATGGTGCCGCGCATCGTGTATGTCTTGCCGCCGCTATGCACCTGGACATAGTTCCCCGCGCTCTCGAACCACTCGACATGGTCAATTTCGACAAATGACAGCCGATCGCCGTCGCGAACGACCAGGCGGTCTGATGACGGGATGACCGCCGCTTCACTGGTCGGCGCTGGTGGCGTGTGTTGCGCCAGGAGTGCCTCCAGTCGGTCAGCGAGCGTCGCTCCGCGTTGGAGCGAGAGAAACGACGCCGCGCGCTCGAGCGCCTCGCGGAGTCGAGCGGGATCGACGGGCTTCAACACGTAGTCCAGGGCGTGAACCTCGAAGGCCTTCAACGCGTGCCGGTCGTATGCCGTGACGAACACGACGAGTGGCATGGCGTCGACGCCGATCTCCTCGATGATGTCGAACGCCGTCGTTCGGCCGAGTTGGATGTCGAGCAGCACGACGTCGGGCCGACGCTCGACGATCGCGACTACGGCGGCGTCGCGCCCGCCGCACTCGCCGACGCAGACGACGTCCGGCAGCTCGTCGAGCTGACGGCGGAGCCCGCGGCGCGCCGTCGGCTCGTCGTCGACGATCAGGATTTTCATTGGATCGGGATCCGGATCTCGACGCGCGCGCCAGGCTCGGCGGCACCGATATCAATGGTCGCGCGCGAGCCATACAGGTGGTGCAATCGGGCGCGCGTGTTCGTGAGGCCGATGCCTTCGCGCACGGGCCCGCCGTTGACGCCCGGACCGTTATCGGTGACGGTGATGCGTAACATGTCGTGATCGCGCGCGGCGCGGAGCGCGATGGTCGCGGCTTGGTATTCGGACTTCCCGTGCTCGATCGCGTTTTCCAGCAGTGGTTGCAGGAGAAACACCGGCACCCGCGCCGGGAGTACCTCGGGTTCGATCGTCACGTCCACCACCAGTTGGTCCCCGAAGCGACCCCGCTGGATCTCGAGGTAGTCGTTCGCGAACCCCAACTCCACCTGCAATGGAACCTCGTGTGCTTCCTCATCGAGACTTCGCCGGAGGAGCGTCGCCAGCCGCAGGAGCATCTGCTGGGCCTTGGTGGGATCCTCGGCCATGAAGACGGAGACGGCGTTCAGGGTATTGAACAGAAAGTGGGGCCGCAGCTGTGAGCGCAACGTGTCGAGCTTCGATTGCGTCAGCTCCGTGCGAAACCGCGTGGCGGTATACACCATCACGAGCACGGCGTACAACACCATGGAGGTAAAGCTGCCCCACGCAAATGGGAACGGGGGTATGCGCGTCGCGAAGCAGGCCGTCCACAGGCTCGTGTGACCCATGATCGCCCGTATGAGAAATTGGAGCTTGATCGCCAGGCACGTTTGTACCAGCGCCAGCGCCAGACCAATGACCGCGTGAACGGCGAAGGGTCTCGGCCTGAGGGCGATGCGAAGGATCGGCGTCAGGATCACCCATGCGAGCCAAAAGCCAACCACGACAATGACGCGAGGTCCGAGCTGCAACGCGTCGAGCGATTTGCCGTCGATCAGGTCAGCGAAGACTTCCTGGCCGACGAACGCCGTCCCGACGACGAGGGTAATCGCGAGCAGTCGTGAGGTCCGCAGCGTGTCGGACGCCATGCGGAATCATGGGATGTTGACGCGCGCAAGGCAACACGGGCAAGAAATCCCGCCGCGGTCACCGCTTATCACGTCGCGTACCCCGGTGGCATGTGACGCATAGAGGACGAGCGACCGCGTCCCCATCGTCTAGGGCATGCTTCCGATCCTGCTGGCGGCCGCGGTGTGGCTGGGCGATTCGGCGTCGATGGCCTACCGAGGGCGCGACGGCCAGCTGGCGGTGCCGATCCCGCGTGTTGACGCGCGCATCCCCGTCGACGGGACGTTGTCTGATTCGGTGTGGCGCCGGGCCGCGGTGCTGACCGGCTTCTCCGAGTACAAGCCCGTGGACGGGATGGCGGCCGACGATACGACACAAGTGCTGGTCTGGTACTCGAAGGACGCCATCTACTTTGGTATCCGGGCGTTCGAGGCGCACGGGGCGGCGCACGCTACGCTCGCCAATCGCGACCAGATCGATGGCGACGACAACGTGCAGCTGATTCTGAGCCCATTCGTCCATTCGCATCAGGCCGTGGTGTTCGCCGTCAATCCGTACGGGATCCAAGAGGACGGCACCATCACGGAGGGGATCGGGAGGAGCATCGCGAACACCGGGATCTCGGCCGGCTCGGGTGACTCGACGGACCTGAGCTCGGATTTCATCTACGAGTCACGGGGGCGCGTCACGGCGTTCGGGTACCAGGCTGAGGTCCGGATTCCGTTTCGGAGCATCAAGTTCCCCTCGAACGCGCCGCAAAACTGGGGCATCAACGTTCTTCGGAAGGTGCAGCATTCGGGACACACCGACTCGTGGTATCCGGCGAAGCTCGGGGCGGCCTCGTTTCTCGATGAGGCGGGTCTACTCACCGGTCTTAAGGATTTGGACGCGGGACTCGTGCTCGATCTGAATCCCGTCGTCACGGAGCAAGCGGTCGGCGGGCCCATATATAACGTTGGCCGGCCGCAACTCGGAGGAAATGTCCGGTGGGGCATTACGCCAAGTCTGTTGCTGAACGGGACATACCGGCCGGATTTCGCGGAGGTCGAATCGGATGCCACGCAGATCGTGAACGATCCGCGGTTGGCGCTCCAGTACCCGGAGAAGCGGCCGTTCTTTCTCGATGGTCTCGAGCAGTTCAATACGCCGAACAATCTCATTTACACACGCCAGATAGGCGCCCCGATCGCCGCGACCAAACTCACGGGAAAAGCGGCAGGTATATCGGTTGCTTACCTCGGCGCGATCGATGAAGAAGATCTCGGCGGGTTGAACGCCGGGCATCCCGCGTTCAACATCGTGCGGGCGCGCGAGGACTTCGCGCAGGGCTCCCAGGTCGGCGCCGTGATCACGGACAAGGAGGCCGGCGGGAGCTTCAACCGGCTCGTCGGAGTCGACTCCCGCATCACGTTCGACAAGATCTACACCCTCAACCTGCAGACCGCGACCAGTAGCACGCGCGATGCAGGCTTGAGCACCGCCGGACCTCTGTGGCAGGCGCAACTCCAACGCACGGGGCGATCCTTCAGCTTCAACGTGAGAACGCGCGGGATCGATCCCGAGTTCGACGACGCGAGTGGGTTCACGGCTCGGCGGGGGATCGCCTCGCTCGACATGGACCCGCGGTACACCTTCTATCCCACCCGCTCGCTCCTGGAGACGTTCGCGATCGACATCGACCAGTTCTATACGTGGGATTATCGGACATTCACCGCCTTCCACGCCCCGGAAGATAGACAGTTCCATCCCACGCTGATAGCGACATTCCATGGAGGCTGGACGGTCCTGTACACGCTGGCGCTCGAAACTTTTGGATACGATCCCGCGATCTACCAGAACTACTACATCGGCCACCTGGCGCCGCACGATACGACCTTCACGCACTATGTCGGTGGCCGGGCGATCACGAATACCGATCATAATTTGCTCATCGTCACGCCGACGTTCGCGAAATTCGACCTGTCCGTGTTCAACCTGTACGGGCACGATGAGAACTACTTCGAGTGGTCTTCGGCCAACATCTGGTTTACCACCATCGCCTTGAACTATCGGCCGACGGACCGGCTTCGCGCCCAGCTCATGTACAACGCGCAGGTCTACTGGCGCCACGATGACAACTCGATCGTCGGGAAGACGCTGATTCCACGCCTCAAGATCGAGTACCAGGTGTCGCGGCCGATCTTCCTACGGCTCGTCGCCCAGTACGACGGTTCATATCAAAACACCCTGCGCGACGACAGCCGGACCGGGCTTCCGATCTTCTTCCTTGACCCGGCGACGGGGACATATGCTCGGGCGGTCGGGTTTCAGAACAATCAGCTCCAGCTCTCGGCGCTGTTCTCCTACCAACCGATTCCCGGCACGGTGGCGTTCGTGGGATATGGGAATAACTTGACGGAGCCGGATGGCTTTCAGTTCCATCCGCTGCGGCGGGTGGCGGACAACGTCTTCGTCAAATTCAGCTACTTACTGCGAATGTAGGGGCGTTATTTTGCCCCTGTGACCTCCTCGCCTCGCACCCCAGCCGTCGTCATCGCGACGATCGTCGCGACCTGCGTCGTCCTCCTGATCGGCGCGTACCTCTTCGTCATCCTCGGCCTCATGCCGGCGAACGCCGACGCGAAGCCAGGGAGGATCGAGCACTGGGCGGCGAAGAAATCCCTGCACGTCACGCTGGCCCGTGAGACGAAGGCCCTGCACGGTCCCCAGACGTCGAGCGACTCCGTCATGACGCTCGGCGTACGGCTGTACAAGGCGAACTGCGCGGTGTGTCATGGGGCGGCCGACGCCAAGCGGTCGACGATCGCCCAGGGCCTCTATCAGGAGCCGCCGCAGTTCGCGAAGGACGACGTCACCGATGATCCGATCGAGGTGACGTACTGGAAGATCACCCACGGCATTCGGCTGACCGGCATGCCGGCCTACGGCAAGACGCTCACGGATGACCAGCGCTGGGCCATCGCGGCGTTCTTGCGGCACCAGGATTCGTTGCCGCCGAACGCGCTGGCCGCGTGGAAGTCTATGCCGAGCGTCGCGGATAGCGCCGCCCACTAGTCATGAGCTCCATGACTCTCGCGGACCGCGCGAATCCACTGCTCGAAAAGAGCCCACTGTTCGAGCAGGCGCCGCCGTTCGACCGGATCGAGGACGGCGACTACCAGCCCGCGATCGAAGAGGGCATGCGCCAGCAGCTGGCTGAATTCGATGCCATCGCCAGCCAGTCGGCGCCGCCGACGTTCGAGAATACGATCGCGGCGATGGAGCGGTCTGGCGCGGTATTGACGCGGGCGCTCAAGGTGTTCACCGCGATCAATCACGCCAACACCAACGACACGCTCCAACGCGTGCAGGAAATCATCGCGCCCAGGTTGGCGGCGCATCATGACGCGTTCTTTCTCGACGACCGGCTCTTTCAGCGCGTGGCCGCCCTCCACGCGCGCCGCGACGCGCTCGGCCTGGACCCCGAGCAACACTATCTGGTCGAACGCTACTATAAGGACTTCGTGCTCGCGGGCGCCACACTCGATGGCGCGGACAAGGCGCGGCTCGAGGCCTTGAATGCCGAGGAGGCCACGCTCTCGACGTCGTTCCAGCAGAAACTGCTGGCCGCCACCAAAGCCGGTGCGCTCGTCATCGACGATCGCCAACAGCTGGCCGGCGTGAGCGACGCCGAAATCGCGGCGGTCGCGACGCAGGGGCAGTGGGCGCTGGCGCTCCAGAATACCACCCAACAGCCCACGCTGGCGTCCCTCCACCGTCGCGACGTGCGCAAGCGGCTGTTCGATGCCTCGACGCAGCGCGCGAAGCACGGCGACGCGAACGACACGCGCGCCATCATCACGCGCCTCGCCACCCTCCGCGCGGAGAAAGCGCAGCTCCTCGGCTATTCCACATACGCGACATACTCACTCAGCGATGAGATGACGAAAACGCCGGAGCGTGCGATTCAGTTGTTGGCCGATGTGGCGCGGCCGGGGATCGCGAAGGCGAAGGCGGAGCAGCAGCGGATGGAGGCGCTCGCGGGATTCCCGCTCGAGCCCTGGGATTGGCAGTACTACGCCGAGGTCGTCCGCAAAACGGATTACGCGCTGGACGAAGCGCAAATCAAGCCATACTTCTCGCTCGACCGCGTCTTGCGGGACGGCGTGTTCTACGCGGCGCACCGGTTGTACGGGCTCACGTTCGCGGAGCGCACGGACATCCCCGTGTATCATCCGGACGTTCTGGTGTTCGAAGTCTTTGATTTCGACGGGACGTCATTGGCGCTCTTTTACTGCGACTTCTTCAAGCGCGACAACAAAATTGGCGGCGCCTGGATGGACACGTTCGTCGAGCAGTCTCGTTTGCTCGGCGCCAAGCCGGTCGTGTATAACACCTGCAACTTCACGAAACCCGCGCCCGGCCAGCCGGCGCTCCTGACGTACGACAACGTCACGACGATGTTCCACGAATTCGGGCACGCGCTCCACGCCATGTTCTCGAGCGTGGAGTATCCCCGGTTCTCCGGAACCGCGACGCCGACCGATTTCGTCGAGCTCCCGTCGCAGTTCAACGAACACTGGGCGCTCGAATCCTCCGTGGTGGCGAATTACGCGAAACACTATCAGACGGGCGCGCCGATGCCGCCGGAGCTGATCGACACGATCAAACGCGCGCGCACGTTCAATCAGGGATTCGCGATCACGGAAGTCGTCGCGGCCATGCTGCTCGACATGGCCTGGCACTCGATTCCCGCCGGCACGACGATCGGCGACGTCGACGCGTTCGAGTCGGCCGCGCTCGAGCGCCATGGTGTGGCCGTCCATGCCGTCCCACCCCGCTATCACTCGACGTACTTTGCGCACATCTGGTCGAGCAGCTACGCGGCCAGCTACTATGCCTACCTCGCCGCGGAGGTGCTCAGTGATGACGCGTATGCCTGGTTCGTCGAGCACGGCGGCATGACGCGCGCGAATGGCCAGCGGTTCCGCGACATGGTCCTGTCGCGCGGCGGTACCATGGACGCGGGTGACATGTACCGGGCGTTCCGCGGGCGGGATGCGACCGCGGACGCGCTCCTCGAGGTGCGCGGGCTCAAGCCGTCGACGCAGCCGTGAACCAGCTGCCGCCGTTCCTGACATTGGTGCGGCAACCCACGCCGCTAGAGGAGATGAAAAATCTCCGATTGTCGCTCGGCGGTAGCCATCCGCGCCTGTTCGTCAAGCGCGATGACGTGATTCCGTTTGGGTTCGGCGGCAATAAGGTCCGCAAGCTCCAGTTCGAGGCCGCCGCCGCGCTCAAGGCATCCGCGCGCACGTTGGTCACGGTGGGCGGCATTCAATCGAACCATGCGCGCGCCACGGCGGCGGTAGCGGCTCATGTCGGCATGCAGTGCGTGATCATCGCGAACGGAACGAAGCCCGAGCGCGCGACGGCTAACGCGCTGTTGGACGAATTGCTCGGCGCGGAGGTCGAGTACATCCCTTCGCGCGCTGAGCGGGAGGCGGCATCGACGGCGGTGATGGAGCGACTCGCGCAAGCGGGCAGGGCGCCGTACTTTGTCCCTCTCGGCGCATCCACGCCGCTCGGCGCGCTCGGCTACGTGCAGGCGATTGGCGAGATGATCCAGCAGGGCCTCAAGCCTGACGTCATCGTACATGCCGCGTCCTCCGCGGGGACGCAGGCGGGCCTGGTCGCCGGGTGTGCGCTGCACGGGCTCGGAACACAGGTGATCGGCGTCAGCGCCGACGATCCGGCACGGGAGTTGTCGGCGCGCGTGCGTGATATCGTGGCCGGTGTGGGCAAGTTGCTCGGGGAGAACCTCGGCGCGCCGGGGTTCATGGTGAGCGACGAGTTCGTCGGGCAGGGATACGGTATTCCGACGGATCTCTCGCGCGCGGCCCAACGCGCGGCCGCGCGGACCGAGGGCTTCTTCGTCGACAATACGTATTCGGCGAAAGCTCTCGCCGCGATGCTCAGCTGGGTGACGGCTGGCCGGTGGAGTGAGGAGCAGACGATTCTGTTCTGGCACACCGGCGGACAGGTTGGTCTCTTTGCGTGAGTCGCTGCCCCGCCGCATCGGGCTGTTAGAGGCGCTGGTGGTGGTGGTCGGGACCACGATCGGCTCCGGCATCTTTCGCTCGCCCGCGGCGATAGCGAATCGGCTGCCGACGCCGACCGCGTTTATCGCGGTATGGGTCGCGGGCGGCATCCTGGCGTTGTGTGGCGCGCTCACGCTCGCCGAGGTGGCGTCGGCGTTGCCGCGCACCGGTGGCATCTACGTCATGCTGCAAGAGGGCTGGGGCGAGCTCGTCGGCTTCCTCTTCGGGTGGTCCGAGCTCGTCATGATCCGCGCCGCGGCGCTCGGGGCGGTCGCGACGACGTTCGCCGAGTATGCGATTCGGCTGGTCGCACCGGCCGCTGGCGCGGCGGCGGTGCACTACGTCGCGGCCATCGCGATCGTGGTGTTTGCCTGGGTCAACATGGTCGGTGTGAAGTGGAGTACGATGTTCCTCGGGTGGACCACGGTCGCCAAGTACGGCGCGCTGGTTTTCATCGTCGGCGCCGCCGTGCTTCTCGGCTCACACTCGGCGTCGGGGCCGTCTTCCGCGGCGACCGGCACGGTGAGCGCGAGCGCGTTCGGGATCGCGCTCGTGTCGGTGCTCTGGGCGTATGACGGCTGGGCCGACTTGAGTTTTATTGGTGGCGAGATCACCAACCCCGAGAAGACGCTGCCCCGCGCGTTGATCTACGGCACGTTGGCGGTCATCGCGATCTATGTCACCGCGAACCTCGCGTATGTCGCCGTGCTTCCGGTGAGCCGCATTCAGACATCGCCTCTGGTCGCGGCTGATGTCGCTCAGCAGCTCGTCGGATCCTGGGGCGTGAGTCTCGTGAGCATCGCGGTCGTGCTCGCGACGGTTGGGACGCTCAACGCGTCGTTGCTCACGACGCCGCGCATTTTCTTCGCTATGGCGGACGATGGTCTCTTGTTCCGCGCGATTGCCGCGGTTCACCCGAAGTATCGAACGCCATACCGCGCTATCGGATTGAGCGCGGCGCTCGGCGTCGCATTCGTGTTGGCGCGAACGTTCGACCAGCTCGCGGACACGTTTATTACGGCCATCGTGCCATTTTACGCCTTGGCCGTGGCGTCGATTTTTCCGTTGCGCCGGCGCGCGGATTATCGGCCGCCGTATCGCGTCATCGGGTATCCGATCGTTCCGGCGTTGTTTGTGTTGGCGACGTTGTACATCCTGATCAGCGCCGTGGCCGATTCGCGGACCCGATGGGGGACTCTGGCAGTCCTCGGCGGTGCGCTCGCTGGCATTCCGGTCTATTACATCGCGCGTCGGCGACGGTGATCGCGTTACTCGCGCTCGCGATTTGCGCTGACCTGGGCGTCAACTACTGTTCGCCGCTCATTCCGACTCCGGATTTGGACAGCGTGAGCGCGACGGTCGAGCTCATTGCGCCGGCTGGGGCGTTTGATGTGCCGATGACGCGGGACGGCGTGTTCGACTACGCGCTCGCCATCGACGCCGCTGGGCTTCCGCGCCCAGCCGCGCTCGGCGCTTACACCGTCTACGTGGCTTGGGCTACATCGTTGACGATGGATAGCGTGGTGAAGCTCGGCGTCATCGGGAACGGCCGCACGACGTTTGGGGCGCTGCCTCGCAACCAGTTTCGCGTGCTGGTTAGCGCCGAGGCATCAGCGAGCGTCAAGTCTCGACATGGGCGTCTGGTGCTTCGAGGTACGTCGCCAAGCGTGCGGTGGTTGGCGCATCGGGATCTGTTTCTCACGACGCCCGGCATGGCGGCTATGCATCGTTCCGGCATCGACACATCTTCTTCTCTGCCGGAGGCGCGACCTTCATCACGCGTGACGCTGCACAATGGCGACACGATGGCGTTGGCCGCTACGCGTGTGCGCGATGGGTACGCATACAATGGTGAGTTCCCTGGTCCGCGACTCATTGTGCCTCGGGGCGCGCAGATTACCGTTCGATTCAAGAACGCGATCGACCAGCCCACGACCGTGCACTGGCATGGGGTGCGCGTGGATAATCCAAACGATGGCGCCGCCGGGTTGACGCAATCTCTTATAGCGCCCGGCGACTCATTCGTATATCACGTGCGCTTTCCGGACGCGGGTGTGTTCTGGTATCACGCGCACGAGAATGAGAGCGAGCAAATCGGCCGGGGACTGTTCGGCAATATCATCGTCGCGGATTCGGTCGCCGATGCCGGAGCCGTTCAACAGGAAGCCATGGTACTGCAGGATGTTTCGCCGCACGTCCCCTTCGGTGGGCAAGCGTTAATGGGACGGTTTGGCGATACGTTCTTGGTCAACGGTGATCCGCATTACACGCTCTCGCTTCACCACGGCAATCGCGTCCGATTTCTGATTACGAACGCGTCCAATGCGCGAACATACAATTTGAGTGTCAGCCAGGGCGCGATGACACTGGTTGGCTCGGATCTCGGCAAGTTCGAGCACGCCGAGAAAGTCAGCAGTCTCTTGATCGCGCCAGGTGAGCGATACACGGTCGATGTACAGTTCTCAGGATCGAGCATCCTGACGAATCGCGTGCAAGCACTGAATCATTTGCTCGGTGTGTTCACGCCCGAGATAGACACCCTTGGTGTCATTCACGTCGATTCTTTGAAGCCACAATCTGTCCTCAAGTACCCGACCGAAAATCTGGCGTCATATCGGCGCTACTTAGATCGGCCGGTCGACCACCGGCTGAACCTGGAAATGCGGCTCTCGACGCAATCGACATCGACGTCGACGATGCTCACGGGCGCCTCGGTGCCGGTCGAAGTCAACGATGGCATGCCGGCGATGAACCAGATGATCACGCCGAAGGACGTGACCTGGATCCTCCGGGACCCAGACACGGGCGCCGAGAACATGGATATCGATTGGAAATTCGCGTCCGGCGCTCTCGCGAAAATCCGTATCTACAACGATGCCCTCGGCCCGCACCCGATGGCGCACCCGATTCATGTGCATGGACAACGGATGTTGCTCCTGAGCCGAAACGGTGTGCCGAACCGGAACCTCGTCTGGAAAGACACGATCCTTGTGCCGGCCGGCGAAACGGATGACGTGCTGCTCGAACTGTCGAACCCTGGCCGTTGGATGCTACACTGTCATATCGCCGAGCATCGCGCGTCGGGGATGATGATGTCGTTCGTCGTGAATTAAAGGAGATGCCAGCCATGCTGCCGCTCGTCATCGCATTCATGCAATTCGTCGCTGTCGACACCACCAAGACCGTCGCGATGACGCACGCGAAGCTCATCGATGGCACCGGCGCGCCGGCGCGGTCGGACGTGACGATCGTGGTCGATCACGGCAAGATCAAAACGGTCGATCGCTCGGCCGCGATCCCGGCGGGTGCACAAGTGATCGACCTCACGGGCAAGACCGTGATTCCAGGTCTCGTCGGACTCCACGATCATATGTACTACGGCTCGTCGGTGACCGGCTCGCGGAGTATGCTCTCGAGCTATCCAAAGCTCTTTCTCGCCGCCGGCGTAACGACGATCCGCACGACTGGCAGCATCGATCCGTACCAGGAGCTGAACCTGCGGCACGCGATCGAGACCGGCAAGACTGTCGGGCCGATGATCTTCCCGACTGGCCCCTATCTCCAGGGTCCAGGTGTCGGCCCTGGCTGGATGCATGCACTCGGCACGCCGGAAGACGCACGCCGGCTCGTCCGCTACTGGTCCGAGGAGGGCGTGCCCTGGTTCAAGGCCTATACTCAGATCTCGCGCGACGAGCTTGGCGCCGCGATTGACGAGGCGCACAAGCATGGGATGAAGGTGACCGCGCATCTCTGCTCGGTCGGATTTCGGGAGGCTGTCGATCTCGGCATCGACAATCTCGAGCACGGGCTGCTCACGGATACCGAGTTCTGGCCGGGCAAGCAACCCGACGCGTGCCCGATGCCGGGCGATTCGGCGCAGTACGATAATCTCGACATCGAAGGGCCCGACGTGCAGAAGACCATCCATTCGATGGTGCAACATCACGTCGCCATGACCTCGACGTTGGCCGTATTCGAGCTCTCGTCGCCGAGCCGCATCCCGCTCGATCCGCGCGTCTACGATGCGCTCGCGCCGCAGATCGGGACGAATGTGCGGGCCTGGTACGATAGCAGTCAGAAGAGGTCGGATAGCGCCGAGCGGGTTGCGCTCAAGAAGGCGATGGCGTTCGAGCGCTCCTTTGTGCGCGCCGGAGGCCTACTCGGCGCCGGGTCTGATCCATGCTGTCTGACCGAGATCGCCGGGTATGGCGATCAGCGCAACTTCGAGCTGTTGAACGAGGCCGGGTTTACGCCGGAGCAGGCCGTGCAGATCATGACGTTGAACGGGGCTCGCATTTTAGGGATCGCCGATCATACCGGATCGGTCGTGTCCGGTAAGCAGGCCGATCTGGTCGTGCTCGACGGCGACATTACGGCGCATCCAGGGGATATCCGTAAGGTGGCCATGGTTTTCCGTAACGGCGTCGGGTACGACGTGCCAGCGTTGACCGCGGCGGTGCGCGGGCAGGTTGGGTTGCGGTGAGGGGAATTCGGCGTCACCGTGTCGAATTCTTCGGGTCCCATTCGACGTATAGGCATGAGAGAGACAATCCTACCGACCGCCGATACGACCCTCGTGACGCTGGGTCGCCTGCTCCACGGGATGACGCGCCGCTATCAGGCCGTCGAGGCCGAAAACGCGCCCGGCGCCGGTGAGCGCCAGGACCGTCAGGCCTACGACGAACGCTATATCATTGCTTACTGACCACGGTGCGTCGCCTTTCAGCAGGAAGTAGTTCAGTGTCAGAAACGCGCCGATGGGTGCGGCGATGCGGACGCCCAGTCCGAGTAGCAGGCAGGTGCCCACCACGACTTCGCCTGTCGCCACGAGGCCCGCGAACAGCGTCGCGTGCGGGAGGACGACCGTGGTCATGAAGGCCCGATACGACGGCGCTTCGTGGGGCAGATTCATGGTACCAAAACTCGTGAGCGCGTCGGGCCACGCCGCCCATTTTGGTCCGATTTTGTTCCACGCCGCCCGCCAGAAGGCACAGCCGAAATAGATTCGAGCCGGCACGGTCGCCATCACCGGCGCCGTCCCGTGCTTCCAGTCCCACAACTTATCAGTCGACGCCAGCGCCACGGTCAGTGCGAGCGCGGCGAGCACCGCTGGAGCTTGTACGATCGCGCCAAGCTTGATCGAGTACGCGGTGAGCAGGGCCGCGGCGAGGCCGGCAACCCAACGCGTGGCGACGCCGAGGACGAGGAGGGCGCCAATGATGATCGCCACGATGCCGGCAGGCCATGCGTGCGTGATGCCGGCGATGATGCCTACGGCGCCGACGTACTCTCGAAGGACAAGAAACGGCCAGCGATCGGTAGCGATCACGTCCGCTAAGGTACCCAGGCGCGTTGTGAGGCCCTACGCACCTGGGATCAACCGCTCTCAGTGCGTGACGACTTGCCCTTCCAGTGATTCCATTGTCGCGTCGTCGAGCTCGATCTGCTCGCCCTTCATGTTCTCCTCGAGGTGCGCCACGCTCGAGGTCCCGGGGATCGGCAACATGACCGGCGACTTCTTGAGCAACCACGCGATAGCGACCTGCGCGGGCGTCGCATGGAGACGCTCGCCGGCGCGGGCGAGCGGGCCGCCGTGCTTCGCGAGACTGCCGGTCGCGAGCGGGAACCAGGGGATGAAGCCGAGCTTGTGGGTGGTGCAGTAGTCGAGCACCGACTCGGAATTGCGATCGACCAGGCTATAGCGGTTCTGCACGGAGACGATGGTCGTGATGCGCCGCACGGCCTGGATCTGCTCGACGCTTACTTCCGAGAGGCCGATATGCTTGATCTTCCCCTCTTTCTGAAGGTCAACCAGCGTCCCGATTTGATCGGGCATCGGCACCTTGGGATCGATGCGGTGCAACTGCAGGAGGTCGATCCGCTCGAGGCGTAGCCGTTTGAGACTCCCCGCGACGGCCTCGCGGAGATGCTGCGGACGCCCGTCCTCGACCCACTTATTCGGCCCGGGCCGCTGGAACCCGGCCTTGGTCGCGATCACGAGGCCTTTCGGATACGGGTACAGCGCCTCAGCAATGAGTCGTTCTGCCACCTCCGGGCCATAGGAGTCCGCGGTGTCGAGCAGGTTTACACCGAGCTCGAGAGCACGATGCAGAACCGCAAGGGATTCTTTGTGGTTTTTGGGCTCGCCCCAGATGCCTTCTCCGGTGAGCCGCATAGTGCCGAAACCGAGGCGATTGACCTTGAGGTCGCCGCCGATAGCGAACATGGATGACATGATCGAATTCCGCCTATGAGTTCTCGCTAATGTTCGGTCGTTACGCTTGCGAGTCGGGCGAGCCTTCTACAAGTTCCCGGGTAATGATACAAACGTCTGATGTCGGCTCCGCCCAGCCGCCTCTTGCACATTTGGCGTTTTTCGAGGCCGCGGGGGATCAGACGGAGGAACAGCCCGCCTATCGCGCCGCCGTCGCTGGGTTGTTAGCGATGCGGCTCGTAGACCGCTGGGTCCTCGCGGGTGGGGGCGACCGCCCGCCGACGCTGCGCGAGCTCGAGGCCGTGCGACGCGCGATCGAGTGCGTCGACGACGGTCCAGTTCGCGAAGTCTTGAGAAATCTCGACGTCGCGCTGACGACATCGTGGGGACAGCTCGCACGTCATGTGCCAGTTGTCCTCGCCGCGTACGCGGCCATTCTCAGGAAGGAAGGGGAGTTCGCGTGCGCCGCTGACGTCTACGGATCGGTCGCGTCCGTCGCGCCGCTCTGCGGCGGCAAGGAGCTCGTGCCGGCCGCGTATCTCGATATGGCGTATTGTTTCCGGCAGATCGGCGGGCGGCTTGTCGAGGCCGAGCGTGCGTATCGGCGCGCGGGTGCCATTGCCAACTTGCAAGGCGATGAGTACAACGCGCTGCTCAGCCGCATTGGTATAGCGAACGTGCATTCCGATCGCGGCAACTTGCCGTTGGCGCAGGAGACATACGACGCGCTGATCAAGGAATTGGCGACGCGCTCTCCGGTCGATGGACCGATACGGGATGTCCTCGCCCGCGCGCGGCATGGCCGGGGTGAGGTCGCCTATCGACGCAATGATTTCCAGACGGCCGTCGCGTTCTTTCACGCGGCAATCACCGACTACAGCGACGACGTTCGCAAGAGTGCCGCCCTCTGTGACCTGGCCACCGCGATGGTCGATCTCGGCCTTCCTGACGCGGCGCGCGATGCCTACCTCGTCGCGCATCGGATGGCATCCGAAGCGACGCAACGAGCGATTGCCGGTCTCAATCTCATGCGCCTGGCGTTCTTGTGCGGTCAGGAAACGGTCTTTGAGCGATATCGGCAGGAGTTGGCCACTCCCCTGCCGCCATCACTCGAAGCGGCGTACCACCGGATCGTCGGCGAAGGACTCCATCAGTTCGGCCGCGACGAGGCGGCCCGCGAGGCACTCACACGGGCCGTCGACATCGGCACTCGCTATCAGCTGAATCAGATCCGATTGGAGTCCGAAGCACTCCTCACGGACATCGTTCTTGGACGCACGCCGAAAGCCACGTATGTCGAGGTTCAGCCGCCGCTGCTCGTGCGACCGGTGATCCGGGCGCTCCGAGACATGCGAGAAAGCGTGGGCGTTTAGCAGGTCCCGTTGCCGTTCGTCACGCCACCACCGCAGTCGTGAGCCGTCGCTGGCGACGTCGGAGATGTGCAGGCGGCTGCGATCGTGGCGGCGGTCAAGATCGCGATGACAGAGCGTAGACCGGACATCCGAACCTCCGAGATAGGTCATTGAGGGTGTGGCGCCTGAGCAAGCGACGCCGTACCGTCGAAGCTCGGATTTCGAGAGGTCCTCACGTACCCTGAGTTTGTGCGGCGCACCCCCGCCTGAGTGCAGTCAGTGGACATCGTCGCGCTGTTGCCCGAGCGCTTGATGCATCCGTTTCGCACGGTGATCCGTACGGCGCACACCGTCCGCGCCGTGCGCGATCTGCGCGAGCTCGTGGCCGTATTGTCCGCGCGCCCCGCGGATATCGTCGTTGTCGATCCGCAGCTCGCCGGCCCCGAGCTCGATCGCTATCGCACGAGCATGCACATCGTGCTGTACACAACCGTGTCCGCGGATGCACTCAAGGCCTGCCATGCGATGGGCACGCGCGGGTATCGGAACGTTGTGCTGTTCGGGGTCGATGACGAACCCGTCGCGTTCCGGGCGCTGCTGGAAGCGTTGCCAGCCGACGAGCTGGCCGATGCGCTGCTCGCGCTGCTCAGAGAACGGCTACAGCGTTTGCCCGAGTCGCTGGCGGAGGCGCTCGAGGCGGTGTTCCGGACGCCGTCGGTGATCGACTGCGTCGATCGTCTGGCGGACAAGGCATCGATGCCCCGTCGGACGATCTACGATGCATTGGAGCGGGCGGGGCTCGCGACGCCGGCCCAGCACCTGGGGGCGGCGCGCGTGATGCGGGCGTATCACTACCTGCGCGAGCCGGGCGCGCGGGTCCGCGACGTGGCCGTGAAGCTGCGCTATCCGTCGCCGGATGCGATGGCGTCGAGCATCCGGTCGGTCACCGGATTCCTACCGTCGTCGCTGGCCAGCCAGTTGGAGCGGGATGATTTCGTGGGACGGATCGCGACCTATCTGCAGCCGGCCGCGGCACGGACGGTCATGACGCCCGCAGATTGAGGTCGTTGCGCCACTTGGTGAGCGCCTCGACGTCCGCGACCGCGCCCGCCTGCTTGTAGAGGCTGAGCGCCGTATTGGCGTGGCGCCGGGCGCCGCCGATCGAGCCGCGGGCGACCGCGAGCTGGGCGTAGGCTCGTAAGGCATCTGCCGACAGCACCGGATTCGCGCACCGTTCCGCCAGCGTCCACGCGTGCGTCAGCGAGACCGCCGCATCGTCCAACTCGCCGCGCGCGATGCACGCGAGACCCACGATCCGGAGCCCGTCGGCGGCGCCGGCCGGATCGGCCAGGCTATGGCACTCGATCGCGACGCGCAGCGCGGTCACATACGCGATCTCCGCGTCGCCTCGTCTCAAGGCGACATCGGCTCGACCGATGCGCGCCAAGGCCGCGAGCCGCACCGCGGAAATTTCGCGCGCGAATTCGATCGCGTGCAGCTCACACTCGTCGGCCTGCGTCAGCTGGTCGAGACACAGATAGCTGATCGCCATGTTGTGATTGGTCTGCGCCAGCCCGAGCGTGTGGCCCAGCTGCTGATAGGCGGGGACGGCCAGTTGGTACAGCTCGAGCGCTTCGAGCCGGCGGCCGCGCACGTTGGCGATCTGGCCCATATTGTTCGTCGCGTTGGCCACGAGCAGCGGATCCTTGGCCGCGTGTCCCACCTGCAGCACGTTCTGGAACACCGCTTCCGCTTCGTTGAGCTCTCCCATCTCGAAGAGCGCGACGCCCCGCATGTTGATGCCGCGGCGCCATTCGTACGGGTCGTCGCGTTCCATATGCGGGAGCAGGTTTCTGAGCCACACTTCGGCGTCGCGCGGGCGCGCCGTCCGCAACATCGATTCCGCCACCAGGGTCGCCCGATCCGCATCGGGCAGGGGCTCGGTGGCGGTCCCGAGCATGTTCAAGACCTCGGGCCACTTGCCGGCCCGGGCCGCCACTCGTGCCTGCAGCAGAAGCGATTGTGGCACGCCGTCAGTATGCCGATGCGTACACGGAGAATCCAGGGCATCGTGCCGTGACCGTCTGTGCGGGCAACTGCACGGTGCTCAACGTGGGGAACCAGAGGCCGCCTGGCGTATCCTGATACCATATGCCGAGCAGCGCTTGCAGCAGCGGGGTGAGCGGCTTGGCCCAGTGATACGACATCACCAACGTCGGCTTATGGGAGCTGTCGAACTTGAGTCCCGAGGGCTGGAAGCCGACGACCATGTTCGCCGAGTCGGCGAGGTACATGGTGATCTGGACCGAGTCGCCCGCGGCCAACGTGTCGCCATTTTGATCGGTGACTAACCCCCCGGCCGGCACGTCGAAGTTGATCCATCGGGTCGAGTCCGTCTGGCCCGATGCCGCATGATACCACATCGAAGCCGATCGCTCCTGTCCCACCACGGCGTAGAACTTCACCGTGTCGGTGGCTAAGGCGGGCGCATTCGATGCGGGCATCAAAAAGTGCAGCAGCGAACCGAGGATGCCGTCCTTGTGAATCGACGACGTCGCCGCCGGGGTCGTGGGGCTGTGCGACACGTCGCACGACGTCAGGGTCGTCAGGGCGGCGGCGATCGCGAGGGTCGTACGAGTTACAGACATAGCATCCTCGGAGGTGGTGTTGAAAGAACCAGCGCGCGTTCGACGACCGTCTTGAGCTCACGCACGTTGCCAGGCCAATCCCTCGACTCGAGCTCGGCATAATCGAGCGCAACACTCTCGGTGTTCTCCTCGCCAAGCTGTTGGATGAAGAACACCGCCAGGGGCGCGATCTCGTTCCGCCGGGCCCTGAGGGGCGGGAGGGTGATCGGCTTGGCGCCGAGGCGCCGGCAGAGGTCAGGCGACAGATCGACGCTCGACGTCGCGATCGTGCGCACGTCGAACTGGCCATCAGCAATCGCGCCGAGGAGCTCGTCGCTCAATTGGGTGACAGCATTCAAGACCAGCGTGCCGCCGGCCGCGAGATCGAGGATGCCGGGCTGGCGCTCATCGCCGAAGAGCGCCAGCGCCGAGGTTCGCGTGCAGTCGACTTCGACGAACGGTGCGGCGTGCCGGGGGCCTTCGTAGTGAATAGCGCGTGCGAGCAGCGTCTTGCCGGTGCCCGTTTCGCCCGTCAGAGTCACGCGCGCATTGGGATGCGGCATGACCTGCTCGGCTGAGGCTAATACGCCGGGTATGCCAACGATCCCCTCGAACCGGTATTTCGTGCGCTCGCCGGCCGTGAAGCTCGCGCGCGCTTCGCGCTTGCGGACTTCGTCAATTTGGTTGCGAATCCACGCCGCGAGCCGGTCTTGATCGGTCGGTAGTGAGAAGTGCCGGCCGGCCGAGGCGACGCCCTGAGACGTCGCGGTGAGCGTGATGTCCGTGCCTTGTGTCGCGGCGGCATTGAAAATCAAAGAGATGCCACAGGCTTCCGCGAGGGCAGGCCAGAGGGCAGAAAAAGACTCATCGGTCGTCGAGACGACCAATCGTGGATACATGTCGCTCGCTCCGCCTTATAAGTACAATGACAGGTCGCGAGCCGCCAGGATACGAGGA
>DASRDS010000320.1:0-9608 GCA_035652495.1 Gemmatimonadaceae bacterium
GGCGATCACCGGCCTCACGATCAAGGCCGTGGAATCGACGCTCAACAAAGCCATCAAAATGCTGAGGAGGGATTTGGGCGCTACTGGTGCCAGATAGCGCATGGATCCCTCGTTGCTCGATCGGTACGTCGCCGGGCAGGTGACGGCCGATGAGTCCAGGCTCGTCGAAGCCTGGATGGAAACCAATCCCGCGCACCGCGCGCAAGTCGAATCTCTGCGCGACATGCGGCGTGCGTTACGCGACCACGGCGCGCGGTACGATGGCGCCCTGGCCATGGCGGCGCTCCGCGAGCGGATGCGGGAAACGCCGGTGCTGGCCATCGATCAAGCACGGCGCAAGCGCTGGCGGATGCCGGCTACCCTTGCGGCGGCACTGTTGGTTGGAGTCGGCATCAGCGTAGGAATCTTCCAGTCGCGGGACAGGCAATACGCGACGGGCCCGGAGGGTCGTCTGTCCGTGACGCTAGCCGATGGCTCGCGTGTAACGCTGGCGCCAGCAACCACGTTGCGAGTGTCACGGTCGCATCGCGATGTGGAGCTCACCGGTGAAGCGTACTTCGTCGTCCGCCATGATCCAGCGCATCCGCTGATCGTCCGGACGTCACAGGGCGCGATCCAAGATGTGGGCACCGAGTTCGATGTGCGCGCGGTCGCCGGCCAGCCGCTGCGCGTCGCGGTCGTCGTCGGCGCCGTCACGGTGCGTGGCGCGCCAGTCGATGCGGGCCAGGTGGCGACGCTCGATGCGGTCGGCCACCTGGCGCGTACACGGGGCCGCATCGATTTCCGCGATGCGACCGTGGGTGAAGCGGTGCGGGCCATCCAACAGTGGACCGACGAACGGCTCGTCGTGGACTCTGAGCTCGCCGGCCGCCACATCACGGTGTCGTTCGATCAGGAAACGGCGGCCGATGCCATGCGGATCGTCGCCAAGTTGATCGACGCACACGTGGCGACCAGCGCGGGCACGATGAGGCTCGTGCCCAAGTGATGCGTTTCCTGGTTCTCGCGGCCTTGGCGTTCTCGCAACCTCCGCATGTGCCGCATTTTTATTTCGCGATCACGCGGGCCGACGCGCGAGAGTCCGCGATCATGAAGCAGCGCGTGTCGCTCTCCATTGCCGGCGGGTCCGTGACGGACGTGCTGGACGAGATCACCCGTCAGACCGGCTTGCGCTTCTCCTATAGCCGCGAGCAACTGCCAACGCTGGCGCCACTCACCGTCACCGCCACGAACCTGACGGTTGCCGCCGCGTTGACCGAGGTGCTGGTCGATGCGGATCTCGACGTCGAGATCGAGCCCGGCGAGACGCTCGTGCTGCTCGTGCCGCACGTGTCGGCGGGTCAGATCCAGGGCCGCGTCTGGGACGCGAACACGCTCGCGCCGCTCGAGGCGGTCGAGGTGCGCCTCACCGGTACCACCCTCGCGACCGAGACGGATAGCGCTGGCCGTTACAGCTTCGCCGCGGCTCCGCCTGGCACCTGGCACCTTGTCGCCCGTCGGCTCGGATATCGGCTGGCCGATACGGTCATCAACGTACGAGATGACCAGACCATGACCGTCGACCTGCACCTGGCCGCGGCCACGATCACACTCGGCACCGTGAACGTGACGGGCATGTCGGCGGAACAGCGTGAGTTCCTCGATAATCCGGGGGCGGGATCCATCGGGCTCACCGGCGACGAGATCCGGTCGACGCCGCAGTTCCTGGAACCCGATCCGATTCGTGCCGCGCAGATGATGCCTGGTGTCGTCACGCCGTCCGACCGTAAGGTGGGGTTTGCGGTGCAAGGCGGCGCGCCCGACCAGAACCTGGTCCAGCTCGACAACATCACGCTCTACGCGCCCGATCATTTCGGCGGACTGTTCGGCACGTTCATCGATGGCTCGGTGAGCGGAGTCCATCTCTATGAGGCCGGGTTCCCGGCCGAGTATGGGGGACGGATGTCGAGCGTGGTGGCGGTGTCGAGCAATGAGGACGACCGTCGCGGCGTGCACGGCGATGTCGATGTGTCGCTGCTGTCGTCCAACGCGACCGTCGGCGGCGGGTACCACGCGCTCGGAGGGCATGGCACCTGGGAAGTCGCGGCCCGACGCACATACGCCGACATACTAGAGAACGCGATCGCACCGTCGGTGGCGATTCCGTTCTACTTCTACGACGGCCAGCTCCATGGCACGTATACGTCGGCGTTCGGCTTGCGCGTGAGCGCGACCGCGTACGGCGGTCGGGACATCATCGACGCCACGGCCCGCGATACGGCCAGCGCGACGCACGCGCATCTCCTGTACTCGCGTGGCAACGTCGCCGGCGGCGTGACGATCGCCCAGCCATTCGTCACGGGCGGCGGCATCCTCGGCGACAGCGACGTGTTGGAGCAGCACGTGTCGCTGACTCGATATACGGGTCGATTCGACCAGGGCAATGGGTCGGAGCTGTTCACGAGCGGCGTGAATGATCCGCGCATCGGTGGCTCGTGGACGCGCTATGGGACGGGGCACACGGTGCGCGTCGGATACGACCTGGATTGGTACCGCACGCGCGATAAGCTCAGCGAGCCATTGCTGTCGGCGACCGCGTGGGCTGGCGACCAACACACGGCCTCGATCGCCGCCTATGCCGAGGACAACTGGCGGCCGGTGTCGAGTCTCACGATTACGCCGGGCGTCCGATTCGAGCAGGTCGCCGCGGCGCACTGGACGGGCTGGTCGCCGCGGGTCGCCATCAAATACTTCGCGAGGCCGGATCTGGCGTTCGATGTCGCCGGTGGGCAGTACGCGCAGTGGCTGCAGCTCGAGACCGACGAGACGTCGACGTTCAATCTCTTCGACTACTGGGTGGCGAGCGACGCGACGATTCCCGTGGCGATCGCGCGCCATGCGGTTGGAGGGGCCGAGAAGTGGTTTGGATCGTCGCGGTACCTGCGGGTCGAAGGGTACTACAAGTGGTACACCGGCGTGAATTTTCCCAACCTCGCCGGCAACCCGGCGGTGCCGTCGACGCAGTTCGTCCAGGACAACGGCCGCGCGTACGGCGTCACCCTGCTGCTGCGCCAGCTCATGAACGCCGGCCACAATTTCGGTGGCTGGCTCGCCTACTCGTACGGCGTCACGCAGCTCACGCACGCCGACACGACGTTCTATCCGTTGCAGGATCGCCGGCACACGCTCAACGCCGTCGGCACCTGGCGCGCGGGCCGCTATGAGATCGGGACGCGGCTCACGTACGGCACCGGGACGCCGTACACGCCGGACATTGGCGATTCCCAGGTGCGCACGTACGATCCGGCCACCGGCACGTGGCGCGGCCAGCCCGGCAACATCCCAGTGCTCGGGACGTACGACTCGAAGCGGTACCCCGACTACCTGCGCCTCGATCTCAGCGTGTCGCGCGACTACCACTGGGGATCGACGCTGATCACGCCGTCACTCAGCGTGATCAACGCCACTGACCACCGTAACCCCTTTGCGTACACATGGCAATACAACAGCGCGCCGCCGACTCGCACGCTCGTGACCGACATGCCGATCCTGCCATCGATCGGCGTGCGGGTGCAATTCTGATGCGCGCCGTTGTCGTGCTCGCCCTCTTCGTGGTCGGATGCCAATACACATCGCCGACCACGCCGGGTACCGCCGGCCTCGAGGTGTCGGCGATCCTCAATCCATCGCTCGGCACCCAGACACTTCTGCTGGAATCGATTCACGACGGCTCGGCCGTCATCGACACCATCCCCTACGATCCAACCAACCCGATCGGCACGACCTACGGCCTCCCGGTTACGGGCGCGACCGTCCGCATCGCCGACACCCTCGGCGACGCAGTCACCGCAATGCCGACGGCGCCCGGTGTCTACCAGTTCGCATTTCCGATCGTCCCCGGTCGCCGCTACACGCTGCGCGTGACGACTGCGGACGGCCGCGTCGTCACGGGTGAGACGACCGTGCCGCTGGCGAATCCGGTATCGCTCGTCGCGTCGATTCCGGATTCGTTCGACCTGGCGACGGGAAGTGTCACACTCCATTGGCCACGGGTCACCGACTCGCGGTACGTCCTCACGGTTGGGAGTCCACTCGATGTCTACAGCGCATTCTTATCCGACACGAGCGTCACCGTCACGGGCCGACTGCTGGACCCGAACCACAACCTGGCCCTCGTCTTTTGGCCCGGCTTCGTGCAAACCATGAGCGTGAGCGCCATCGACTCCAACTACTACGACCAGTATCGCTCGTACCTCTCCGGCGACGCCACGCATCGGTCGCACCTCCTCGGCGGCTACGGTCTGTTCGGCAGCGTCGTTATCCAGGCGATCCAGACGGTGCACGTGACCGCCACAGCACCCCAGCAGTGGACCCTCGCGTCCTCTGCCACCGGCTTTCCATCGCGGCTCCTCTTCTACTTGGCCGCAATGCATCCGGGCGACACGTCATTGTCGGGTCGCTACCAGTTCGCCGGCGACACCACGACACGGGGGATGCTCGGCCGCCTGGGCAAGGATTCCGTCTACGTCGACCTTTTGCCCGACTGGGTCGGCGCCGATACGACGGCGCGATTCGCCGGGACCATCGCTGGGTCTAGCATGACCTTGCGGTCGATGCGGAATGGCGCGACGGCGACCTACAAGAAATAGCTAACCATCTGCCTGATAACGACTTATAAGAGTATCAGGGTGGCCTGATCGGACTGTTCGTCGGCAACGCGTTTGTGCACAAAACCCTCACAATCTCGCGGAATAATCGGAAGATCTCGCCGAGTAGATTCGCTGACGCATGATCATGCACCGGCTCCTCTCGGCAGTCATGGGAATAGTGTGGGTCCTAGCTACGGCGGTCCCGATGTCGGGCCATCGATGCCTAGCGCCCGACGCTGCTCGCGTGACCCACGCTGCCATGCCGGGCATGCCAGACATGCCAGACATGCCGCACGATCACGACCGTTCGCCGCGGCACTCGCACGACTGCACGTGTCTTGATACTTGTTGCTGCACGGCCGTCCTGACGATCGCCAACGATCGTCTCGTCGTGCTGCCCGTCGTACCGATCGCGATCGTCGCGGTCTCGCGCACGACGGTACCGGCCGCGCCGCGTCCGGCGCAGCCCGACAGCGTCGTGCTGCCTCCTCCGATCGGCCCACCCGCGCTCCTGGCCTGACTCTCAGGAAGCGCAGAAATAGCGGGTTGTGCCAAAAAAAATCCAGGAGGAGTACATGCAACGGCGTGAGATGCTCAAGCAATCAGCGGCACTCGGCCTGATGGCGGTCGTGCCACGGTCATTATTCAGCTCATTCCCCGCGGCGTCGCGATCGTACGCCGATGGCGAGATGCCAGTCGCGTTCGTCATGTCCGACAACGCGGTGGTCATCGACTTCGCCGGCCCGTGGGAGATCTTCAGCGCGGCCATGCCGAACGTGGACGGCAAGATGACGATGCCGTTCAAGCCGTACATGGTCGCCGAGTCGTCGAAGCCCATTGAGGCAGGCAACGGCATGCGGATCGTCCCGAACTACACGTTCGGCGATGCCCCCGCACCGAAGATCATTGTCATTCCGGCGCAGAGCGACCCGAGCGAGGCAATGCTCGCGTGGATCCGCGAGGCCTCGCGGACCGCGGATCTCACCATGTCCATCTGCACTGGCGCGTTCGTGCTCGCCAAGACCGGCCTGCTCTCGGGCAAGCGCGCCACCACGCACCACGGCGCCTGCTTCGACCTCGGCCACCAGTACCCCGACATCCATGTGGTGCGCGGCGTGCGCTACGTGGACGACGGCAACAAGGTCGCGACGTCCGGCGGGCTTTCCTGCGGTATCGATCTCGCGCTCCACGTGGTCGACCGGTATTACGGCCGCCAGACCGCGACGGAGACAGCCTTCAACGAGGAATACCAGAGCAAAGGGTGGATGCACCCCGAGCAGAGCTCGGAGTACGCGCACTACTATATCAAGGGCAAGCCCATGTGCCCGGTGTGCGGCATGAGCGTCGACGTGTCGTCAGCCGTGAAATCGGTGTATCGGGGCGACACGTACTACTTCTGCATGGCGACGCATAAGCAGATCTTCGACGCCATTCCCGAACAGGTGCTGGCGAGCTAGTCACAGGCATCCGGGCGAGGGAAGCGACTAGAGACGAGACAGCGCGATCTTGGCGATCTTCTCTTGGTTTGCTTCCCTCTCCTCCGGACTGGTGTTGCCGCTCTGGTCTTCCAGGTGAATGGTGAGCACCGTGCCCTTCTTCCATACAAAAAGGTTGCCGCTCCCCCCGTACTGGGTGTAAGCGTCGGTACCCATGCCACTGCCGACGGGTAAGCCATGCTTAACGAGTTTCATCCCTCGCTCGAAGTCGGCCTGCTCCATGTCCTGCGTCGTGAGGAACAGATTGTGGCCGCCCGTACCCTTGAACGTGCAATTCCGCCAGGGATCGGTGTCCTTGGCTTCAGGGGCGCCGATAGCGACCCCGAGCACGCCCTGCACTTCGGCCGACGTTATCAGCTTGCACGGGTCGACTGTTGTCCAGCCGAAGTTTGACACCGCCGCCAGTGCCAGCGCTGTCCCAGAAACGATCGAGGCGATCGAGATCATGTCAATTGCTCCGTTATGTGGTGAACGGAGCCAGGATGGGGCGCCGGCGTCTGCGCGATGTCACTTCGACGTCTCTCCCTAGCGACTTGCCCGGTGCCGAGTGCCTGAAGATCTTAGGCGACTGACATGATCGCCTTACTCCAAGCCTACTTGCTGGCGGATCCCAGGCGACTGATGCGGTCGCTGTTCGTTCTGGGATTCCTGGTTCTTCAGGCGATCTTCGTCACCATGGTGCTGTGGCCAAGGCGCCACGCATTCGTTGTCGGGGCGCGGGAGCTGGGGTCGGATTGGCGAGCAGCCGTACGCGCCGAGCCAGCCGTTGCGAGGCTCGCGGTGATCGCGCTGACATTCGTTGGCTTCGTGGTGCGCGCGTATTACGTGACGTGCCCCATGCGTGGCGACGAGTCGGAGACCTACATCGACTATGTGCGCCAGTCGTGGTGGACGGCGCTCTCGCTCTATTCGGCGCCGAACAACCACGTCCTCAATACGTTACTCGAAAAACTCAGCATCACGGCGCTCGGCCCAACGGTGTGGGCACTCCGGTTGCCCGCTCTCCTCGCTGGCGTCGCGCTCATCCCGGCCGGATACGCTTTCGCGCGCGCCCAGTTCTCCACGGCCGCCGCACTCGTCACCGCCGCGCTCCTGACGGCGTCCGCGCCGCTCATCGTGTACTCGGTCAACGGCCGAGGCTACACGCTCCTGTGCCTCGCGTTTCTTTTGTCGGTGCCGATCGGCGCGTACGCGCTTCGCACGAACAATGTGGCGGCCTGGATCGCGCTGGCCGTGACGAATGCGCTCGGGTTCTTTGCCGTGCCGGTCATGGTGTATCCATTCGGTGCCACGATGATCTGGTTTTTCATCGCGGCCTGGCGCCGACGCGAGATCATGATATCCATCGCGGTGACGAGCATCGCGACCCTAGTGTTGGTGGCCGACTTGTATGCGCCCGTCGCCATCCACCTCGGCTACCGCTCCGTAATTCACAACAACGCGATCGCCCCACAACCGTGGGCGTTCTTCTGGACGGCCATGCCGTCGTTTCTCGACCAGGATTACCGAGACATGACCGACGGTCTGCCGCCGATCATCATCGCGGCGCTCGCGATCGCGATCGTCGTCGCGCTGATCTTCAACCGACGCCTGTCGCGATGGTCTATCCCACTGCTCGTGCCATCGCTGCTCTGGTCGATCGCGCTGACGCTGGCCAGCCATCGCGTGCCGTACACGCGCATCTACATCCCGGTGGCGATCGTGGCGCTGACCACCGCCGCCGCGGGAATCACCGGCTGGTCGCGCGTCGCGGTTCGGTGGAGCAGCACTGGCGCCGTCGTCGGAGCAATCGCGCTCCTCACGGCGTTCGTCAGTTCACCGGCCATGGCGCATTCGTTGGAGTTCGTCGACGCATCGCCGATCGCGGATGCACTCCGGACCCAGCTGCGGCCGGGCGATGGTGTTATCACGCCGTGGTGGACGAGCGACGCGCTCCACTATTATCTGGAACGAGACGGCGCCGATATCGTTCCGCTCAACACCCCGCCATGGGATAGCACCGATCCCCCGCGCCTCGCGCCGGCGATGGCACGACGGTACATCGTCATCACGCCACGCCCTGGCGAGCAGGCACTCGATTCGCTACTCCGCGTGATGGGCGTCGATCCCACATCGTTCGACCCACCGTCGGCCCCACTACGATTTTCATCGAGCGCCGTATATTTCGTCACCCGCTCAGCGCCGCGCTGACGGTCATAACCTTCCGGGAGTAGGCGTGCGCGGATCGTCAGTACTGTTGGCAGTGATGGTCTCTATTCAACCGGCTCTCTCCGCTCGAGCGGCGGCGCAACAAGCGGTCGTCACCCTCGCGCCCTCGGTCGCGACCGAGCCGATGACCGGTCGGCTCTTCGTCATTTTCGCGCGTACCAACGACCGCGAGCCGCGCTTCCTCGCCGGCAACTACACCGGCAGTGTGCCGTTCTATGGCGTAGACGTGATGTCGTGGAAGCCCGGCTCGACGACCCGCGTCGGAGCCACCGTGCTCGGCTTCCCGTTCGACAACCTCGCGCAGATGCCACCGGGCGACTACTACGCGCAGGCACTGCTCAATGTCTACACGCAGTTCCACCGTGAGGACGGCCATACCGTCTGGGTCCACGCGGACCAGTGGGAAGGACAACACTGGACGACCTCGCCCGGCAATCTCGTGAGCGAAGTCGTCAAGATTCACTTCGACCCCAAAGCCCGTACGTCGGTCCAACTCACGCTGACCAAGAAGCTTCCGCCGATCGAACCGCCGGCTGATACGAAGTGGGTGAAGCACGTCAAGATCAAGAGCGACCGCCTGTCGAAGTTCTGGGGCGCGCCCGTGTACATCGGCGCGACGGTGCTCCTGCCGAAGGACTTCGACGAGTCGTCCACCCGCCGCTATCCCGCGGTCTACATCCAAGGTCACTTTGGACTCAACCCGCCGTTCGGCTTCACCGAAAACACGGACGCTCCGAGCACCGCCGGACAACGCCCGCGTGGCGTCGATACCGTGTGGGATCCGACGCCCACATCGGCGCGCGAGAGCGGCGCCGAGTTCGCGAAGTCCTGGATGAGCGACGACTTCCCACGCTACGTCGCCATCACGTGGCAGCATCCCACGCCGTACTACGACGACTCGTACGCCGTGAATTCCGTCAACAACGGCCCGTACCAAGATGCCCTGCTCCTCGAGCTGGTCCCCGAGCTCGAACGTCGCTTTCATCTCATAGCGGACAAAAACGCACGCTTCCTCACGGGCGGCTCAACCGGCGGCTGGGAGTGCGCCGCGCTCCAGATTCAGCGTCCGGATTTCTTCGGCGGCGCCTGGTGCCTGTACCCCGACCCCGTCGACTTCCGCCGCAACCAGACGGTCAACATCTACGCCGACTCGAACGCGTTCTTCCCCAACAACGCGCAAGCGCCCGTGCCCGAACGCTCGATGAGTCGCACCACCGAGGGCCAGGACCTCCTCTCGTTCCGCTACATGAGCCGCCTCGAAGCCGTCCTCGGCGAC
>DASRDS010000321.1:0-7725 GCA_035652495.1 Gemmatimonadaceae bacterium
CCGGCGGGCGCGTATGGACGGCGATATAGCCGCCCAACGTGGACTCATCCGTCACCGGTGACCGCTCACCAGCTCCCGAATCACGTTGCCGGTGATGAACGCGACATTCGCCGGACGCTCGGCGAGGCGGCGCATCAGATACGGATACCACTGGGTGCCAAACGGCACATAGACGCGGACCCGATACCCCTCGCGTACGAGCGCTTCCTGGAGATCACGCCGGACGCCGTACAGCATCTGGAACTCGTACTTGTCGTTCGCGATGTGCTCCGCCTTCGCGAATGCCTTCGCCTGCTGAATGATCCGCTCATCGTGCGTGGCGATGCCGGGATAGTTGCCTTCTTTCATCAGGCGCTTCATGCACCGCACATAATTCTCATCGACATCTTTTTTCGCCGGGAACGCCACGGCCGGCGGCTCGCGATAGGCGCCCTTACAGATGCGCACCCGACATTGCGCATCGATCGAGTGATGGACATCCGCTTCGGTCCGGCGCAGGCAGCTTTGCAGGACGATCCCGACGTGATTCCCGTAGACCGGGTACAGACGGTCATAGAACAAGCGCAGCGTCCGATCCGTGTACGCACTCGACTCCATGTCGAGGCGAACGAAGGTCCGATAGTCGCGCGCCCGCGCGATGATATCGTGCATGATCTCGATGCAGAGATCTTCGGAGAGATCCAACCCCATGGCCGTGAGCTTCACGGACACATTCGCATCGAGCTTCCGCTCCCGAATCCGGTCGAGCATGTGCAAGTACTCGCGCCCCGACGCCCGCGCCTCGGACTCGGCGTGGATGCTCTCGCCGAGGAGATCGAGCGACGCCGAGATGCCCTTGGCGTTGAGCTGGACGACCGAGTCGAGCACCTGCTCCAGCGTCTCGCCGGCCACGAACCGCTCGGCGAACTTGCGGGCCAGCGTGTTGTGGCGAACGAACTTGAAGACCTGCGGCTGATTCGACAGATACAACAGCGCGCTGCGCAGCATGATGGCGTGTTATGGGGCGAGTCGTCGGATCGGAGCGCCCTCGACGACGTTCCAGGTCACCAGTCCATCGTCGCTTTCGGGCTCCAAAAGATACACGGCCAGGACTCCCAGGCGTTGGCGAGTCGTGATTTCGTAGCACGGTCCTTCCACCATCCCCGCGGTCGTCGCCCAGTGCCCGAAGTCGTGGCCTTGATGGTGACCTTGGAAGGCAACCGTGTCGCGGGTCGCGCTATCGAGCACGAACGACTGGGCCGGCCCGCAACTCTTACGCGGCCCGGTCATCGTGATTCCATGCAAGCGAAGCAAGCGCACGGCAGCGGTCTCGGCCGCCGGAACGACGTAGCCTTTTGGCATCGCCGCTTCGAGCGTCGGCGTGAAGTGATCGTAGACCGACATCGTGACCGTGTCGAAATGGCCCGCGCGCCGGTAGCCTCGCGGGACGCCAGGTTGCGTCAGCGACGAGTCACCGGTCGCTATGAGCGACTCGGCCACGACCGGGAGCTGCTTTGCCTCGGTGAGCGCCGAGCGGATCGGGACACTGTCTTCCTTGAGATCGGTGGCGTGCGGCTTTTTCTCCGCGATCAGGGAGAGAATCTCGTGCACGAATGCGTGCGTTGCCTTGACCCGACGCTCGAATGGGTCGTGCGAGTACGCCTCGCTCAGGATGGCGATTCGTCCCCTGATACCAACGTAATTTGTGCCGAAGCGCGGGCGGTTGTCGTAGGTCTTCCAGGCACGCGGGGTGCCCTCAAAATTTCCATAATCAAAAATCGCGAAGCCATCTCGCTGTCGCATTCGACGGCGCAATTCGGGTAGCAGCGAGTCTCTCGTATAAGGGCTCGCGGCTGGCGACAGCGACGGGGCGTATGTCAGAGCGTAGCCGTGGAAGCTGCCATCGGTCGTGTGGAGATCCACGAATACGTCCGGGTCCCAGCGATTAAATGCCTCGAGCGACGCTCGCGTTTCTGGCGCTTCGGCCTTTATGTAATCCCTATTGAGATCCAATCCCATCCCATTCGGCCGCTGACCGACCATCTCGGGACCGTTTTGCTCGGTCCGATTTTTCGCTTGCGGCGCGAATTTCTCGTTGCCATCGGCATTGTATATGGGCACCGCTATCAACGTGAGCGAGTCGAGCACACTGGCACCACGAGTGGTGCCGAGCTCGCGGAGAATCATCAGTAAGGCTTCTTTGCCTTCTACTTCGCCCGCGTGAATGTTGCCTTGCACATATACCAACGGGCGCTTTCTCGGGGCGCCGCGCGATAAGATCACATAGGGAATCGCGCGATGTTCCGTCGTGTAGCCGAGTGTCCCAAACTCGGCGTGTACCGACGGGTCGATGTGCGTCTTGAGTGTGTCCAAGAAGCTCATCACATCATCATAGTGCGACGTCTCGAGATAATTCGTGCGCTCGGCACGAGTGAGCGGACCGCTTCCAGTGGTCGCGGCGAACGCCAAGGCAACGGCGAGCGTTTTTTTCACTTGATCGAGGTAAATGGCAGGTTTTTGCGCGCGTGCTCGACGAGCAGTTCGGTCGGCGCGAAGCGAGGCGCGTAGCGGTCGTTGAGCTCCTCGAGCTTCTTGACGACCGTCGCGGCGCCCAGGTGGTCGATGTACCGGAATGGCCCGCCACGGAAGGGCGGGAACCCGAATCCCATGACGGCGCCGATGTCGCCATCGCGGGGCGCGCGGATGACGCCGTCCTCGAGGCAGCGGACGGCTTCGTTGACCATGGCGAGGACCGCGCGCTGCTGGATGTCCTCGTCCGGCAGGGTGCTGCGCTGGGCCCCGGTCGGGAGCAGCGTGTAGACCGACGAGTCGACGCCCTTTTTCTCGCCCGCATCGTCGTAGAGATAGAATCCCTTGCGATTCTTGCGGCCCAGTCGGCCGGCCGCGATCACGCGCTCGAGGGAGGTCGAGGGCGTAAGGCGCGCGCCGAAGCTCGCGCTCATGATCTTGCCGGACTCCCCGGCGATGTCGAGCCCCACCTCGTCGATCAGCGTGATCGGGCCGACGGGAAAGCCGAACGCCACGAGCGCCTTGTCGATCGCGTCGACGGCGACGCCTTCGTCGAGCATGCGGCCGGCTTCATTGATGTATGGCGCGAGCGTCCGGTTGACGTAGAAGCCCGGGCTGTCGTTCACGACGATGACGGTCTTGCCGAGTCGTTGCCCGAGCGTCCGCACGGTCGACGTCACGGCCGGGTCGGTCTCCGGAGTGACGATGACCTCGAGCAGCGGCATCTTCGGGACCGGCGAGAAGAAGTGCATGCCGATCACCTTCGACGGGTCCCGCACGCCCTCGGCGATCTTCGCGATCGGGATCGTGCTCGTGTTCGATGCGAAGATCGTACTCGCCGGCACGACCGCCTCCGTCTCCCGCATCACGGCGTGCTTCACCTCGAGACTCTCGAACACGGCCTCGATGATGAGCTGCACGTTGCCGAAGCCCGTGTAGGCTACCGTACCCTGCACCAGCGACATCATGTCGTCGAACTGCTGTCGCGTGATCTGCTTTCTGGTCAGCCTCTCTTTTATGACGCCTCGTACCGCCGCCAACCCCTTTAAGACACGCCCGTGCTCCGTGTCCTTAAATCGAACATCGATGTTCTGCTGAACGGCGACAGAGGCAATACCGGCGCCCATAAAACCGGTGCCGAGGACCGCGATCTTTTTAATGGGCTCGGCGGGCTCGGATTTCTTGAGCGCGCTCTGAGCAAAAAAAATATAGACGAGATTCTTGGAGACTTGAGAAGCCGCGCATGTGCCGAACAGCCGCGCTTCCGTATCATACCCATTGCCATTATACCCAGCGGCAACGGCCTCGATGGCGGCGAGTGGCGCGGGATAATTGCCGTGCGTCTTCGCGCGAATCTGTTCCCGCGCCTGACGAAACACGACCGCGCGACCCACCGGGTTCCCCTCGAGCAATAAGCTGCTGTGCGATTTCCGGCGCGCAGGCGGGCGACCGGCCGCGAGTGCCTGGGCGCGGGCCAGCGCGATCTCGCGCAAGATCGCCGGATGCACGAGCTCGTCGACCAGTCCGGTCTGCAGCGCTTTCCGTCCCCGCACGTTGTTCCCGCGCAGAATCATGTCCAGTGCCTGCTGCAAGCCAACGGCGCGCGGGAGACGCTGTGTACCACCGGCCCCCGGAATCAAGCCGAGGTTGACTTCAGGCAGCGCGAGGACGGTCTTCGGCGTATCGGCGGCGATCCGATAGGAGCATGCCAGCGCGAACTCCAGCCCGCCGCCCAGGCAGGCTCCCTGGATGGCGGCGATGACCGGCGCGCGCAGTCGTTCGACCCGCGCCATGAGCGCGTGCCCGTCCCGACTCAGCCGCTCGGCCTCCTCGGCCGTCGCGACCGAGAGCAGCTTGTCGATGTCGGCGCCCGCGATCCAGTTATCGGGTTTCCCGCTCATGAAGATGGCGGCTTTGATGCTCTGGTCCTTCTCGAGGCGATCGAGGATCGCGACGAATTCCTCGAGCGCGGACGGCGTGAAGGTGTTGACCGACGCGCCCGGCGTGTCGAACGTGATCAGCGCGATAGCGTCATGGACATCAACGGTGAGCGCGGGCCCCGTGCCAGCGCTCATTTAGGCGCGCTCCACGACCATCGCGTGGCCCATGCCGCCGGCCGCGCACACCGTCATCATGCCAAACTGGCCATCGCGGCGGCGCAACTCATTGACGAGCGTCGTCAGGATTCGCGCGCCTGTCGCCCCGAATGGGTGGCCGATGGAAATCGAACCGCCCATGACATTGAGTCGCGCACGATCGACCGCGCCCAGCGGTTTGTTCAGCCCCGCGCGTTCGGCCCAGAACTGCGATTCGAATCCGCACAGGTTCGACAACACCTGCGCGGCGAATGCTTCGTGCATCTCGAACAGATCGATGTCGGCCAGTGTGAGGCCAGCCCGCTGCAGTGCCATGGGTGCGGCCAAGACGGGCGCTTGCAACAGTTGCTCGCCGGGATCGAGCGCGGCATACGAATACGAGCGGATAAACGCGATCGGCGTGAAGCCGAGCGCCTTGGCGGTGTCCTCGCCCATCAAGATCACCGCCGCCCCACCATCCGTGAGCGGAGACGAGTTGCCGGCGGTGATCGACCCGTATTTCCGGTCGAACACGGGCTTCAGGGCCGCGAGCTGCTCGAGACTCGTGTTCTCGCGAATCCCGTTGTCCGAGGTGACGACGGTCTCGTAACGCGGCGCGACGTAGACCGGCGCGATCTCGGCGGTGAGGCGCCCATCGGCGGTGCCGGCGGCCGCGAGACGATGGCTACGGAGCGCGAACTGGTCCTGCTCGTCACGCGGAATATGGTTGATCTTCGCCATCTTCTCCGCCGACTGCCCCATCGTCTCACCGGTCGATGGCTCGGCGATCGCCGGCGTCACCGGAACGAGATCGCGCGGGCGCGTCCGCGCGAGCGTGGCGAGCTTGGCCGGGACGGACTTCGCGCGGCTCGTGTCGACCAGGATGTCGGCGAAGGCACGCGAGTGCAGGATGGGAACGGCGGACAAGGATTCCGCGCCGCCGGCGATGACGACGTTCGCTAGCCCCAACGCGATCTGGTCGGCGCCGTCGGTAATCGCCTGGTTCGCGGACGCGCACGCCCGGCCGACGGTGAACGCGGGGATGCCCTTAGGGAAGATCGGAAGCAGCGACACCTCGCGCGCGATGTTCGGCGCGAGTACCGACGGCACGACGGTGCCGAAGATCAAGGCGTCGATGTCCTCGCCGTCGAGATTCGACCGCTCGACCAGCTCCGTCACGCAGAGGCGGCCCAGGTCGATCGCGCTCACGGTCTTGAAGACCGTCCCTGCTTTGGCGAACGGCGTCCGCAGGCCGGCGACGATCGCCACCCGGCGGCCATTTCCAAAGGTCGGCATCTAACGGAAATTAGACCCGTGCCTTCTCCGTTGCCACTTCGGCGCTTCGGCGACCTCGGTGCGGCGCCGTTCGATGTGCTGGTCATCGGAGGCGGCATCACCGGCGCCGGCATCGCGCGCGATGCGGCGCTGCGCGGTCTCAAGACCGCTCTCGTCGAGCGCGATGATTTCGCGAGCGGAACGAGCAGCCGATCCTCCCGTCTCGTCCACGGTGGCGTCCGGTATCTCGAGCACGGGTACTTGCATCTCGTCTTCGAGGCGAGCCGCGAACGGCGGACCTTGTTGTCGATCGCGCCGCACCTGGTGCATCCGCTGGCCTTCACGTGGCCGGTCTACGTCGGCGCGCGCGTGCCGAAATGGAAGCTCGGCGCCGGCCTCTTGTTATATGACGCGCTCGCGTTGTTCCGAAACGTCGGCACGCATCGACAGCTGTCGGCCACCGAGGTGCTCGCGAGTGAGCCGGCGTTGCGCGCGGACGGATTGCAGGGCGGCGCGCAATATTGGGACGCCGCCACGGATGACGCGCGATTGACGTTGGCGAACGCGATCGCGGCGGCCGAGGCGGGCGCGGTGGTCGTGAATCACGCTGCGGTCACGGCGCTGGTGCACATTGGCGAGCGCATCGCCGGCGCGACCGTCACGGATGCGTTGGGCAGCGGGTCGACGACCGTGCGGGCGGCGGTCACCGTGAATGCCGCGGGGCCGTGGAGTACGTCGGTCCGGCGGATGGATCAGCCCGGCGCGCCGCCCGCGGTTCTTGGCACCAAGGGCGTGCACCTCGCCGTACCCGCCGCGCGGATCGGCAATCGCGGCGCGGTCACGCTGCTGTCCGTCGTGGACGGCCGTGTCATGTTCGTGTTGCCGTTCGGTGGGCTCACGATCATTGGCACGACGGATACTCAGACGAAGGCCACGCCCGACTCGGTCCGAGCGTCGCGGGCCGACATCTCCTATCTCCTCGAATCGGCGAACGCGGCGTTTCCCGGTGCGGGGCTAACCAGCGCGGACGTCATCAGTGCCTGGGCTGGCATTCGGCCGTTGAGCGCGAACGTGCGGGAGAGCGGTACGGATCCGGCCTCGTTGTCGCGCGAGCATTCAATTGATACGAGTGCCGGTGGGGTGATCAGCATCAGCGGCGGAAAGCTCACCACCTATCGGTCGATGGCCGCCGAGGTGGTGGATGCGGTCGAGCGGGCGCTGGGCCGTCCGGTCACCGCATCGACGACGCAGTCGGTGCTTCTGCCTGGCGGGAGTCCAACTACCGCCAATGTGGGATCACCCGAGATCGCGAATCGTCTCGTCCGGGCCTATGGCGATCGGTGGCCGCTGGTGTGGGCGTACGGCGAGCGGGATGCCGCGCTCCGGGAGGCGATCGTGCCGGGGCTGCCCTATATCTACGCCGAGGTCTTGTACGCGGCCGAGCGAGAGATGGCGTGTACGATTTCGGATGTGCTCATGCGCCGGACGCAGATCGCGTTTGAGACCCGTGATGCGGGGCGTTCGGCGGCACGGCGCGTCGCCGAGCTCTTGGCGCGCCCGCGCGGTTGGGATGCCGACGCTCAGCGCGCCGCGCTGGAGCAGTACGCGGCTGACGCTGAGCGTGTGTTCGGGATGGATCCGTAGCGGTCGACTAGCTGTTGAGCTGACCGAGATCGTGAATCGTGAGCAGCTCGATGATCTTCAGGCGTCGCGTCGAAGCCGGCAGCTTGAGGACAGTCAGGTCGCCGAGTCCGCGGCCGACGAGGGCGCGACCGATCGGTGACGACATGGAAACATGGCCGTCTTCGAGCTCGACGGAGTCGCCGAAGACGAGGTTGTAGACCTCGCACGATTTCGTGGCCTGATC
>DASRDS010000322.1:0-2517 GCA_035652495.1 Gemmatimonadaceae bacterium
ATACCGACCAGCAGAAACTGCAGGGCGATCCCGACGCCGATATGGATCAATAGCAGCCGCACGCCACTCGTATACGCTTGCAGATGCTCGTCCAGCCGCTGCCGCTCCTCCTGCCGCAGCGCCGCCACCAGCGTCCGAATCGCGGCCATATCGCGCTTCCCTTGCCTTTCCAGCACGAGCACGCGCGCTGCCCGTGCCTGGCTATTGCGCAGGCGTATGGTCTCCGCCAACTCCGCCATCTTGGCGCTCACCCGCGCCTGAAGCGCCACCACGACCGCATGTTCGGTCGGGTCCTTCGCCGTCAGGCTGTCCAGCCTCGTCACCTGCGAATCAATGACGCCCCGCGCGCTCTCATACGGCGGCAAGTACGTCGAATCGCCCGTCAGCAGGTACCCGCGCTGCCCGGTCTCCGCATCCTCGGCCGTCGCCAGGAACGAGACCAACTCCTCCAGCTCTGCGCGGGCCTGTCTGGCGGGAATACGCTCGGCCTGGAGGGCCGTTATGCTTCGTGCCAGAAGCCCAGCGGCGCTGACAAGCACTAAAAGGCCGAGCACAAACCCGGCAAGGATGCGACGGGGCATCCTATTTCGACTCAGAACCCGCACAAAAGCAACGCCAGAATGCTACGGAAACCTGTTAGCATTGGGGCGTGTCTATGATCGCGATATTGCTCTTCGACGACGTGGAAGTCCTCGACTTTGCGGGTCCATTCGAGGTCTTTGCCGTCTCAAAGGCGGGCCTCCAAGTCGTGACCGTCGGCACAAAGCCCGAGATCCGCGCACGCAATGGTCTCGTCATTCGTCCGACGCTCACACTCGCCGATCTCATCGCACCGCGAGTGCTGGTGATTCCGGGCGGTTATGGGACGCGACCGCTGATGCACGACCAGACGGTATTGTCGTGGATCCGCGCCAACGCCGCGAAGGCGGAGATCGTGTACTCGATCTGCACCGGAGCTCTCTTGCTGGCGTCCGCCGGGATGCTCCGTGATCTCCCGGCGACAACGCATCATCTGGCCAAGCACGAGCTGCAACAGGCCGAGCCCACCTGCCAGGTCGTCGATCAACGCATCGTCGACAACGGGCACATCGTCACCGCGGCCGGTGTGTCCTCAGGAATCGACGGAGCGTTTCACGTTCTGGCGAGGCTCGCCGGCAGGGAGGTCGCGACGGCGACCGCCCATTACATCGAGTATCCGTTATCGCTCTGACGCTGGCAGCAGCAGGGTAAAAGTCGACCCTATACCGACGGCACTGGCGACCTCAATCGACCCACCCAGCATTTCCGCCAGTCGCTTGGCGACGCTGAGACCAAGGCCGGTTCCCATCCGCGGGTTACCGCGCTCCTGCGTGGCGCGCCAATACGCCTCGAACACCTGATCGAAGGAGGATCGTGGTATACCGATGCCGGTATCCCGAACGTCGATGCGGACGGTGCCATTGGCAGGCACGAGCTTCAAGGCGACACCGCCCTCATCGGTGAACTTGACCGCGTTCGATATCAAGTTGATGAGGACCTGCTTCACCTTCGTCGCGTCCGTGCGGAGCCAACACGGCTCCTCGGGCATCTCCAGTCGGAGCCACAGTCCTTTCGCCGCCGCCGCCGGCGTCAAGAGTTCGGCGCTTTCACGGGTGATCGCGCAGACATCGGTGTTCGTGACCTGCACCACCTCTCGCCGCGCCTCGATGCGCGATAACGTCAGCACGTTTTCAATCAGCGCCAGAAGATGTTGCGCGCTCATGCGCACCCGGCCGAGGTGTCGGCGCTGCACCTCATTGAGCGTTCCGACGATCTCGTCCGACATGAGATCGGTGTAACCAATGATCGCGTTGATCGGCGTACGGAGCTCGTGACTCGTCACCGCGAGGAACAACGACTTCGCCTGATTCGCCGAGTCGGCGTCCGCCCGAGCGACGTCGGCGGCCTTCATCGCATCTTGCAGCTCGTCGTTGGTCTGGGTCAGCTCCTCCGTCAGCGTCTGCAACTCCTCCCGCTGCTGCTCGAGCTCCAGCATCTGATCCTCGAGCTTATCGACGAGCAGCTGCAGCTCATGGGCATTTGCCTCGGCGTCCCGGCGCGCGGTCTCCTCACTGGCCACGCGTGCGGCATCGGCAATGCGTCGCTCTTCGGCGGCCCGCCGTTCGGTCAAATCACGCGTGACCTTGACGAATCCCAGATGCTCGCCGGACGGGCCGTGCAGGCTCGTGATGATGGCGTTGGCCCAGAATCGGCTTCCATCCTTGCGGACGCGCCACCCTTCACCCTCAAAGCGACCTTCCGCGAACGCGATCGAGAGGGCGCGGTCGCATAGGTCCTTGTCAGTGGGAGGGTAGAACAAAGACAGGTGCTGCCCGATGACTTCGGCACCGGTATAGCCCTTCAGTCGCTGAGCGCCTTCGTTCCAGGAAACGATGCGGCCACGCGGATCGAGAGCGTAGATCGCATAATCCTGCACGCTTTGCACCAACAACCGGTACAGCTCGACTCCGTCCGCTAACTCCATGACACAAAAGTAAA
>DASRDS010000323.1:0-14894 GCA_035652495.1 Gemmatimonadaceae bacterium
GCCCGTGGTCGAGGTCAAGAGCCGCCGCGTTGGCGGTGCGACCTACCAGGTCCCAGTCGAGGTCCGCCCCGACCGCCGGACAGCCCTCGCTATGCGGTGGTTGATCACCTTCTCCCGTGATCGTTCCGAGAAGTCCATGCCCGAGAAGCTGGCGGCCGAGGTGATCGCCGCGGCTAAGGGCGAGGGGAACGCCATCAAGAAGAAGGAAGACACCCACAGAATGGCTGAAGCCAACAAGGCTTTCGCGCATTACCGCTGGTAAGAGCATCGGATTGCTCGGCTTCGCCTTCGCTTAGCGAACCCGACAGTATGTGCGCTCTCTAGTTCCTACAAGGGGCGCAACGAGTAACCCGACGTTGACAAGCTGTTACGAGGCAATAACTTTTAAAGGCTGGGGAAAAATTTAACGTCGGGAATTGCTGTTTTCCCGACGCGCCGTGGGTCCCCATTCGCGCGTCAGTGGCGAATGCACCCGGCGAGAGCGGATGGATACCGGTCCCGTGAGGGACGCCATGGTCCACCCGCGTTTTTGCTGGATCACTTCAGGATTTTTCTAATGGCTCGCACGACACCGCTCGAACGATATCGCAACATCGGCATCATGGCGCACATCGATGCCGGGAAAACGACGACGACCGAGCGCATTCTCTACTATACCGGACGGTCCTACAAGATCGGCGAGGTGCACGAAGGCACCGCCGTCATGGACTGGATGGAACAGGAGCAGGAGCGCGGCATCACGATCACGTCGGCCGCGACGACTGCGTTCTGGACGCGCAACGGCATCGAGTACCGGATCAACATCATCGACACGCCGGGCCACGTCGACTTCACGGTGGAAGTCGAGCGCTCCCTGCGCGTGCTCGACGGTGCGGTCACGCTCTTGGACTCCGTCGCCGGCGTGGAGCCACAGACCGAGACGGTGTGGCGCCAGGCCGACCGCTACGGCGTGCCGCGCATCATTTTCGCCAACAAGATGGACCGCGTCGGCGCGGACTTCGATCGCTGCTTGTCGATGATCCGCGACCGCCTCACGAAGGCCGCGTATCCGATCCAGTTGCCCGTCGGCTCGGGTGAGCTGTTCACCGGGCATATCGATGTCCTCCGTCGGATCCAGGTCGTCTTCGACGAGGAGAGCCTCGGCAAGACGTTCACCGAGTGCCCCGTGCCCGAAGCGTACGTCGAGCGCATGGAGCAGGCGCGCCATGAGGTGATCGAGGCCGCGGTCGAGCACGACGAGACGCTGCTCGAGAAGTATCTGAGCGGCGACGAGCTCACGTTCGACGAGATCCAGCACGCGATCCGCAAGGCCACGGTCGGCGGCTTCATCGTGCCGGTGTTCTGCGGCGCCGCGTTCAAGAACAAAGGCGTCCAGGCGCTGCTCGACGGGGTGATCGACTATCTCCCCGCGCCGGTCGACGTCAAGGCGATCAAGGGTCACCTGCCGCATCACGACGAGACGGAAGCCGAGCGTCCGGTGGCAGACGACGCGCCGTTCGCGGGTCTCGCGTTCAAGATCGCGACGGATCCGTTCGTCGGGAAGCTCACGTTCTTCCGCGTGTACTCGGGCGTGCTGAGCTCGGGCTCGTACGTCTATAACTCGACCAAGACGAAGCGCGAGCGCATCGGCCGTCTCTTGCAGATGCACGCCAACAAGCGCGATGAGATCGAGGAAGTGCGCGCGGGCGATATCGCGGCGGCGATCGGGCTCAAGGACACGCGCACGGGCGACACGCTCTGCGACGAGGACGACGCGATCATTCTCGAGGCCATGAAGTTCCCGGCCCCGGTTATTGACGTCGCGATCGAGCCAAAGACTAAGGCCGACCAGGATAAGCTTTCGATCGCTTTAGCGAAGCTTTCGGAAGAGGATCCTACGTTCCGCGTTCACACGGATGCGGAGACCGCGCAGACGATCATCTCTGGTATGGGTGAGTTGCATCTCGAGATCATCGTCGACCGTATGCAGCGCGAGTTTAAGGTCGATGCGAATATTGGGCGACCACAAGTTGCCTATAGAGAAACCATCAGGAAAAGAGTTGATAAAGTCGAAGGGAAGTTCATCCGGCAGTCCGGCGGTAAGGGCCAGTACGGCCACGTGGTGATCAACATCATCCCGTCGGAGCAGGGCAAGGGGTTCGTGTTCGAGGACAAGATCGTCGGCGGCGTCATCCCGCGGGAATACATCAATCCCGTGGAGGAAGGCATTCGCGAGGCACTCGAGAACGGCGTGCTGGCGGGCTACCCGATGGTCGACGTCACGGTCGAGCTGGTCTACGGCTCGTACCATGAAGTCGACTCCTCGGAAATGGCGTTCAAGATCGCCGGCTCGATGGCGGTGAAAGAGGCCGCCAAGCGCGCGAATCCCGTGTTGCTGGAGCCGATCATGACCGTCGAGGTCGTCTGCCCGAATGACTATATGGGCGACGTACTCGGCGACCTGTCGGCCCGGCGTGGCAAGATCGGCGGCATGATGCAGCGCGGCGAAGCGCAGGTGATCGCCGCGACTGTTCCGCTGTCGGAGATGTTCGGGTACTCCACGAAGCTCCGGTCGCAGTCGCAAGGCCGCGCCGTGTACTCGATGGAGTTCAACCACTACGAGGAAGTGCCGAAGAGCAAGGCCGAAGAAATTATCTCCAAGGTGAAATCCTAATGGCCAAGGCGAAATTCGAGCGGACGAAGCCGCATGTGAACGTGGGCACCATCGGCCACGTCGACCACGGAAAGACGACCCTGACCGCCGCGATCACATCGATCCAGGCGTCGCAGGGACTCGCGAAGAAAGTCGCGTTCGATCAGATCGACAAGGCGCCGGAAGAGCGCGAGCGTGGCATCACGATCGCGACCGCGCACGTCGAGTATGAGTCGAAGGAGCGCCACTACGCGCACGTCGACTGTCCCGGTCACGCCGACTATGTGAAGAACATGATCACCGGCGCCGCCCAGATGGACGGCGCCATCCTGGTCGTGTCGGCAGCGGACGGCCCGATGCCCCAGACGCGCGAGCACATCCTGCTCGCCCGTCAGGTCAACGTGCCGTACATCGTCGTCTTCATGAACAAGTGCGACGCCGTCGACGATCCGGAACTCCTGGATCTCGTCGAGCTCGAGGTACGTGAGTTGCTCACGTCCTACGATTTCCCGGGTGATACCCTGCCGGTGATTCGTGGCTCGGCGCTCAAGGCGCTCGAGAGCGGCGATGCGAATTCGGAGTGGGGCAAGAAGATCGGCGAGCTCATGGCGTCGCTGGACTCGTACGTCCCCATCCCGAAGCGCGAGGTCGACAAGCCGTTCCTGATGCCGGTCGAAGACGTGTTCTCGATCACGGGTCGTGGCACGGTCGCCACCGGCCGTATCGAGCGCGGCAAAGTGAAGGTCGGCGATGAGCTCGCGCTCGTCGGGTTCGGCAGCGATAAGAAGACGGTCGTCACTGGCGTCGAGATGTTCCAAAAGACGCTCGACGAAGGGCAGGCTGGCGACAACGCCGGATTGCTGCTCCGTGGTATCGCCAAGGAAGACGTCGAGCGTGGCATGGTGTTGTCCAAGCCGGGCGCGATCACGCCGCACACGCAGTTCAACGCCGAAGTGTACGTGCTGACCAAGGAAGAGGGCGGCCGGCACACGCCGTTCTTCAAGGGCTATCGTCCGCAGTTCTACTTCAGAACGACGGACGTGACCGGCAGCGTCGAGCTCCCCGCGGGAACGGAGATGGTCATGCCGGGCGACAACATTCAGATGACGATCGAGCTGATTACGCCGGTCGCCATGGACGAGGGTCTGCGGTTCGCCATTCGTGAGGGTGGCCGGACGGTCGGCTCTGGCGTCGTGACCAAGATCCTCAAGTAGCCGAGACGACGACCATGGCTGGCAGAATCCGCATCAGACTCAAGGCATTCGATCACGCGGTGATCGATCAGGCGTCGGCCGACATCGTGCGCACCGCCGAGAAGACGGGCGCGCAGGTGTCGGGTCCGATCCCGTTGCCGACCAAGACGCAGCGGTGGACGGTGTTGCGGTCCCCGCACGTCGACAAGAAGTCTCGCGAGCAGTTCGAGCTCAAGACGCACAAGCGCGTGATCGACATTCTGGACTCGCGCGCGCAAACGGTCGACGCGTTGACGAAGCTGGATCTTCCGGCTGGCGTCGACGTCGAGATCAAGGTCGAGTAGCGATGATCGGCATCATTGGAAAGAAGATCGGCATGACGCAGGTCTTCACCGCCGAGGGCCTTCAGATTCCGTGCACGGTCGTCGAAGCGACGCCGAATCCGGTGCTGCAGGTATCGGAGCCGGAAGCCCGTCTCAACCAGATCCAACTGGGTCTTGGGACGCAGCGCCTCGCGCGCGCTTCCAAAAAGGGTGAGCGGACGCCGCGTGGGCGCCGCGCGAACAAGGCCGCGATCGGGCATGCCGCGAAGGCGGGTCTCGCAGCGCCGCCGGCCGTGCTGCGCACGATGCGTCTCAATGACGGGCCGAAGGCGGTCGAGATCCCGGCGTTGAAAGTCGGCGACACGGTCGGCGTTGGTATCTTCGCGCCTGGTGATCAGGTGAAAGTCACCGGCACGACCAAGGGTCGCGGCTTCCAGGGCGTCGTCAAACGGCATTCGTTTGGTGGCGGTCCGAATACCCATGGCAATACCAAGCACCGGAGACCGGGCTCGATCGGACCCGGCACGGACCCGTCGCGCATCATCAAGGGCAAGCGCATGCCGGGTCATTACGGCGCCGAGCAGCATACGCAAACGCATCTGCGCGTCGAGAAGGTCGACGCGGAGAAGAATCTCCTCTATATCCGCGGCTCAGTCGCCGGTCCCAAGAACGGGATCGTCGTCGTCCGCAAGCAGGGTTAAGGCCGTGGCCGAGACAGCACCGGTTTTCTCCTCATACGGCACGAAGCGCGACCCGGTCACGCTGCCCGCGGAGCTGTTCGACGGCTCGGTGAACATGCCGGTCATGCACCAGGCCGTGAAGGCGTACCTGGCGAATCAGCGTCAGGGTAACGCCAAGACCAAGACTCGCGGGTTCGTCACGGGCGGCAACCAGAAGCCCTGGAAGCAGAAGGGCACCGGTCGTGCGCGTCAGGGGTCGATCCGCGCGCCGAACTGGGTGGGTGGCGGTAAGGTCTTCGGGCCGATTCCGCGCAGCTATGCCGAGTATGTGCCGCGTCAGGTGCGCGCGCTCGCTCGCAAGAGTGCGTTCAACGCGCGGGCGAACGAGGGTGGCATCATCGTCATCGACTCGTTTGTGTACGATACGCCGAGCACGAAGCGTCTCGTCGCGCTGCTGACCTCACTGGGTGTGGCCGAGAAGAAGGTGTTGATCCTGACGGACGGCGTGAAGCAGAACGTCTTCCTGTCCGGGCGCAACTTGCCGGCGGCGCATGTGATGCCGTACAGCGACGTCTCGACCTATCACTTGCTGTGGTCTGACGTCGTGCTCATCGAGTCTTCGGCTATCGGCTTCTCTCTGGAACCACTCGGCGAAAAGGCACCTGAACTGCCGTCGCGTGTGCGTCCCGTCGCTGCTGAGAGCACGAAGTCAACGAAGAAGCGCAGCGCGAAAGCTGAGAGTGGAGCGCCGAAGGCGCCCACCAAAAAGAAAACCGCCGCCAAGAAGGCGGTAGCGAAGAAGAAAGCCGCGCCGAAGGCGGAAGCCAAGGCGCACAAGCCCGCCGCGAAGAAGGCCATCGCCAAAAAGTCGGCGAAGAAGAGCTCCGGCAAAAAGAAGGGGAAATAGCCGATGTCCGTCTTGCATCGCGTCATCGTCCGCCCGCTCGTCACGGAGCAAAGTTCCGCGGCGTATCAGGAGCGCGGCGAATACACGTTCGAGGTCGCGCCGACCGCGACGAAGCCGGCGATCCGTCAGGCTATCGAGTCGCTCTTCGGCGTGAAGGTCACGGGCGTCTGGACCTCGAATCAGCGCGGAAAGATCCGTCGCGTCGGCCGTTCGGCTGGCCGGCGCCACGATTGGAAGAAGGCGATCGTCACCCTGCGTGAGGGTGATTCGATCGATGTCTTCGAGGGTTAACGGAGTTAACGGTCCATGGCCATTCGCCAGTTCAAGCCAGTCACGAAGAGCTCGCGCTTCCGCTCGGTCTCGGATTTCGCCGAGATCACGCGCGATTATCCCGAGAAGTCGCTGGTCGAGCCGCTCAAGAAGTCCGGCGGCCGCGACAATCACGGGCACATCGCGATGCGTCGCCTCGGTGGCGGGCACAAGCAGAAGTACCGGATCATCGACTTCAAGCGCAACAAGCACGGCGTCACCGCCGCGGTGCGCGAGATCGAGTACGATCCGAATCGCTCGGCGCGTATCGCCCTCGTCGAGTACACGGACGGCGAGAAGCGCTACATCCTGCACCCCCGCGGTCTCAAGGTCGGCGACACGATCGTGTCCGGCCCGGGCGCGGATGTGCGCATCGGGAATACGCTTCCGCTGCGCGAGATCCCGCTGGGTACCGACGTGCACAACGTCGAGCTCAAAAAGGGGAAGGGTGGCCAGGTCGCTCGTAGCGCGGGCGCTTCTATAGAAGTGGTGGCGAAAGAGGGTGAATACGTCACGGTGCGCATGCGCTCGACCGAGATGCGCATGATCCATGGCGAGTGCCTCGCGACGATCGGCACGGTCGGCAACGCCGAGCACGAGCTGCTGTCGTGGGGTAAGGCTGGAAAGACGCGCTGGATGGGGCGCCGTCCCAAGGTTCGCGGCGAGGTCATGAACCCCGTCGATCACCCGCACGGTGGTCGTACGCGTGGTGGCCGGAACGTCGTGAGTCCGTGGGGCAAGAAAGAGGGCGTGAAGACCCGGCATACCAAGAAAGCGTCCCAGCGTTTGATCGTGCGTGGGCGCAAACGTGGCAAAGCAACACAATAATAGGCGACACGATAATGGCGAGAAGCGTACATAAAGGACCCTACGTCCACGACAGCCTCGTGAAGAAGATCGGCGCGATGAACACGCGCAACGAGAAGCGTGTCGTGAAGACGTGGTCGCGCTCGAGCACGGTGATCCCGGACTTCGTCGGGCACACGTTCGCGGTGCACAACGGCAACAAGTTCATTCCCGTGTACGTGACCGAGAACATGGTCGGTCACAAGCTCGGCGAGTTCGCGCCGACCCGGTTGTTCCGCGGTCACGCGGGCAAGGTCACGGACAAGAAGGCTGCCGGCGTGCCGGCCGCGCCTGCCGCACCGGCCGCCCCCTCGAAGGGAGGGAAGTAACATGGCGGCCGACGTGCGGGCAATTCAGCGGACGACGCGACAGTCGCCCTATAAGATGCGTTTGGTCATCGACCAGATTCGCGGCAAAGATGTGAACGAAGCGGTCGCGCTGTTGCAATTTTCAAAGAAGCACGCGGCGCGTGAGATCGCGAAGGTGCTGCACTCGGCCGTGGCCAATGCGGAGCACAAAGCGCGAACGGCGAATGAGTCGGTCGACGTCGACATGCTCTATATCAAGCACGCCATCGTGAACGAAGGGCCGAAGCTCAAGCGCTTCACGCCCGCGGCGATGGGTCGTGCGACGCAGGTGCTGAAACGCACCTCGCACGTTGAAATCGTCGTCAGTGAGCGCGCCAAGAAAGTGCGCGTTGCCCCCAAGAAGGTGGCCGCTGGCGAGGCGCCGAAGAAGACGGCCAAGAAGACCGTAGCAAAGAAGAAGACCGCGGAGAAGAAATAATGGGCCAGAAAACAAACCCGATCGGCTTTCGCCTCGGCGTCTCGAAACAGTGGCGCTCCCGCTGGTACGCGAACCGCGATTTCCCGGCGCTGCTCAAAGAAGATGAGCTCCTCCGGAAGTACCTCAAGGCGCGCGTTGGCCATGCGGCCATTGCCGATATTCATATTGAGCGCAAGCCGGGCAAGGTCGTCGTGACCGTGCACACGGCGCGCCCAGGGGTCGTCATTGGTAAAAAGGGCGCCGAAGTCGACAAGCTCCGCGACGAGCTGACCCAGTTGAGCGGGAAGGAAGTCGGGATCAACGTCGAAGAGATCAAGCGCCCGGAGCTCGATGCGCAACTGGTCGCGGACAACGTCGCGAACCAGCTCGCGCAGCGTATCTCGTTCCGTCGCGCGATGAAGCGCGCGGTGCAGAGCGCGATGCGCATGGGCGCCCAGGGCATCAAGATCAAGTGCGGCGGCCGCCTCGGTGGCGCCGAGATCGCGCGGGTGGAAGGGTATCACGAGGGTCGTGTCCCGCTGCACACGCTGCGCGCGGACATCGACTACGCCACGTCGACGGCCAAGACCACGTTCGGCACGATCGGCGTGAAGGTCTGGATCTTCAAGGGTGAGATCGTCGAAGATCGTCGCGGCAAGACTTATTCGACGGGGACCTGACGCCGATGCTGAGTCCGAAGCGAGTCAAGTATCGCAAGATGTTCAAGGGGCGCACGACCGGCCTCGCCATGCGTGGCAACACGGTGGTGAATGGCCACTATGGTCTGCAGGCCCTCGAGCCCGGCTGGGTGTCCAATCGGCAGATCGAGGCCGCGCGTGTCGCGCTGACCCGTCACATCAAGCGTGGCGGCAAAGTCTGGATTCGCATTTTCCCGGACAAGCCGATCACGAAGAAGCCGGCCGAGACGCGCATGGGTAAGGGCAAAGGATCGCCTGAGGGTTGGGTGGCGGTCGTCAAGCCCGGGCGGGTGATGTTCGAGCTCGAAGGCGTGACGCCCGAGATCGCGAAGCACGCGATGGCGCTCGCCGCCGCCAAGCTCGGCGTGAAGTCGAAGTTCGTGGTTCGCGAGGAGGCGCACACGGATGCAGACTGATGAGATCCGGCAGATGAGCGACGAGGACATTCGGGCGCTCATCGCCGAAAAGGAAGAGTCGCGGTTCCGGTTACGGTTCCGCGGAGCGACCGAGACGCTGGACAAGCCGCTCGAGCTCCGCTGGCTCCGCAAAGACATCGCGCGCCTCAAAACTATTCTTCGTGAACGCGAGCATTCCCATGAGTGAGCAGCGTGGCCATCGCAAGATGCGAGTCGGGACCGTCGTCAGCGACAAGATGCAGAAGACGGTGGTCGTCAAGATCGAGCGGCGTATGCCCCACCCGACATACGGGAAGATGATGACGCGCACGAAGCACTTTAAGGCTCACGACGAGGAGAACGCGTCGAAGACCGGCGATGTCGTGCGCATCATGGAAACCCGTCCGTTGTCGAAGGACAAGCGCTGGCGGGTCGTTGAGATCCTCGAGCGTGCCCGATGATTCAACAAGAATCCATCGTCAAGGTCGCGGACAACAGCGGCGCCAAGCGCGCGCTGGTGATTCGCGTGCTCGGCGGCACGCGCCGTCGCTACGCGGGTCTCGGTGACACGGTCATCGTGGCCGTCAAAGATGCCCTTCCCAATGGGACGGTCAAAAAATCCGACGTAGCCCGTGCGGTCGTCGTGCGGACGGCCAAAGAGACGCGCCGGAAAGACGGCAGCTATATCCGTTTTGATGAGAACGCCGTCGTGATCATCAATGAAGCCGGTGAGCCGCGCGCGACGCGTATCTTCGGCCCGGTCGCGAGAGAGCTGCGCGAAAAGAAGTACATGAAAATCGTTTCGTTAGCGCCTGAGGTCCTGTAGTCATGCGCATTTTAAAGCATAGAAAGACCGCCAAGCGAAAGAGCCAAGTTCGCCATGTCCGAAATGCCGAACGTCTCAAGATGCGCATCACCAAGGGCGACACGGTGCGCGTCATGAGGGGCGAGGATAAGGGAAAAGAGGGGAAGGTGCTCCAGGTCTTCCCCAAGACGGGCCGCGTCAAGGTCGATGGCGTGAACATCGTGAAGCGTCATCGCAAAGCCCGCGGACCGGAAGAGCAGGGTGGCATCATGGAGATGCCCGCCCCCGTCCATGTCTCGAACCTGATGCTGCTCGATCCGAACTCGGGCGCGCCCACGCGCATCGCGATGCGGATCGATGAGGACGGCACCAAAGAGCGGTTGAGCGTCAAGGGCGGCGGGGCGATCCCCCGCGTGCTGTAAGGGAGCGTTATGGCGAAAGACGACAAGAAAGAGCAGCCAAAAGAGAAGGCGAAGGGCGGCGGCGGCGGTGGTGGCGGCAAGAGCGGGCGGAAGGACCGCGCGCAGGAAGCCGCGCCCCGTGGCCCGCACGCGGGCGCCGGACGTCCGGTGCCCCCGCCGCGACTTCGCATTTTCTACGCGGAAAAGGTGAAGGCGAAGCTCATGCAGCAGTTCTCGCTCACCAATCCGCACCAGGTGCCGCAGCTGACGAAGATCGTGCTCAACGTCGGCGTCGGCGAGGCGATCAAGCAGCCGAAGGCGCTCGACAAAGTCGTCGAGGAGCTGTCGGTGATCACGGGCCAGCGTCCGGTGCGCAAGCGCGCGAAGAAGTCGATCGCGAACTTCGGCCTCCGCGAGGGCCAGGAGATCGGCGCGGCGGTGACGCTGCGTGGCGCGCGGATGTGGGAGTTCCTCGACCGGTTCGTGTCGGTCGCGATCCCCCGGATTCGCGACTTCCGCGGGCTGTCGACGCGGTCGTTCGACGGGCGCGGCAACTATTCGCTCGGCGTGAAAGAGCAGATGATTTTTCCTGAGATCAATTACGACATGATCGATCAGGTGCACGGTATGGACGTCACTTTTGTCACCACCGCGGGTCGCGACGACCGCGCCTTGGCATTGCTCAAGGAATTGGGCCTGCCATTTCGTACGGATGAGAGGAGCTCTAAACGTGGCGCGTAAAGCAATGGTCGAGAAGTCGAAGCGGACGCCGAAGTTCGCGGTGCGGCAGCACAATCGCTGTCAGCGCTGCGGTCGCGCGCGCGCGTACCTGCGCAAGTTCGGGCTCTGCCGCATTTGCTTCCGCGACATGGCTCTCAATGGTCTCATTCCCGGCGTCCGTAAGGCGAGCTGGTAAGTCGAGGACTTTATCATGACGATGACCGACCCGATCGCCGATATGCTCACGCGCATCCGCAATGCCTGCGGCGCGAAGCATCGGCGCGTGGATATCCCGCAGTCGAAGCTCAAGATCGAGATCGCGCGCGTGCTCAAGGAGAACGCGCTGATCCAGGACTACAAGACGATCAGCACGGAGGAGGGCCATAAAATCCTCCGCGTGATCCTCAAGTACGCCCAGGGCGGCCAACCCGTGATCCGCGAGATGCATCGCGTGTCGTCACCGGGGCTCCGCCGCTACGTCGGCGTGCACGAGATCCCGCGCGTGCGGAACGGACTGGGCCTGGCGATTCTGTCGACTTCCAAAGGCCTCATGAGCGACCGTCAGGCGCGCGCCGCGCGGCAAGGCGGTGAGCTCCTAGCGGTTGTGTGGTAGAGGATCTCGCCATGTCTCGTATTGGAAAGAAGCCAATCGCGATCCCAAAGGGCGTCACCGTCACCGTCACGGGTTCCGACGTCAAAGTGAAGGGTCCCAAAGGTGAATTGGAGCGCGTGGTGCACTCGGCGATGAAGGTCGCCGTGAATGATGGCCAGGTCGCCGTGACGCGTCCCGATGATGAGCCGCAGCATAAAGCGCTTCATGGTCTCACGCGCACGCTCGTGTTCAACATGATCGAGGGCGTGACCGAGGGCTACAAGAAGCAGTTGGAAATAGTTGGGGTTGGATATAAGGCGGAGACGCGCCCGTATGGGCTGCAACTCGCGCTGGGCTTTTCGCACCCGGTCGAGTATCGAGCGCCGAAGGGCATCAAGCTCACGGCTCCTCAGCCCACGTCGATCGTGGTCGAGGGAGCCAATAAAGAGACGGTCGGGCAGGTCGCGGCGGAGCTCCGTCAGCTGCGTCCACCCGAGCCGTACAAAGGCAAAGGCATCAAGTACGTTGGCGAAGTCATTCGCCGCAAAGCTGGCAAGGCCGGAGGCAAGTAATGGGCAGACTCGGCATTCCCAAGACGCGCGAAGAGCACCGGTACCGCCGGCATCTGCGCGTGCGCAAAAAGATCTCCGGCACGTCGGAGCGGCCTCGCCTCGTCGTGTACCGCTCGCTCAAGCACATCTATGCGCAGCTGGTCGATGATGTGACGCAGCGGACCCTGATGACGGTGTCGAGCCACGGCGTCGACGAAGGCAAGAAGCTGGATAAATCGAAGCAGGTCGGTCTGTCCGTCGCCCAGCGGGCGAAGGAGGCCGGCATCACCCGTGTCGTGTTCGATCGAGCGGGGTATAAATACCACGGCCGCGTCAAAGCGGTCGCCGACGGCGCCCGTGAGGGCGGTCTGGAGTTTTAACGATGTCTGAATCGCATTCATCTGGTGGTGGCGGTGGCGGTGGCGGTGGTGGTGGCGGCGCCGGTGGCGGCGGTGGCCGCGGTCCTCGTCCGTCCGGCGGCGGCCGTCCTGGCGGCGGTGGGTTCGGCGGGGGCGGTGGTGGCGGCGGTCCGCGTCGTCCAGGCGGCGGTGGTCGCGGCGGCGGTGGTCGTGGCGGTGGCGGCGGTGGTGGTGGCCGCGGTCGCGGCGGCCCCGGCGGCGGTGGCGGCCGTGGCCGTGGCGGTCCCGGCGGTGGTGGTGGCCCCGGCGGCGGGCCTGGCGGCCGTGATGGCGGCGGCCGCGATGGCCGTGGCCGCGATAGCCGGCCCAGCAGCGCCATTGATGCCGGTGGTCGCGAGGGTGGCGATCTCCTAGAGAACGTCATCGCGATCAACCGCGTCGCCAAAGTCGTGAAGGGCGGTCGGCGGTTCTCGTTCAACGCGCTCGTGGCCGTCGGCGACGGTCAGGGCCGGGTGGGATTCGCGACCGGCAAGGCGAACGAAGTCTCGGAGGCCGTCCGCAAGGCGGTCGACGCGGCGCGCCGCCGCATGGCGAACGTTCCGCTCACCGGTGGCACCATCCCCCACGAAGTCGTGGGTGAGCACGGCGCCGGGCGCGTCCTCATGAAGCCCGCGGCTCCGGGCGCCGGCGTGATCGCCGGCGGCGCGGTGCGCGCGATCATGGAGTGCGCCGGTATTACCGATATCCTGACCAAGAGCCTCGGCTCGACCAACCCCCACAACATGGTGTTGGCCGCGCTCGATGGCCTGCATCGCCTGACGACCGTCGAAGAGATCGCGCGCGAGCGCGGCCTCGAGGTCTCCGCGCTCGGTTATAAGTCGAGAGCCAAGGGCAAGGAGGCGGTCCATGCCTAGAACGTTCGTCTGGCATCCCGGTCGGGGACCCGCCACGACGCCCAAGCCGATCGCAGATGCTGTTACTGTAGAAATTCGCCAAGTTCGCTCGGGTATTGGTCACTCGGCGCGAATGCGGGCGACGCTAGAGGCAATCGGCCTCAAGCATCATCAAGATGTAATTATTCGACCATATACGCCTTCACTCGCCGGCCAAATCAAGCGAGTGCGGCACTTGGTCGAGGTGAAGAAGCATGGCTGAGCATATAGGACTGGACTCGCTGCACCCGGCACCCGGCTCGCACCGCAATCGGAAGCGCATCGGCCGCGGTCCGGGCTCGGGGACTGGTAAGACTTCGGGTAAGGGCCATAAGGGCATCAAAGCCCGCTCCGGCCATCACGGACCGGGCGGCAACAAGCCACATTTCGAAGGTGGCCAGATGCCGCTGACCCGCCGTGTCCCGAAGCGCGGCTTCACGAACCCGTTTCGCGAAGACGCCCAGGTGATTCGCCTCGATGCCTTGAGCCGAATCCCCGAGGGGACCGAGGTCACGGTGCAGGCACTATATGATGCGGGCCTCGCGCGAGCCTCAAAGGGTGCGCCGAAAATCCTCGCGACGGGTGAACTGGCTCGGGCCGTCGTGGTACGGGGCGTGAAATGCAGCGCGGGTGCGAAGGAAAAAATTCTCGCGGCCGGAGGCCGCGTAGAGGAGTAGGAAAACATGGCTCAGGCAAATCCGGCCGCGGCGATCGCCAACGTCTGGAAAACAACGGAGCTGAAGGACAAGATCCTCTTCACGCTCCTGTGCCTCGTCATCTACCGCCTCGGCGCGCACGTCACGGCGCCCGGCATCGATGTCGTCGCGCTGACCGACTTCTTCGCCAACCAGGGGAAGGGCGGTCTCCTCGGCCTGTATGACCTGTTCGTGGGCGGTGGCCTGTCCAAGGCCACCGTCTTCGCGCTGGGCATCATGCCGTACATCTCGGCCAGCATCTTCTTCCAGATCGCGGGCGCGGTCATCCCGCAGGTCGACAAGATGAACAAGGACGAGCAGGGCCGGAAAAAGGTCGAGCAGTACACCCGCTACATCACGGTGGCGCTCGCCATCGTCCAGGCGTACGGGTTCGCCTTGTTCACCGAGTCCCTGCAGGGCGCGGTCGTCCGACCCGGGCTCGGGTTCATCATTCAGATGGTGCTCTTCCTGACCACCGGCGCGGTGTTCGTGATGTGGCTCGGTGAGCAAATCACCGAGCGCGGCGTCGGCAATGGCGCCAGCCTCATCATCTTCTTCTCGATCGTCGAGCGCTTCTGGCCCGGTATCCTCGATACGTTGAAGTACGTCAACACGGGCGCGACGAACGTCGTCAAGCTGCTCGTGCTCGGCGTCATGATGCTCGGGGTCGTGGCCGGGATCGTCGCGATCACGATCGCGTCGCGGAAAGTGCCGATTCAGATCCCGCAACGCACGATGTCGCGCGGCCGCATGCGCGAGGCGGCGAAGAACTTCATCCCGCTCAAGATCAATTCGGCGGGCGTCATGCCGATCATCTTTGCCCAGTCCGTGATCGTCGTGCCGGGCGCGATCGCGCAGTTCAGCGGGCTCCAGTGGGCGCGGGATTTCTCCGATTTCTTCCAGCCCACGTCGATCTGGTACTTCGTGTTCCTGGCGGTCATGATCGTCTTCTTCACGTACTTCTACACGTCGATCATCTTCAACCCGGTCGATCTGGCGGAAAACCTGAAGAAGCAGGGTGGCTTCATCCCGGGCGTGAAGCCGGGCTCGAAGACCGCCGAGTATATCGATGAGGTCATGTCCCGGATCAC